>JBBRHE010000075.1:0-15274 GCA_038223165.1 Tepidisphaerales bacterium
GCAGCCCATGCTGCGTGGCGCGCAATGTGTTTGCTGTCCACTACCCACTGCCCACTTCTTCCGTATCCTACACCCCATGGAGCACATCGAAGGCACGACATCCGTCCTCGCGGCGCTAGCGGCGCGCCATCGGCGGTTCGAAGTGATCCTCGTGCGGCACGATTCGCACGCGGAGAAGGTTGCCGACGTGCTTGCGACCGCCGAGCAACTCGGTGTGCCGGTGCGGCGGGTCGATAGCAAGGAACTGGACGCCATGGCCCACGGCGCATCCCACGGTGGGGTGCTGGCGATCGTGTCGGCCAAGCCACGGTTGAACGGTGACCAGTTGCTGGAACTGGTCGACGGTCTGCGCGAGCCACCGTTGTTGTTGCTGTTGGAAGGGGTGGACGACGAGCGCAACCTCGGTTTCACGTTGCGTACCGCCGAGGCGATGGGCGTGCACGCGGTGATGATCAAGAAGCACCTGTGGGATTTCGATGCGGTTGAAGTCGCCCGGCCGGCGTCGGGCGCGTACGAGCGCTTGCCGTTGGCCCAGATCAACGACGTCGAACCTCTCAAGCAGCTCCAACGGCGCGGACTGCGGTTGTTCGGTTGCCTGGCGACGACGAAGCGCACCATGTACACGACCGACCTGACGCGCGGTTGCATCCTGGCGATCGGGGGTGAAAAGCGCGGGCTCAGTGGCGCGGTGCGGTCGATCTGCGACCGGTTTGTCGCCGTCCCCACACGCGGTGGGGCGTCGTCATTGTCGTTGAGCCATGCGTCGGCAATCCTGCTCGCCGAGGCGATGCGCCAACGCCATGCCCATGAGTTTGAATCGGCCGCCATGGGATCCCCCACGGAAGATTTATCCGAATAGCCCCCGCTGTTCTTCGCGAGGTGGAAGGTCAGCGTAAATTCAGATTGCAGGAAGCGGCGAGAAGTAGGAAGCTTCTTCGACAGGTCTTGTCTGTGCTTACAGGCGTTTCCGTGGCCGATTGTGAAGTCTGCGCGAATGAAGTGGCAATCGGTCGTGCCGTGCTTATCATTCGCGTTCAACCAACCCCCGGAAAGACAATCGCAATGCGCAACTTCGACGTAGCTGTGATCGGAACGGGCCCTGCAGGGCAGAAGGCAGCCATTCAGGCGGCCAAGCTCGGCAAGCGCGTCTGCATCATCGAGAAAAACAACGTCGTCGGGGGCGCGTCGATCAACACCGGCACCGTTCCCTCCAAGGCGCTGCGCGAAGCTGTCCTCCATCTGACCGGTGCCAGCACGCGGAGCCTCTTCGGTGGTGAGAGTGGGCGCGTTAAGAAGGACATTACCGTCTCGGACCTGATCTACGTCAGCAAACAGGTCATCATGAACGAGCTGAATCTCATCCGCGACCAGTTCGAGCGCAACCGCGTCGAGCTGATCTGGGGCGCAGCGAAGTTCGACGACCCAAAGACGTTGAACGTCGAACGGCCCAACGATTTCGAGAAGATCCAGGCCGACTATTTCGTCATCGCGACCGGTACCCGACCGGCCACACCCCGCAGTGTTCCGTTTGAAGCCAAGTACATCTTCACGAGTGACGGCCTGCTGAAGCTCGACGAACTGCCGCGCACGATGATCGTCGTCGGGGGTGGCGTCATCGGTGTCGAATATGCCTGCATGATGGCGACGCTCGGCGTGAAGGTGACGCTCGTCGAAGGGCGGCCCAGTGTGCTCGGGTTCCTGGACGAAGAGATCACCGAGGCGTTCCAGTACCACATGCGCCGCGCGGGCATCACGCTGCGCATGAACGAGAAGGTCGCCAAGATCGAGGTGATCGCCAATGGTGAAGGGCCCACCGGCGCGCCAGCCGTCCAGGCGACCTTGGAAAGCGGCAAGCACCTGCGCGCCGCGACACTGCTGTACGCCGTCGGTCGTCAGGGGACGACCGGGTCGCTGGCGCTGGAAAAGGCCGGTCTTCACGCCGACGACCGCGAGCGTTTGAAAGTAAACGACAAGTATGAGACCGAGGTCCCGCACATCTACGCCGCCGGTGATGTCATCGGCTTTCCCGCGCTCGCCAGCACCGCGATGGAGCAGGGACGACTGGCGGTCTGTCACGCGTTCGGTGTGCCGACCAACTCGCTGCCCGAGTTGTTCCCCTACGGTATTTACGCGATCCCCGAGATCAGCATGGTCGGCAAAACCGAACGCCAACTGACCGATGCGGGTGTCCCCTACGAAGCAGGCATCGCGCAGTACAAGGAACTCGCGCGCGGCCAACTGCTCGGTGACTACGAGGGGATGTTGAAGCTGCTGATCCATCAGGACACCCATAAAATCCTCGGCGTCCACGCCATCGGCACCGGCGCGACGGAACTGATCCACATCGGTCAAGCCGTCATGGCGTTCGACGGGTCGGTCGACTTCTTCGTCAACAACGTCTTCAACTACCCCACGCTCGCAGAGGCGTACAAAGTCGCGGCGCTGAACGGGTTGAACAAGCTGCGGCATGTGTAGTCGGTCCGTTTGAATGCTTTGACCTCCTTTGCGCGGCGGGATGGGTAAGCAAAACCGCCCGAAATTGCCCTATTCTGCACCATTTTGCACCATAACGCGGCTGCCGTTCTGCAAGCGCATTGTGCGGCTCGACGGCGGTAAGCGGGGGTAGCGATATGCCGCTTTGATGGGACATCCTGGGGCATTTTTGGACATTCTCATCCTGCCTCCCGCATCGTGCCCCAACCCGATGATGTCGCCTCTCATCCTGTCCAGCACCAGTGCGCGCAGCGTATCCGAAGCGCGCACAGGTCCGCGTTTTCAATCAGATAATGACGTGTTTTCTGTTTGAAGCCGGTGCGCTGTCTGTTCACTTTTCGCGCACTTTCACTATGTCATGCCGAGAGCCCGTAAAGTTTTCGCCCGAGCGGGAATGGCCTTGTCGTGTAGGTAACGCAGAAATGTTCTACGGGATCGAACATACCCCGTCGAGTCCCTTCGGGATGTCATGCTGATGATAGGCTCAAACAGCTTCTACGTGAGCGACCGTCCCCCATCCAGCTTCAAAATCTGCCCGGTGATGTATGTCCCTCGTGTCACGAGGAATTGGACGAGGTTCGCGACGTCTTGTGGAGTGCCTGATCGCGCCAGGGGGACCCGCTTGAGATACTTTTCCTGTTCGCTCTTGGGATAGTCCGGCGGCCACTCGACCACGCCGGGGGCGATGCCGTTGACGGTCACGTCGGGAGCGAGCGTGCGCGACAGGGAAAGCGTCAGGTTCACCAGCGCGGCTTTGCTCGCGCAGTAAGCGACGTACTGCGGCCAAGGGCGCTCGGCGAGCAGGTCGACCATGTTGATAACGTGACCGTGACTGGCACGGAGCAGCGGTTCGAGGCGTTGGCAGAGCAGGAGTGGGGTTTCGACGTGGATCGCCATCAGCTTTCGTAGTTGAGGCAGGTTGGTCGATTGAAGGTCGCTGGGCTCGTAGAGGCTGGCGTTGTTGACGAGGACCTTCAGACTGCCGAAGGCGCTGCGGATCGCGTCGTCGATCTCACCGGTCGCCGAGTCGGGGTCGGTCAGGTCGCAATTGATCGCGATGGCTTTCGTGTCGCGTGCCGCGAGATTGCTGATGAGTTCGTCGGCATTGGTGCGGCTGGTGTGATACGTGAACGCGATGTCAAAGCCTGCCTCGGCGAGCGTTTGCACGACAGCCAAGCCAACACGCTTGGCACCACCGGTCACGAGAGCTACGGGCTTGGCGGATGTCATGAATGAAACAGTTTAGCGAAGAAGTTGTAAATTAAAGAGACCGGTGGGTGCTTGCATGCCTAGCATGGATCGGCGAGAGGGCTACATTTCTGTCAGAATAGTGCGGACGTCGCGGCGATGGCAAAGGTTGACAGGATTGCTTAGTGGCTACGCATTGGACTGATATTTTCATGTTGACACGGATCGGGCAGAGCGGCATTGTGTCGGTATGCTCTCGCTTCACGCACCACTTTCGAGGCAGCGTACCGGCCGAAAGGCATGGGTATCACGAATGTCGCCGCGTGGGCGAAGGGCTGCTAACCGATAGCAACTTTCGCATTTCGAGCCAACGATACCACGCGGCCTTTCTGTCCGCGTGGCTTTTTTTTGTAACTTAGACATCCTATTACGAGGGGAACGGACTGCAACCCGTCCGTTCTGAGACGCGATGAGCCAAGAGCAGCAAAATCGAATTACCAGCCTGCCCGTGCCAGCCGAGGGCGAAGCAGGGATGCCGCAGGATTTGAAGGCCCGGTTTAACGGGCAGCTAAACGGTCAGTCCGTCGTCGCGTGGAGCGAGTTCGACCTGGATGAGCAGAACAAATACGCCAAGCAGTTCGTGGTTTTGACGGAAACGCAGGTCCTTATCGTGGGAGAGGGCGCGGGGGACAATGGCAAACCACCGGCTAAATCGGTGGAGATCAGCTCTGTCGAAGAGGCCAAGACGATCGAGGGCATGGGTGTCGACCGATTGTCGCTCATCGCAGGCAACAAGGTGCTCGCGGAGATGCGTTACTCCAAGCGGCATCGCCGTGGCATGACCAAGCTTCAGCGTAAGCTCGAACGGCGGTTGCCGAACAAGAAAGAAGGGAAGGACGTTCCACCAGACTGGCTGGAAGTGGTCGAGCGGGAAGCGGAGTTGAAGGAACACTGTCCCAAGTGCGGCCAGTTGATCCCCGCGTACGCCGAGGGCGTCTGTCCGAACTGCCTGCAGCAGCGCAAAATCCTCTGGCGTTTGTTGGACGTTGCAAAGCCGTATCGTAAGCAGATCTGGTTTGCGCTCTTTCTGACGCTGATCTTCAGTGGCATGACAGTGCTGCCACCAATCTTCGTTAAGCAACTGATCGACACCGCCGTCGAGCCGAAGATCTTCGACTCGGTGACCGGCAAGATGCAGATCCTTGAGCTACCCAACGCCGAGCGCACTCACCGCTTGATGATGTGGTCGGCGGGCCTGGTCGCGGTCATCGTGCTTAGTGAGTGGATCGGTGGCTGGCGCATGCGCATGCTCGCGCGCATGGGCACGAACGTGACGCGCGACCTGCGTCATCAGGTTTACGCGCATCTGCACGAACTGTCTTTACGCTATTTTGCAAAACGGCGAACGGGCAGTCTGATCACGCGGGTAACGAACGATACGGACCGACTGTGGGACTTCATTGTCTTCGGGTCGGTCAACCTGATCCGCGACATCACGATGATCTTCGGGATCGCGATTGTCATGTTCTGGATGAACTGGCGGCTGGCGTTTCTGGCGCTGTTGCCGTTGCCGATTCTGGCGGTGCTGGCCTACTACCGAGGGATGAAAATGCAGCGGATGTTCCACCGGTTGTGGGGCTACTGGAGCCGCATGAGCGGGGTCGTCGGGGATGCGTTGCCCGGTGTGCGCGTCGTGAAAGCGTTCGCTAATGAACAGAAAGAGGTCAACCGCTTTAACAAGCGGTCGGACGAGTACACCGAGAAGGAACAGGAGATTCACGTCGTCTGGACGCAGCTGCAACCGATCGTCTCCGGGTTGATGCAGCTGGGCACGGTGCTGATCTGGATGGTCGGGGGTTACTTCGTCATCACCCAACCCGGCCCGGGTGCGACGGTCGGGACGCTGATGGCGTTCACGGCGTTCGTCGCGAGGTTCTACGGGCCGATTATGGAACTGGCCAACAGCAACCGCATGATCACACGGGCCGCCACGAGCGCGCAGCGCGTCTTCGAGGTGCTCGACACGCCGCCTGACATCTACTCGAAGCCCGATGCCCTGAAGCCGGTGACGACGGCGGGGCGGGTGGAATTCAAGCAGGTGGCGTTTAGCTACGAGGGAACGCAACCGGCGCTGCGCGACGTGTCGGTCGTGTTCGAACCCGGGCAGATGGTCGGCTTGTGCGGGCCCAGTGGCGCGGGCAAGAGCACGTTCGTGAACCTGATCAGCCGGTTCTACGACCCGATCGACGGGCAGATTCTGCTGGATGGACACGATTTGCGCGAGTACGACGTGAAGTGGCTTCGCAGGCAGATCGGGATGGTTTTGCAGGAACCTTACCTGTTCCACGGGACGATCACCGACAACATCCGCTACGGCAACACCGACGCCACCAACGCACAGATCGTCGCAGCGGCCAAGGCGGCCAACGCACATGACTTTGTCGTGGGTTTCCCCGATGGCTATGACACCATGGTCGGTGAGCGAGGCCAAAGCCTCTCAGGTGGGGAACGCCAGCGCATCAGCATCGCACGGGCTATTTTGCACAACCCGCGCATTCTCATCCTGGATGAAGCAACCAGCAGCGTCGACACCGAGACTGAAAAGCAGATCCAGCAGGCGCTGGATCGGCTGGTCGAGGGTCGGACCACGATCGCGATCGCGCATCGATTGAGCACCTTGCAGGCGGCCCACCGACTGGTGGTGTTGGAAAAAGGCAAGATCGCCGAGGAAGGGCGTCACGAGGAACTGGTCGACAAGGAAGGTGGCGTCTACGCGAAGTTGCACAAGACGCAGGCGGAAATGAACGCCCAGGTCGCCATTCGCTGAGGGATCGCGCGACGAATAGGGGAAACCCCTTCAGGCACGACATTTGCGAAATAACGGTTGCCTGTCAGGCGTCAAGACTTCATGGATGAAGATGTTTTGGGGAAGGCAGTGTGTAAAGTGATGGCACGACAACAGAACGCAAAGAAGACCAATGACGCCGTCCTGGCTTTGCAGCCACGGGTGGAACTGGTCGACAACTGGCACGTCGAGTGGACAAAGGTGTTGTCCTTTCTCGACCGCGCGGGACATAGGTCCTCGCTGCACATCGACGACGACGGGTGGCTCTCGGCCCGCCAGGCGGTGTTTGCGGCGTTCATCGGTGAGACCGTTGTGGGGCACCTTTGTTTCCGCATCCAACCCATCGTCATGAACGACGGTCACGTGCGGTTTGACGACCACCACAAGGCCGAATTGGAAGCCTTCGTTGAATGCTACAACATCGACGCGATCCACAAGGCTCATGGCATTGGCAACCTGCTGGTCCAACGCGCCCAAGCTCGGGCGGCGGAACTGAACTGCCAGAAGTTCCGTATGGACCCGTCCGGCAGTGACGACGAGCCAAGGCGGATCACGGTGAAATAGAATGGTTTGGGACACGTCATCCTGAGGTACTCCGAACGATCTCTTCATGCGGACAGCTAAACGCTGAGAGCATTCGAAGCAATTCAGGATGACTGCACGCGAGGAAAACGCTTTCGAAGAATTACGACATGCCAGCCGAACTCGCTCAACTCAGTATCTCTCTTGGTGGGATGCCCAAGCTTTCCGTCACCGAAGCCTTCGTTTCTTTTGAAGGGGTCGCGCAAGATTGGCAGAAGAGCCGCAAGTATCATGGTGGTTTGGACCGCGCGATCTGCCTGTACAGTATTGAACTGTACGACTGGTTGCGCACAAAAGGGATCGACCTGCCGCCCGGGTCGGTCGGGGAGAACTTCACGACGCGTGGCGTCGATCTGGACACGCTCAACGTGGGGGACCGCCTGCAGGTGGGCCAGGTCGTCATCGAACTGACGGCCATTCGTGAGCCGTGCCGCAACCTGAACAAGATTCATCCGGAACTGCTCAAGACGATACAGGGTCATAGCGGCTGGGTGGCGAAGGTCGTGACTGAGGGAACCGTCCAACCGGCCGACCCGATCACCAAGGCGTACAAAGGACTCATTGACGTTACCGCAATGAAGTTTTTGTGGCAGTACATGGTCTTCGCCGACCAGCAGGTGATGGCTGCAGCGCACTCGGTTGACGACGCGGGCTACTACGCAGCGCAGGACATCTCGTGGGGTTCGCTGCACAAGCAAATCGCCCACGGTGTGCGGGCGCAGGCTGTGTGGCTCAAGCGGCTGCGTGGTACGGACATGCGGTACCCGACTGAACCAGAGACCGTGTCGCGCCAAACGCTCGTCGACGAGTGCGAAAGCGTCAACCGCGAATTGCTGAGCTTCGCTGCCGAGCAGACGCCTGACTCGCTGACGGAGCCGATTCATTTTACTTCGCGCGCCGGTCAAAAGTTTGCATTAGCGCGCTGGGCGGGCATGGCGCACGTGGCCGATCACGCGACGTATCACCGTGGGCACATCAATACGATGATCAAACGTGCCGGTGGCGCACCGTCAGGCGTGATGCTGTACACCTTCGCAATTTCGCAGGGATTTGGAGAGGAACTGTGACTATGTCCATCAGACCACTGGAAACGCCGTCCGAGTTCAGCCTGTCCTATGACGCGCTCGGTCGCGTCGTGCTCAAGCGGCCGGGACAGGACGACATCGTCGACGTGCGCCTCCGCCGATCGTTCCCGTGGACCGATCCGACCCGTTACGTCAGCGTTCGCAGCAGCGAGGGGAAAGAAATCCTGCTGATCGACGACCTCGCTGTCTTGGACACGGAGCGCAAGGCGTTCGTCGATCGCGAATTGGCGCGCGTCAGCTTCGTGCCACGCATCAAGTCGATCATTTCAATCAATACGAAGTTCGGCTTGCAGATGTGGCATGTCCAGACAGATCGCGGGCCGATCGAGTTTCGCGTTCAGGAACGCGAGGACGTTCGTTGGCTGCACGATGGTCGATTTCGCGTGAAGGACGCGGATGGAAATGTCTATGAACTGGCAAAGCTGGAAGACCTCGACGCCGCGAGCCAGAAGCATCTGGAGTTGCTGATTTAGCGATCCGGTTTGCATGATTGCGCGTCTCGCTTGCCTGCGACTGACCGCCCGGTGATGCTGTCGGCACCGATGATTTCCCTTGATGACGTTCGCGCGGCCCGGGTGCGTATCCGTGACAGCATCTATCACACGCCGTGTCCGTACTCGCTGTCACTGAGCCGGTACTGCGACGCGCAGATTTACTGCAAGCTCGACCACCTGCAGATGACCGGCAGCTTCAAGGAGCGCGGCGCGCGCAATCGATTGCTTGCGTTGACCGACGCCCAGAAAGCCAAGGGTGTTATCGCCGCCAGCGCGGGGAACCATGCACTGGGCTTGTCCTATCACGGCCAGTTGCTCGGCATCCCGGTGACGGTCGTCATGCCCAGGTGGGCGCCGATCGTGAAGGTGACGAACACGCGGTCGTTTGGTGCGACGATCATCCAGGAAGCCAACTCATTTGAAGAGGCCCGCCGACTCGCGACGTCGCTGGCAGAGGAACGCGGGCTGACGTTCATCTCGGCGTTCGACGACCCGCACATCATCGCCGGCCAGGGAACGATGGGGCTGGAGTTGCTCGAAGACGTGCCTGATCTGGACGCGGTGATTGTCCCGGTGGGTGGTGGGGGACTGATCGCGGGCATCGCGACGGTGATGAGAGCGCTGCGCCCACAGGTGCAGATCATCGGTGTCGAGCCCGTCAACGCTGCGTGCATGCACGTATCATTGCGGGTCGGCAAACCGACCCACGTCGCGCCACAACCCACGCTTGCGGATGGGCTGGCCGTTTCCACACCGGGGCAGTTGTGCTTCGACATTGTGAAGGAGAAGGTCGATCGCGTGCTATTGGTCGACGAGGCGAATATCGCATTGTCCGTATTGCGGCTCCTGGAACTGGAAAAGACGGTCGTCGAAGGCGCCGGCGCGGTTTCCCTGGCCGCTGCGATGGAGCCGACTCTCGATTTGAGGGGCAAGAAGGTCGTCCTGATCTTATGTGGGGGAAATATCGACGTGACGACCATCAGCCGGATCATCGATCGCGGTCTGGCCGCGGACGGTCGACTGTGCCGATTGACGGCGCTGATCTCCGATCGCCCGGGTGGATTGGCAAACCTCACCACCATTCTCGCGGCGACCGGGGCGAGCATCAAAGAGGTCTATCACGACCGCCACTTCGGCCCGGCGGATGTCGCGCGCGTCGCGGTGAACTGCATCCTCGAAACGCGCGACTTCGCTCACATCGAACAGATTAAGACAGCGTTGAAAGACGCGAGAATCGCGACGTTAGAGTAAGCAGGCCGCGATCGAGGCGTTCGCATTCCCCATTACCCGGCCTCCCCCGGCGTATCGGGAGAGAGGTAGGAAAGCGCGCCTGTCACTACACCGTTCGACGTCTTCGTCGCCAGCCCGATCTCCGGCGGCACGTAGTTTCCGCCTGACAATAACAGTTTGAAGGCTTCTTCCGCGCTGATGTCCACCGGGCGGCAATCACTGGCTTTAGCGAAGTAGAGTCGGCCGTTCATCGGGTTGGGGGCTGCGGGGACAAAGACGCAGATGTGGTCAGGGTCGTTCTCGATCGCGACGCCTTCGGTGAACCCCATGATCCAAGTGCGGCCGGTCTCGTCGGGAACCAGCACTACCTTTGAAAAGACACCCTCGCGCCCACCGGCGGTCAGGGAGATCTGCTTCCAGGCCTGGTAGATCGTCTTGAAGATCGGCACGCGGCTTAGCAGACTGTCGAGCGCGCCGAGAATCGCCTTGCCCAGCAGGCTCGTAACGAGCAACCCCAGCAGGTAGATGCCCGCGATCGCCACGCCGATGCCGAGGAAGGGGATATCCAAGCCGGTCATGTTCTTCGCGACGCCGCGCGTGCTGGACTCGACCCACAGCACGAGAAAGATAGTGATCGCGACCGGCGTCGCAGCGAAAGTGCCGGCGAGGAAGGTGTTGCGGAGGTGCGTTTGAACGCTCATATCGACCATTCTGCCGGGAAAGAGTTTGTTAGACAAAGGACTCTGCGCCTTAGTTGGGAATTCAGAGACGCAGAGACGCAAAGACGCGAAGGGGCCGCGAAGGAGATTTCGGGCAATAACAAGGGCTTCATCTGCCTTCGCGCCTTCGCGCCTTCGCGTCTCCGAATTCCACGGCAAACCATGCGACCCATCGCGCAATGCCAAACAGTCCACCATTCTCGGACGTTCTCCATCCCTTGCCCAAATTCATGGGTCCGAAAACCATCGCCCGATAAGCGGTACGTCGTAGGTGCTCGTTGTTCGGATTGCGAAAGGACTGCGTCATGGCGTCGTTGATGGAATTGGTGGATCGTGTCAACAAGGGTGAACTGATCGAGCCGGCCCAGCTGGAGGTCTACCAGGACTCACCCAACAGCGCGGAAAAATTCCTCGCCCACCACGCCCACGCCATGCTCGACCTGCGGCGGGCGCACCAGCACATGCTTCAAAGCCTCGAGGCAATCGACTATTCCGACCAGAAGGTGCTGAGCCAGTTTGTGAGCATCAGCAGCTTCCTCGGGCATAACGACAAGGCGCAGCCCGTCGTCCGCTTCGGCAGCAGCGCGATTGCGAGGCGTGAATACGCGCTGGGCCTGGAAGCGATCGGCAGTGGCATGGTTGCCGACCTCACGAGCAATGGTGGGTACTCGGCCGACCGTGAGAACTGCACGTTCGTCGCGACGCAGTACGCCCGCGCCGCCCAGGGCATCGGCTGGACCGGGCCTGACATGATCGAGTGGAACAACAAGCAGACGAAGATCGCGTACATCACCAGCACGATCGCCGACGACGATGCGACCGGTCGGGCAGTGCGCAGCTTTGCCAAACATTACGACAGCAAGCGGTTTAAACTCGGCGTCTACTGCACCGACGCCGGTGTGCGTCGCGATAAGTCCGCCTACGCGCAAACGACCTATGCCATCCCCAGCACAAAGCGCGGCAAGGACACGATCGAACTGCTGTCCCGCCTGAAAGTCTCGCACTGGATCGCCCCGACCGATGGCGACATCGTCACCGCAGCCCGAGCGTTGGCAGACCAGTTGATTCGCGACAAGATCGACGTCGTCCTGTTCGACGCCACGCAGGGTGACCCGATCGCTGCCGTGGTTGCCGACTGGGATGTGGCGCGGGTGAAGCTAAACCTCATCCGCAGGACGCCCCTGTACGCAGCGGGTATCGACTGCGTGTCCTACGTCGACCAGGGTCGTTACGAGGCCGACAAGGAGATGTGGCACGAGCGCGAGACCGAGGTGCACTTTATCCTCGAAGGGATCGACGTCGACGACGCCACCGGCCCCGGCCCGCAGCGCAGTGCTTACGGAATCCCCGACCAGGCAGTTGTCGTCGCGACGGCGGCGGGCAACCTTGACGATGCGATGAGCCCCGAGTTCGTCGAGACGGCCATCAACATTCTGCGCGCCCACCCTCACGCGATTTACCTGTTGGTCGGTGAGGGTGACCTTGCCTGGCAGAAGCGCAAGTTTGAGAGCGCCGGTGTCGGTAAGCGCGTCGGTTACGCCGGCAAGCGCAAGGACCTGCCCAGCTTCCTGCGGATCGCCGATCTGTACCTGGCCGAGTTCCCCGCAGCGGGCGCGACGGGCGTGTTACAGGCAATGGCGGTCGAGCGACCGGTCGTCGCGATGCGCTGGAGCGACGCGTCCGACTGCAGTCAGGCTGCAACGTTCGTCGGCAGTGAAGGGACGATCGGCAGCCGCGACACCGCGGCGTACATCGAGCGCGTCAGCAAGCTCATTCGCGAACCGGCCTACCGAACCAAGCTCGGCAAGAGCATGCGTGCTCGCGTCGAGCAGCACTTCGCGTTCAACCAGACCGCGCGGCACCTCGAGCAACTCATGGATCAGCTGATCCAGCAGAGCAGTGAATCGATGATGCTCGACGAGTCGGACGACGACGCCGGTGATGATGAGATCGTGACCCGCGTGGCGTAAAGTTCAAGTTGGACGAGCGATCCACTCCCTCTCCCCCGTCTACGCACGGTATGCCCGGAAGAGGGCGGGTGTGAAGGGGCGTGGGCGGCCGAGCGGGTTTGCCTGCGCAATAGACGTGGCGTTTACTGCAGAAAACACTAAACAGGGCTGGCGACCAAACCATCTCGTTCGGCCGACTACGCCCCCTCACCCTAGCCCTCTCCCGATACCCTTGAGTACAGGGGGAGAGGGGACCAGACTCGGATTGCTCATGTCGTTAGTAAATCTAAATCACCCTCACCCAGCGGCTCTCGGCGTACCGGGACCAGAGCGAGAAGAAAACAAAACGACCCGTGTGGCTTTTGCGCACACGGGTCGTTTTGTTTGATCGTCAGAACCAATCGACGTCAGGAAAGGGCGTTTAGCCCTTCACGACTTCGATGATCGCCTGCGTCTTGATGACCATCTGGTTCTCGTCGAACAGATGGAAGGATTGAACGAGCAGCTCGTGGCTGCGGCGTTCGATGTCCAGGACGTGCAGGCTGGCCGAATTATCACCAACGGCGGGAAGCTCTGCGGTCATCAGCTCGCGCTTGGCGGCGTAGGCGCTGATCTCGTGCTTGGTCGCATCGTAGAGCGTCTGCGTCAGCTGCTCTTCCTGCGTGCTGATCATGTACTTGACGTTTCCACCGACCGTCATCTCGTGGTACTTTTCACCCCTGCAGGGGATGGTCTGCAGCAAGCCACGGTCCGTGAGGGGTTCGTGGTTGGTGACGATGACCTCGGTCAGGACGGTTTTACCGGCCTGAAAGGTAATGACGTGTCCACCTTCGACGAGCCACACGTCGGCATCGTAGGCCCGGCGCGTAACCTGTTCACTGCCCAGAATCTTGAAGAGTTCCGGGTGCAAGGTGCGCTGGTAAAGGAGGAGAGTCAGCCCGCCGGAGCGGCGCTGTTTCGTACGGTTGCTCATGGGCGTCCGTGCTCTTTCTATTGAATAAACTTCCACGGCCGACGGAGATGAAGCCGACCGCCTTGATACGTGGGACGCGTTTCGCTGATGGGTAGTGAGAGATCCCTCTCAAACCACCCGAGCCGATCGCCGACCCGAAGCGACCCGCCCGATGCGAATCGCGATGATGAGGGGATTATAGGATTCTCTTCCGTCCTGCGAAGAGAAAAATTAAGCCGATTGTCGTGAAAGGTGCTGTTGCAAGGTCACAAAGACGTCATAAGCCGCATGGGCGCCAGCAGTTATCCCAAATCCTCGGGTCAAAAACAGGGCTCCGAAATATATCCCTGCCACTGTGCGAAACGCAAAACTTGGTAACTGGAAATCTTCCGTCCCCAAGTAATGGTATAGGGAAAAGAGAAATGCCGACACCACTACCATCAATACGGCCGAACTGGCAGAGCCAAACTTGAATAAGTCACGCAGAAGGAAGCTCAACGCGGTAAACGCGATGAGGCGAAAGACCAGTTCTTCGTAAATCCCTGCGCCGAGCGATAATACAACCAGTCCACTGGTGCTTGTCGTCGCCATCAGGTGGATGGACTTGACGTAGTACATCACGGCGTAACCAATGATGACCAATGGAATTGCCATCGCACAACTTTCCACCGCCATCGCGACGCAGGTCTTGGGGTGTAACGTCCAACTGTCGTTACGAGCGATGTGCCACGCAAGCAGCAGCACGACGACCGCCAATGCCGGCAGGTGGCGACCGGTCGCGCCGAACAGCATGAAGAACTGCTGCATCAGGCTAAATGCGATGATGTGCTGGGTTCCCGTTTCGGGGTCCGACAGCCACCATTCCGTGCCGATTTCGTAAGCGACGATCAACGGCAAGAGAAAGAGCAGGCTGGTCAGTGGGAGTTCAGAACGTTCGAGGTAGTTTTTGGGGACCCGCCGAGCGCCGGGGGTCGAGGCGGGTGTGGAAATGCCCATGTCGACACCACTACTGCCGACCCCACCGCGAGCCGTCGACCCTGCGACCGAGCGCGTCATCGTGAATCACCGGTCTTGGTGGGCACTTCGTTGGCACCATCCACGGCCCGTGTGATTCGGATCGACTTGCTGCCGCGGAACTGTCCTAACTGCCCGAGGAACTTGTTCTTACCTTCCACGACGACCAGGCAGTCCTTGGACGAGTCCTTGTCGGTCGTGATAATGTCCCCGACCTGCAGTGACATCAGTTCGCTCATGCGGATCGTTGTTTGCGCCAGGAAAACGCGCATCTCGACCGGGGCGTTGTTGACGTTTTTGGTCAGCTTCCGCAGGTGGTCTTCCTGACCCCCTTTTCGCTGGTAACTGAACCAGTTCTGGGCCGCCAGGACGCCCATGATGGGCTCGATGACGTTGTAGGGGATGCACAGGCTCATCGTGCCGGCGCGATTGCCCATTTTTAGTTCAAAACCGATGACCACGACCGTTTCGTTCGGTGGGACGATCTGCACCAGTTGTGGGTTGCTTTCAAAGTCGTCGACCTTGAACGTGGTCGGCGTCAGGTTGCTCCAGGCTTCGGACAGGTGATGCGTCGCGCGATCGGTGATGCGCTGCACGAGGCGCTGCTCGATCTGGGTGAGTGGGCGCTGCGGAATGAAGAGGTCGGCGTTGGAGCCGCCAAGGAGCCGATCGATGACCGGATAGATAATCAGCGGGCTGATCTCCAGGCAGAGTTGCCCGTCT
>JBBRHE010000076.1:0-14919 GCA_038223165.1 Tepidisphaerales bacterium
CGATTCGACGTCGCGCACGGTGAAGATGATCCGCGACGGGCTGTCGCTTCTCACCACCTGCCTGACGCTCCCGGTGCGGTTCCCGGACGACGCGGTGCGCTGCGAAACGGTGCCGAGCATCGACCGCGATTTCCTCGGCAAGCCTTATGCTCCCACGCCCCGCCCCGGACCCTTTCAGGAGCGCGGGTTCCCGTTGGCGCGGCTACCCCTGTGGCCCGTACGGCGCTGACGCCGAATCGAAAAGTATTCGCAGTTCAGGCGGTCCATCGCGTCGCCGTTCTGCTGCTTAGCGACGTCAACAGCGTCGGGGAGTTTCGGAACGTCCGCGCCAATGCGGCCAGCAGTGTTGCGGCTATAGCGAGCGTTGCCCACCATAAATTCACCGTCCCTTGTCTTACAATTGTTACTCTTGTTTTTCCGCAGACTACTTGCATGTGGATTGGGCCCTGCGAATAGGCCGCGCTGGTCACACCGGTGGGGCTGTTCTTCGGGCGGGTTGCCAACTTCATCAACGCCGAACTGGTCGGCAGGCCGACCGATCTGCCTTGGGGTGTGATCTTCCCCGGCGACACGGTTGCTCGTCACCCGTCTCAACTCTACGAAGCCCTGCTCGAAGGCCCACTCTTGTTCTCGATCCTGTGGGCGGTGCGAAGATGGCGTCATTTGACGGAGGGCCGCCTCGCCGCACTTTTCCTGATCGGGTACGGCGCGGTGCGCTTTGCCGTCGAGTTTACACGCGTGCCCGACGAACAGGTCGGCTTCGTCGCCTTCGGCTGGCTGACCATGGGGCAACTGCTCAGCCTCTTCCTCTTGCTCGTTGGTGCGGTGATTTGGCGAGCGAGGGCGAACGCCAGCGGGCTGGTTATCGGGGCGGCGACAGACCCGCGGGCGGGCCGGACGGCGCTGCGTTCGCGGGTGTGATGCGCCAGACGGCGCCGGTGCTGGGGACCGGCTTGGGCTTGCCCACGACCACCATCGTGCCGAAGTCGACGACGTAGAGCGCGCCGCCATCGGGGCTGAAGCGCACGTCGAGCAGACGCCGCGGGCATGTGGAAATGGTCCGTCGACAAGCGTGTGGATGAACAAGCCTTTTGATTGCCAAGCCCGCGCGAGTCATGCCAAACTTTTCATAACTCGCCTCTTGACTTCAGTTTACGGAAGAGCGAGGAATACCGCTCGTCGTAGGTTTTGAATCCGCCGCGCCCGCCAACGGCCGGTTTTCATTTTTGTTTCAAGGAGCTTTATGAGTCAAGCGCCCAAGGTGCGCGCACGTTCTCCCGTTGCCGGAAACGTGCCGCCGTCCGTCCAGCCGTTCGCCAAGCCCGCATCCAGCGTCGTAAAGATGTTTGTCACATCGGGAATACCCGCCTTTCACTCGCCGGGCGCGCCGATATGCACACCCGCCCACGACCAGTTGGGATAGATGATTCCATCCGGCCCGACCCAGTCGGCGGCGGTGAGTTTATCCTTGGTATAATCCCGCGGCATCGTCGGTTGCCACGGATAGGGCTTGAGCGGGGTGGTGTCTTACTTCGGCTCCGGTGCCTGGGCAGGCAAAATGCTGGGCATTGCCAGCGTAAGAATGGCCGCCAGCCGGAGGAATACCAAGCGGCCGCAGAGTGTATGGTGTTTGGATGTAGTCATAAAAAACTCTTCTCTGGTGAACCGGGCAATAACCACAGGCTTCTTCTCTCGAGATCGCTGATATCGAGCTAAGTTACTGACGATCAGTCAGCGCCTCATGGATTCGCACGAACTGAATCCTCAGCACTGTCGCTTTCGGTCCACGCGAGAAAGTCAATCGCCGGTCAGCATCAACGGTCACCATCGCCTGGTACACATCGTAACGATCCATGTATCCATCGCGGTCCTTCAAGAGGGTGCCATTGACGACGATGTCGTTGACGGCATCGTAAGTGGTGTCCAATTGATAGCTGTTGTAGGCGCCCCAGAACGGGTATCGCGAGTCCCCTAATGCAATATCAACCTCGTACCGGCCCGGGGGCAATTCGATAGTCCACTGACTGCCCGGATCATTGCCAAAGTTGTTGTTAGTATCATACAACATGGCTCCGGGAGCGCTTCCAGCCAGATTGCTCCGGCCGCTGGCAACCGGGACGTTCCATCCGTAACGAGCCTCTCCATCGCGTTCTCCAAAAACCTTTCCCGTCTCAACCGACCAGCCGGAAGGCATATCTTTGACATCCCGCTCCCGGCAAAAGTTGACCTGTGTCACCAGTTTTCCAAGTGAGCGCATCTCGTCAGGAGCATCATCAAGGCTGGAGTCTGGTTTGTAGAGAATCGCGCCTTTCGGCGGCAAACCATTGGGGTTCTGACGCTGGGCCTCAAACACCGAGGACATGGGCATCTTTGACACCTCCGGCCGGGGCGCTGCGTTATCGGCCGGCATGATTCGGTTTGCATAGCTGCGACGCAAGGGCGTCTTGGCGCCCTTCGCCCCCTCCCAGCCGTCGCTCAGGACCTTGTTCGAACCGTAAATCGTGTTGCCGACCAGATCGTTTCCGTAGTTACGCGTCGCCAGACTTTCAGCGACTTTTAGGTCTCTTTCCAACATGCTGCCATGGAGAATCACCGGGGCGAAGAGATCCTCCATAATAAAGGTGTTGCCGATGATCAGATGGTTCGTTTGCCGGTCGCGTAGCGTGATGGCAGGACCGCGCTCTGTCTTGATCCGGTTGTAAGCAAAAATCCAACCTTGCTGGCCGCCACCAAGGCGCACCCCGTAATCACGGCCAAACAGATCGCAGTTCCAGACGACATTTCGATGTCCGGGCGAGGAGTGTATCTGGTTGCCTGAATCCGGCGTGTGCAGAGCCCCGCCATATCCGCCGCCAAACGCGTAGCCGCCCACTGTCACGTTTTCAAGCAAGTGTTCACACCCGTATCCGTTATGCCATTGCATATCACTGCCGGAGAAAACGGAGTTGCGCACCACATTGCCCGAGCCACCGTGCATGTCAGGGCCGTGGCGCTGGTTAACACCAACCACGTTCTCCATCAGGCTGTCGTGACAACCGGCAAAGCCGACGTAGGCTGAACTCCCCGAATAGGGCCAATGTGACCCGATAAATTCACAATCCCGCATTTCAGCGTTCTTGACCTCCTGTAGAAACCCACCCCATCGACCAGCATCATCCACGCGAACATCACGCATCCAGAAATTGCGTGCCGCAATTGGCTTAACCGCACCAAGCCAGTCAAGGCGGTTCGGGAACTGGATCACCAGTTCTTCCAGACCGACATAGTCGATGGGAAATCGTGGTTTAATAAAGCTGACATGATTGTTGTCACCCTCGGTCACCGGGTAGGTCAGACGCAAAGGCTGATCGATCTCGACCCGGTTACCCTGAACCGACAGGATCGTTACATCCTGCTGGCGCGGATGGCCGCCGTTCGTCTTCTCGCGGAAATACGGGGTGTTTTCAGCCTGGACGATCAACATATCACCAGGCTGCAAGCCGCCGTTCTCCTCTACGGATACATCGTTTTCGAATTGCAGCACCGTGTCCCCACGCTGGGCCGTCTGCGCGAGGTATTGGCTGTTGTTGCGATGTGACCACTGGTCGCCGATGAACACGAATGCAGCGTCGATCTGAGCATGGCCGCCCAGACGCCGATTGGGCCGGCGGTGTCCCACGAGCGCCAAACGGTCCGTCTTAACATTATCGATCTCGATATCTTCGACCGTCTGAACCTTGCCTGTCACGATCTCACCACTTTCATACTCAACCCATGACTGCAGGCGCACACTCGTCTGCCCTTCGAAGGACTTGGCGAACAGCCTCACGTCGAACTGCGCAAAAGACATTTGTTGGGTCACACCGTCATACTTCCGCGTGTCTTGCTCCAGTTCTTGCCCAGGGGGTGCCATCGGCGGGCCGGTTCAGGGCGAACATCAGACGGGTAATTCCACTGTTTACTCCGGGCGCGCCCTTGCCTAGCATCGCCAACGCCGGCCTGTCCAAGGCGACGCGCGTCGAGCCCAACCTCTCGGCCGGTGGCGATGTGCCGGTGCGCCACGAGGGTGGACGCCTGGTCATCGAACTGCCCCCCGACGCGATGTACCTGATCCTGGAGTGAAACCTTTACCTTTACGTCAACGCGGAGGCCGTCTGCGCGTCGGCCGTAATACGATCGCGATCACGCGTGGGCTCGCTTCGAGTCTGGCAAGGCTGTCCGGTTCGACCGCCAGCCTATACTCAATTACAGAACGGGACGGTCCGGTTCTTTATGAGATGAATAGCGCGGTCGACGCACAGCTCTTGTTCGAACACGTTGCAACAAAGATGGCGATTACCGTAACCGGCGCGACAGACGAAACGATCGAGCCAACTCGACAGCAGATCGAAAACGGTCGACTCATCCTCATACAGCTGCCCAGTCAGGGAGACGTCTTCGTATCGCTCAGCAACGTGTAACTGCTCCTCCACACAAATTCCCCCACAGTCTCCGAGGTACGGTCCGAAACGATGTACTGAGTTCTGGAGCCTACTCATTCCTAAGCTCATTCCCATTCGATGGTTGCAGGCGGCTTAGAACTGATGTCGTAGACCACTCGATTAACTCCCCTAACTTCATTGATGATGCGGTTGCTCATCTCGGCCAGCACATTAAAGGGGATCCTCGCCCAGTCGGCGGTCATGAAGTCCTGGCTTTCGACGGCGCGGATCGCGATGACGCTGTCGTAGCTGCGGGCGTCGCCCATGACTCCAACCGTGCCGATGGGCAATAGGACCGCGAAGACTTGGGCGGTCTTGCGGTAGAGGTCATTGGCAACGAGTTCTTCGAGGACGATTTCGTCGGCGTCGCGGAGGACGCGGAGGCGTTCTTTGGTGATGTCACCGATGACGCGGACGGCCAGGCCCGGGCCGGGGAAGGGGTGGCGCCAGACGATCTGGTCGGGCAGGCCGAGCACTTCGCCGACCTTGCGAACCTCGTCCTTAAACAGCTCGCGAAGGGGCTCGACGAGTTCGAAGCCGAGTTCTTCCGGTAACCCACCGACGTTGTGGTGCAGCTTGATGTTGGCGGCGGTGCCGGCGTAACCGTGGCCGGATTCGATGACGTCGGGATAGAGCGTGCCCTGGGCGAGGAACCTGGCATCCTTGATCTGCGTCGCCTCGCGGTTGAAGGCTTCGATGAACTCCTTGCCGATTATTTTGCGCTTCTGCTGGGGGTCGGTCACGCCCGTCAACGCGTTCAGGAAGATTTCGCTGGCATCGTGGGTGATAAGGTTGATCTTAAAGTGATTGCCGAATGTGCTCTCGACGAGTTGCCGTTCATTTTTCCGGAGCAAGCCATTGTCGACAAAGATGCAGACGAGCTGGTCGCCGATGGCCTTGTGCAACAGCGCCGCCACGACGCTGCTGTCGACACCCCCACTGAGACCGCAGATGACCTTAGCATTGCCGACCTGTTTGCGCACCTTCGCGACGGTCTCGTCGACGAAGTTGCCCATGGTCCAATCGCCGCTGCACTTGCAGATGTCGTAGAGGAAGTTCTGGAAGAGCACCTCACCGCGCGGCGTGTGGGTGACCTCGGGATGGAACTGCACACCGTAAAACGCCTTGGTCTTGTGCTTGGCAGCGGCGTAGGGGCAGGTGGGCGTGGTGGCGAGCGCGACGAACTCGGGGGGCAGGTCGTGGACCTGGTCGCCGTGGCTCATCCAGACGGTCGTGTCCTGCGGCAACCCTCGAACGAGGGCATCGTCGACCGTCACCTGCAGCTTGGCCCGACCATACTCACGGGCCTGGGCCGGCTTGACCTGTCCACCGAGCGCCTGCACACCGAGCTGCATGCCGTAGCAGATGCCGAGCACCGGCACGCCGAGTTCAGTGAAAATGCGCGGGTCGCACTTGGGCGCGCCCGGCTCGTAGACGCTGCTGGGTCCACCGGAGAGGATCACACCCTTGGGGTTGAGATTTTTCAGTTCGTCGAAGCTGACGTCGGGCCGGAACAGTTCAGAATAAACCCCGCGTTCGCGCACCCGCCGGGCGATCAATTGAGCGTATTGCGAACCGAAGTCGAGAATCGGAATGATTTCGTCGTGGAGGGCCATCGGTAAGTGATAACGGAAGTGGCGGCGGGATGCAAAGCTTCACTTGCACGCATCGGCGGACCCCGCGCAATCGGTGATGTACACGACGTCGCTAATGGTAGGTACAATAGGTGAGCAGCCTCTTGGCGTAGCGACACATGAACCTCTACGAAGCCGCTCACCTCGCCAGGCAGTTGATGACGCAGCATGGCCTGATTGCCGCGGGTTGGTCGTTTGCGTTCGACCATGCACGCCGGCGGTTCGGGCGGTGCAACTACACGCACAGGCGCATCACGCTGTCGCGGCCACTAACGCTGCTGAATAATCTCGACGAGGTGCGCGACACGATTCTGCACGAGATCGCCCACGCGCTGGCACCCGCCGCCGGTCATAGCGTAAAATGGCGGACGGTCTGCCTGCGCATCGGGGCAAAACCACGGCGGTGTTATGACGACACATCGGTCGTCTCTCCACCGCGCCGACCACCTGCGTTTGAGCTCGGCTGCGCGGTGTGCGACTGGTGGGCACCGAGACGACGCCGAACCCGATTGAACTACGTCTGCAAAACGTGTCGCGGGAAAGTGGTGTTTCGACCGAAAGTTCAGCTCGTTGCGATGGGTCGCGACTAAAGGCTGCTATGCACACCAGACGCGGGATGCGTCGATCGATTGGCAGTTCGCCATACATTCTAGGGACGGGCGCCCCGGCGCGGGCGCAGGAGCAACACCAGCGCGACGACGGTGGGCAGGCTCGGTTCCGGGACGGCGTCGAACGTCAGCACGAGCGTGGGCGCGCCTTCGCCGGTTGTCGCAAAGCCAGCAGCGACGTTGGTTCTGCCGTTATAGAGCATGATGCCTAACGCGGCTGGGGTGGTTGCGACAAGCGATTGCACATCGATGGGATCGAGCGCGACGGCATCACTGCCTTGGGCGATGATCTCGTACGCCAAGTTTCCGAAGGTCAAAGAAACCTTGCCCGACTCGGCGGCGTCGGTTGCGTCGATTACACCGTCGGCGGCGTAACCGAAGAAGACGATCTCCGGGCGGTGAGGGAATGGGCCGGGCAGTTCCTTGAACAACGTGATGGAAAAGTTGAGCGTGACCGCGGTGATCGTCGCGCCCGTGGGCAGGCCGGCCGTTGAGAACTCGAGTATGCCCCGCTGTTCACCCACACCATCGGCGGCGGGCACGTTGTATTCGGAGAAGACCGCGTCGGCACCTTCGGAAACGGAGAAGCCCGTGCCGTCGCCGTTGGCCGTCGTGGCTTGACCGAACGCCGTCAACGGCAACACGATCTGGGCGGCACGCAACCGCTGTGCATCGACGGTGAGCATGGCAGTGACGACGGAGAGCGCGACGAGCAGCTTGGGCAGTACCATCAGTCTTCCTCTTCAAAGCGCGATGCCTCACATCGCAATGTGCACGGCCATCGACCGTCCCAGAATCGGTCCGTCAGCCCATTTTTCTGCACGAACCTCACGTTCGACAGCGTTTTGCGACAGCGTCCGGAAAAAAGCCGGTCAGGCATAGTGCCTGACCGGCTTGCGGCGTTCTCGGACAGAGCCATTCAACTGATCGTGAACGCTGGCCGCTGAAGGAGCCAGCCCCCGATGTCCAGATGCGAACGATCTAGACTAATGCTTGGCCGAAGGCATTTGCGGTTGGTGCAACACTACCTTCTTGCCCTTGCTGCGCAGTTTCAGGTTCAGCATTTCGACGCCCACCGAGAACGCCATGGCGAAGTAGATGTAACCCTTGGGGATATGGCGGTGGCTGCTGTCGACGAGCAGGACCACACCGACGAGGATCAGGAAGCTGAACGCGAGCATCTTGATCGTCGGATGGTTGTTGACGAAGTCGGCGATCGACTTGGCAGCAAACAGCATCACACCGACGGCGACCATGACCGCGATGATCATGATCGTCAGACCGATCTTGCGGTGCTCTTCGGACGTCTGCACCATGCCGACAGCCGTGATGACGCTGTCGAGGCTGAAGACGATGTCGAGGATCAGGATCTGCGTGATCACACTGGCAAAGCTGACGCCCGCTTTGACTTCGCGGCGGTGCTCGTCTCCTTCGAGCTTGTCGTGAATTTCCGTGACGCTCTTGTAGATCAGGAACAACCCCCCGGTCAGCAGGATGACGTCGCGCCAGTTCAACGGCTTGTCATCGCCCATCACAAGCGCCAGCAACCCACCGATCAACGGCACCGGCGTCGTCAGGCTCATGATCCAACTGATGCCGAGCAACAGCCCCACCCGCATGACCATCGCGAGGATGAGGCCGACCCGCCTGGCCTTGTCCTGCTGTTCTTTCGGCAGCTTATCGGCCAGCACCGAGATGAAGATGATGTTGTCGATGCCGAGGACGATCTCGAGGATCGTCAACGTCACCAGTGCGATGATCGCCTGGCTCGACCAGAACGACGTGATCCCCTCTGCAGCAGGACTGGCGGCAGCGAGGATCGTGGAAAGCATGTCGAACATGGCAAAGCTCCGTAGACCGCGCGTAGGAATTGGATCTACGCCACGCGGCGAGACGATACACGAATCGGTTCGCGAATCACATGCCGAAAGTGGACGGCGCGGGCTGATGACCTGGGCTCGTCTGCATGGCCGACGGTTCAACAACTTCCATGGGTTCGAGCAGTTCCGCGTGAAGATGTGCCCCGACTATTGGGAGCCGATCGACGCGATCGTCAACCAACCCCGCTTCAGCGTCGGCGCCCTGCAAGCCGTCGCAAGGGCGTCGTCGATCGCAAAACCGGTGGGGATGAACCCCACCCTACAACGCTCACTTCATCCCGCGCGCGGCCAGTTCCCGTTCCGTCGCGAGGACGTCACCCTGGGACTCACCGATGACAATGCCACTGATGCGCGGCAGAGTCCCAGCCCGACCGGCGGCGTCGGGGTCGAAGCTTGCGAAGGGGATGAATCGGCCTCGGCGTACCGCGTCACCAGCAACGCTGAGCAATGTCGCGATGTCGGTCGTGCCGACGAACTTGCGCAAGTGAAGCACTGCATCACCGACCCGCTGTCGCACCCCCGGCGCCATCAGCACCGCCGTCGTAGAACCGTTCACTCGGAAGTTGAGGTCAATGACGAACGTCCGCCCGTCCCGCGTCATGGCCAGGTCGATGCCGACGATGCCCCGGAACCCCAACTCGGCGCCACGTCGCACGACGTTCATCGCGGCCGACACCGCGTCGTCGGGTAGGGGCGCACCACCGAGCGGGATCCAGTTCCCCTGGTAGCGGCCGTCGTCGGCGACGTCCTGCTCGGCGAAGCCGAGGTACCGAACCTCCTGGTCCGGCATGACCGCAAAGTGCAGGCAGGGACTTTGCACGATGTCGAGGAACTCCTCGACCACCAGTCGCTGGCACATCATCAGTTGACCTGCGGCAGCAGCGTCGATGTCGGCTTTCGTGCGGCAGACCGCAACTGCCCCACCACCACCGGTCGAATCATCGGTCGCGGCTTTCAGGACGACCGGCAATGCGATCAACGACGTCCCGCCAAAAGCCGATTCGGGCGTGACGATGCGTCGTAGCGGCAGATATTCGGGCGTGACGAGCGCGCCTAAGTTGGCCTTGTTGTTCAGGTAGGACAGCACATGTGCGTCGACCCACATCGCGCCGGTAGGCAACACGCCGTTCGGGTAGACGTGCTGGACGACGAACGTCTTACCGGCTGTTGCCAGCCGGTGGAGGGTGTCGACTGCGTCGTGTTCGCCCACAAACGGATGCAATTGCGTTTGCGAGAGGTCCAGCCCGGCGAGGGCCATCAGTTCGATCGCCGCGGGCGTCACCGAACCAGCGCTGCAGACCACGGCCATGTTGCCGACAATGCTCAGCTGGTTTCCCGTCAATGAATCGAGCAGCGCCTGGTCATGCGTCAGCCAGCCGCACGTCGCCGGGTGCGCCCGGGGTGCGTAGACATGGTTTGGCCCGTAGATCTCGGCCATCGTCACGGTCGGTCGTAAACACGATGATTGCAATGGACGTTCCTGCGCCGACATCGTCGTCATGCCGCCCCCTCGTGCTGGATGTAGGTGTCGATCCCCTTGGCCAGGTTCTGCAGGATCTCGCTGGGTGAGCCCGCCTTGCTGTTCGGGTTGTAGGTCGGCGTGCGGTTGGTGTCGAACAGCACTGCCTTTCCTTCCCGCATCACATAGTCGAACTTGCCGTAGTCGAACCCCAGCTGTCGGCGCACCTCCCGCAGTTCGGCGGGTACGTCGGGCAGGATCTCGCGCCGCGTCACGTTGCGCGACTTCACCAGCGGGTCGGGCGAGTAGGCGATCGTGTTCATCTCGCGGTCGCCGAGGAAGACGTACTGCCTCAGGCAATACTGGTCGCCGTCGCGCTCGGGGAGGAACTTCTCGACCACAAGCTTGCGGTTGCGCCAGACCGGCCACGGCACCTGGCTGGTGTGGTCGTACACGTGGTACTGCATCGGCCCGAGCATCCCCGTAATTGACCACGGCAACCGCTTAGCGATGCGCAGCCCCGTTCGCGCCACGATCCCACCGCGCCGCAGTTTGTCGCGCTCGGGTTGCCCACCGGCGTTGCGGTCGGTCTTCACGATCACCGCGCCGTCATGTTCGCCAGGCGATTGGACCAGGTTGCTGCTGATCGATCGCTTGGAGATATCTGTCACGTCACGGTTCAGGACGACCGGGCACCGCGCGAAGAACGCTGCGTACTCGTCGGGTGTGCGCGTGACGTCCAGGTGCGGGATGACGATCGTCTCCGGCCCGACCGACTGAGCGATGTCGCACGTCGACTCGACCACCATCCCCCGCTCGCGCCACAGTTTGGTCAGCGCGTGGACGACGTAGTTGACCTGTTCAAACGCGTCCGCCGGATGGCGGACGATCAGGACTCGGATGCGCGCGCTCACGTACCACTCCCTCGAACGGCAACCGGAGACCGCGACCCTCACACAGGAAAGCGCTCGCTGATATGCCCTTGGACGACCTCGTTACAGTTCACCCACTGCGGTGGTGGAACACTACCATACATCGACGAAGGCGAATGGAATTCTCAGGGGAATGCCCTATCGGACGTTGGCCCTTATGCGCAAATGGGCAATTGGCGACCTTGGGACGGGCAACGACCCAGGCACGGTCGACACGCGTTACCGCTTGGTCATCAGCTTCAACACCACCCCACTGACCAGCCCACCGATGGCATAGTCAGCGAATGCCATCGTCTTGGCCTTGGGGGTCGTGCCGGTGTGGCGTTCCATCCCGACGAGCTTGGGCAGAACCAGACCCGACACCCCCGCCAACACACCCGACCCAATCCCACGCGTCACTGGGTTGCGCGACCGCGTTGTAATGGCATACAACAGGGCGTTGGTCGCGATATCCGCCACCAGCGCCGCCCAGTACCGCTTGGGCCCCGGCGCCGGGGGTTCGATACCGGCCCGGCGCATGACCTTGGCCAACCCTTCCTGTCCCAACCGGTCCAACCGTGGCACGTCGGCCTGCGACGGGTTGCCCCCCTTTGCGTGACGCGTCACTTCATGCACGACATTGGTCGCTAGCGCCCCCGCTAGACCCGCGATCAACGACTGGGATAACGTGGGGAGTGGTTTGTCCATAATTGCCACTCTACGACGACCCTCAGACCGGCGCGAACCGTGAAAGGGGCAATGGGTCAACGGAACCATCCCACACCAGCGTAAAAAAACTTTTCAACACCCTCCCCTTTCACTTCAAAAACTTAACTATAGGCCCGGCCAACGGTTGGCCGTCTGACTCGCCGGGAAACGCCTGGAAAAACCATCGCAAAACCGACATATAAACGACCCAAACCGACATACAAACGACACGAAACAACGGCCGTCGATTCGATCCAACTCTTCACTTGTCAAAGAACTCTCACGACGGAAGGACACTCCGTCCCCCCCAACGCGATTACGCACCCCGAAGCATAGGGTTGATCGCGCAGCATGTCAACACAATAGTTAGTATTTTGTTTGGATTGAGATGTCGGCTTTTCACGTTTCCTCGCGATGGTGGAGTTGCTATCCCAAAACGATCGGTAGCGACGTGAGGGATCTCAATTGCCCAATAAGTCCTCCCACATCGAGATCCCTCAGGTCGCTACTGCTCCCATCGGGATGACATGGCGCGGTGAATGTGAACTGTCTCTACCCGCGCAAAAAGGGCAGGCCTCATGGGCCTGCCCTTTCACTTTTGCCGTCAACATCGATACCCGCTTACCGCGTCCCCAGGATCACTTCCAGCGTCAACTGGTCGAGTTCTTCGTACGGCAGACGCGCCTTGGCCAGCGCGACGCGGTCCAGTGGTGCCGCTAAGAGGTTCTTGGCGTTGGCTTTGCTGAACTTCTTCGTCAACCGCGACAGGTTATTGTCCTTCGCGTTGATTTCACTGACCAACTGTTGGATCTGCTTGTCGGCGTTCCACTGCTTGACCTTGGCAGCGAGAATCTCATACGTGCGCATGCTGCCCTTGGCAAAATGCAGCACATCCTTGGCGTCGCTTTGGCGATAGGCGTGACTGTCAAAGTGGCGCGGGCCGTTGTAGCCATTGTCTTCCAGCAGTTTCACGAGGAAGAACGCGGCCTTGTAGTTGCTGGAACCGAAGCGGAAGTCTTGATCGAACCGGCCCATGTCCTGATCGTTGAGGTCGACGTGGAACAGCTTCTTCATCTCGATCGCCTGGGCAACGTGGTGAACGAAGTTAAGGCCGGCCATGGTTTCGTGGGCAAACTCGGGGTTCACGCCGCACATGTCCGGGTGGTCGAGCGTGGGGATGAGCGCCAGGTAACTGCCCGTGACAGCGAAGTACATGTGACCGCGCGGTTCGTTGGGCTTGGCCTCGAACGCGAAGCGATAACCGAAATTCTGGCTGATGCTGTATTCACACAGGAAGTTGATCGCTTCCCGGAAGCGCTTCACGGCTTCGACGGGGTCCTTCGTCGCGTCACTCTCTGCGCCTTCACGGCCGCCCCAGAAGACGTAGATCTTCGCGCCAAACTCGGCACCGAGGTCCATGGCGCGCATCGTCTTCTGAATCGCGTAGGCGCGAATGGCGGCGTTGTTGCTCGTGAACGCGCCGTCCTTGAAGACGGGATCGCTGAACAGATTGGTCGTCGCCATCGGGGTAACCAGTCCGTTGTCCTTCAGACCCCGGCGGAAGTCTTTCTTGATCTGCTCGGCTTCGGTCGGTGTTGCGTCGATCGGGATGAGGTCGTTGTCGTGAAAGTTCACACCGTACGCGCCGGCCTGACCCAGCACGTCACAAACCTGCGCCGGCGAGACCACCTCGCGCGTCGGCCCACCAAACGGGTCGCGACCGGGGTTGGCAATCGTCCAGAGACCAAACGTAAACTTATACTTCTTATCGAACTTCGCAGCGGCCGACATAGCTAATTCCTTCCGGGTCAAAAAGGCCCGGAAGTCTGACCGAAATTTCCGCGTCCTGCAAGAACATGATGTTGACACAGTTTAGCCACAGGGCTAAATTTAGCCTTATGGCCAATTTATTGTGGATAGACGGTCGTTCGGGAATCGACGGGTGCATTGCCGGGAATGCGGCCCTGGACATCCTGGCGCGCGCCGAGGGTCCGATTGCGCGAGTAAAAGGGACCGTCTTTGAGTCGGCCAACGCCATCCTTGTGGGTCGGGTTTGTGCGAATGCCGACTATCTGGGTTCCGCCATTTTGCACTGGGCCAACACGAGTTGGGATCAACATGAAGACCTCCGTCGACTGGCCAGCGACAACTCCAAGGAACTCGCCTACCTTTTCGTGACGTCTACGTTAAAGTCGTTGGAGTTCTGGCGCGTGCCCGGAAAGGTGGTTGAGGACTTCATACGATCGAAGGGAAAGGCTCGTCGCGGCTCGACGTGCGCGATCCACATTGTCGATGACGAGCATCGTCACCGAATTGGAGCGATCGACGTGTCAATGTTTCATGTCGGTGCGCCACTACCAAACCAGACGGCACCTGAGGTTCCTGATGGGTCCTCGTCTCAACTTCGAATAACGGATGACGATGAGCCCCACAAAGTCCTGCACCCGATCAGGGAGGCGAAGTACTCCGTCCTCGCTGAGTACCACGTGCCGATGAGTAACGGCGGCGTCGTCACCCTTCAAGTGCCAATGCCTGTGCAGCGAACGGATCTCGATAGGCTCAAGGGATGGATCGATCTGATGGCCGACCTGCTGACGTCGCCAGTGGACGACGCCAAGATTGCGCAGGAACGTTCCTGGCTTCAAGCCGCCGTGCAAGCGGGCGTTGACCAACTTGACCGAGGATTGGTCGTCAATGGAGAGGATGCTTTCGATCGCGTTCTCAATCGCCGTGCGAGCAACGCGGTGCCGCGATGAGACGGTTCATCCTCGCCGATTTGGCGGAGCAAGACCTGGATCTAGTCTGGTTATACCTTGCCCGCGAATCGTCAGAACAGGTTGCGGACATCGTGCTGAAAAAGATTCGTAATGACATGCGTCGTCTGGTCGATTTTCCCTTCATTGGGCATCATCGAGACGACCTGCCCGATCCTGCGCTGCGCGCTTGGTCGGTCTATTCGTACCTGATCGTCTACCGCCCGTTCGAGGACGGAATTGAAGTTGCGCGTGTCATCCATGGGGCACAGGATATCCCGCACATCTTTTAGTCGTTCAACGTGCCCGATTAAACCCATTTGAACGACGTCATGGTTTCATCCAACGACATGCCCCCGAACAAGCATGTCACCGTTCGCATTGACCTCGACCGCATCCGCGCCAATGCGGAACACGTTGGCAGACAGACAAAAGTCGATGTGATCGCCGTCATCAAAGCCGATGCTTATGGCCTGGGGGCAAAGTCGGTTGCCGATGCGATCGCG
>JBBRHE010000077.1:0-14884 GCA_038223165.1 Tepidisphaerales bacterium
GACGAACACAACGCGCGACACGAAGTACACGGAGAAGCGACCCAACTGGGGTGAAACAGAAATTGAATGACCAAACCAGAATGACGAATCCATGACCAACGACAAAGCCCGAATGCGTTCATTATTCGGGCTTTGTCATTCGTCGGGATTTCTGGTTTCTTCAGTCAGACCTATTCATCGGCCTTCACCAGCGGCGTGTCCACGAGATGTTCCGAGACAAACCACACCTGCAGTTCGTTCATTCGCAGGACGTCGCTGATCAGCAGGTCGTTCGTTCCCTCATCACCTCGATCGGATGCATCACTGGCGAAACTCCGACAAAGCTTGCAGAGGTGTTCGTGCGCTTCGAGCAGACGCGAGATCTGCACAGGTACACTCTCCCGGCCTTTGGGTGGGCGTTCGATCTTCGTCAGCTCGGCCACGTCGTGCGCCATCGCGACGGTGATGCCGCCTAGCAACTGGATGCGCTCGGCGATCATGTCGACCTGTTCGTCCTGCTCACCGGCGTGTTTATCGAACAGCAGGTGCAGTTGATAGAACGTGTGACCACTCACTTGCCAGTGATGCTTCTTGTACAGGTCGCGCAGCGTGATCGTGTCGGCGAGGATCTGGTTCAGGTCCTTCACGCTTTGCAGGCAGGTCTTTTCGTCGAGCCCGATCGGCATGCGCACGACCTTGCCGTACGACTGAATCTCCTTGCCCCGCTGGTGTGAAAGCGGTGTCGCACTATTTGCGCGGGTGCCGTTGGACTGCTTTGACGATGACGCACTTTGTGTGGACGCACTCATAATGGCTCCTTGATTGTGACTCCGACATTATAGGTCAAGTCGCCGCGCGACAGCGCGCGACTTTTAGCGCACGTGCGCAACTCTTCTAGCTGACACTAGTTCTCAACTAGCGACGCTCGAAAAAATTGAAAGCACAGACCTAGCGAAGTGCTCGCGATGAGTATAAGTTTCCTAGGCGGGATGAACTCAAGGCTCACTCCTGAGTCGCCCCGTCAGGGATTGTCCAACACTTTGGATTGCGTGAATGGCTCAGATATTTCACCCGAGCATGAACACGGTGGCGAAAGCCACGATCATTGGCGGGGTACTATTTGCCGCGGCATTGGGCGCGCTGGGCTCGATCGTTGATCGATCACCGTACGTTACGCAACAGGGCGTCATCCGCGATCAACCCATCCCATTCAGTCACACTCACCATGTGAAGGGCGTCGGCCTCGACTGTCGCTACTGTCACACGAGCGTCGAGGACTCTGGCTTTGCCGGCATCCCGTCGACCAAGACGTGCATGACCTGTCACTCGAAGCTGTACCAGGACGCGCCGATGCTCGCGCCGGTTCACAAGAGCTGGAACGAGAACAAGCCGATCAAGTGGAATCGCGTTCACAATCTTGCCGACTACGTCTACTTCGACCACTCGATCCACGTGAACAAGGGCGTCGGTTGCAACACCTGTCACGGTCCGGTCGATGAGATGCGCATGACCTGGCAGCACTCCACCCTTCAGATGGACTGGTGTCTGGCGTGCCACCGCGACCCGGGCAAGTTTGTCCGGCCGAAGGAAGAGGTTTTCAACCTCGCGTACGACCCCAAGAAGGAAGCCGAGAAGCGCAAGATCAGCGTCGCCGACCTCCAGGCCTCGCTGCTCAACGATTATCACATTAGGACTACCGGGCATCTCACGAACTGCTCGGTTTGCCATCGATGAAGTCTGAAGTCGCGACAACCTCCACCAATGTTCCCGCCCTGGCTGCAACCGAGCTGGATGCGGTCGATCAACGCCGCGCCATGGTCGCCAAGCAGCCCGATACGTGCCCGGGTCACGAACATGAAGAGCCCACCACCGGCGGTATTACTCTTCCCGACACCCTGCGCAATCTTCGCAGCGCCACGCCGACCAAAAAACTGTGGCGCAGCATGTCGGAACTCTCGGAATCGCCAGAGTTTAAGGAATTGCTCGACCGCGAGTTTCCCAAGGCGGCCAGTGAGTGGACCGATGAAGTTTCCCGCCGAAATTTCATGAAGATCATGGGCGCGTCCCTGGCGTTGGCCGGTGTCGCCGCCTGCACGCGTCGGCCGGAAGAGATCATTGTTCCTTACGTCGTGCCCCCCGAACAGGTCGTCCCCGGTCGCCCACTGTTCTTCGCGTCGACCTACACGATGGAAGGCCTTGGTCGTGGGATCATCGTTGAGAGCCACGAAGGTCGTCCGACCAAGATCGAAGGCAACCCCGACCACCCCGCCAGCCTCGGCGCCGCCTCGACACACATGCAGGCTTCCATCCTGTCGATGTATGACCCTGACCGTTCGCAAGGTCTTTTGCGCACAGGGGATAACTCGACGTGGGACCGATTCGTTGCAGAGGTCATGCCGCGCATCGATGCGTTGCGGGCGACCAAGGGTGAAGGCCTGCGTCTACTGCTGACGCCCAGCGCCTCACCGACCCTTCAGCGTCAGTTGAAGCTACTTGCCAGTCAGTTCCCCTCCGCCAAGGTGCATGCGTACGACCCTGCCGGTCACGCGCCCGGGTCGGCTGGAGCACAAGCCGCGTTTGGACAAGACGTTAACACGGTTTACCAGCTTGATCAGGCCAAGGTTGTCGTCTCGCTTGACAGCAACTTCTTCGTCGACAACGCCGGTAGCCTGACCTACGCCAAGCAGTTCATCAATGGTCGCCGCGTTCGTGAAGACAACCATGACGCTGCCAAGATGAATCGGTTGTACGTCGTCGAGAGCACCCCGACGATCACCGGCGCGATGGCCGACCACCGCGAGCGCGTCAAGCCGAGCCAGATCGAAGGCTTCGCCCGCGCCCTGCTCGCCAAGGTGGGTGGTACAGGTGGTGACGCTACTGCATCCAACATCGCCTGGATCGACGCCTTGGCTGCCGATCTCACCGCCAACAAGGGCGCTGCGGTCGTCATCGCGGGTGAATACCAGTCCGCTGCGGTTCACGCGCTGGTTCACGCGATCAACACCGCGATCGGCGCAGTCGGTAAGACGGTTTACTACACCGACCCTGTCTACATCACCAGTGGCACCGGAACAATCGAAGAACTTGTCACCGACGCCAAGGCCGGCAAGGTCAAGTTGCTGTTCATTCTCGGTGGCAACCCGGTCTACGACACGCCTGCTGCATTGCAGTTCGGCGCGTCCCTGGAACAGGTCGACTTCCGTATTCGCGTGGGTAGCTATAACGACGAGACGTCGTTCCTGTGTCACTGGCATATCCCGGAATCGCACTTCCTGGAAACCTGGAGTGACGCCCGCGCCTTCGATGGCACTGCGAGCATCGTTCAACCGCTTATCGCGCCGTTGTATGACTCGAAGTCGGTTCACCAGATCCTCGGCCTGTTGACCGACCAGCGCGATCAAAGCGATTACGAACTGGTTCGTGCAACATGGGGCGCGCCCAAGAGCACGATCACCCCCGAAGCCAAGGTATTCGAGAACTGGTGGCGTGAAGCCCTCAACAAGGGCGTCATCCCCAATACCAAGTTTGCTGCGGAAACCTTTGCGATCAGGGCTGTCCCTGCCGTCAGCACTGCTGTGGGTGGTGACGAGATCGTTTTCCGGCCTGATCCGAACATTCTTGACGGTCGTTTTGCCAATAACGGCTGGCTGCAGGAACTGCCCAAGCCACTAACAAAGCTGACATGGGATAATGTCTTCTTTATCAGTGCCGGTAAGGCTACTGCCCTCGGCATTCCACTGACCGACAAGTGGGACGACGCCTGGGGTTACAACGTCACTGTCAGCGTTAATGGCGGATCGGTCACCGGCCCGGCGTGGGTCGTTCCGGGACACCCCGACGACGTGATCACCGCATTCCTCGGTTACGGCCGCAGTCGAGCGGGAAATGTCGGCAACGTTGGCGTTGATGTCAGCAAGATTCGCAGCATCGCCAGCCCGTGGATGGGTGCAAGTGTCGACATCAAGCGCGCCGACGGTCGCGTGAGGTTGGCCTGCACACAGACACACCAGTTGATGAAGGGCGCCGGCCCGCGCGACCTCATCCGCGTCAACACCATCGAAGAGTACGAGCAGGCCAAGTACGGCCCGCACGGTCCCCCCGCCCATCATGGTGAGGAAAAGACCGGCGAAGCATCGCACGGCGGTGAAGAAAAGCACGGCGTCGCTGCGGCACCGGTCGCGGGCGCTCATGAATCGCATGCCAAACCGCTGGGCCCCGAGTATTTCGGTGGCACCGCCGACACGGCGATGGCCAGGAAGGCTGTCCGCTCGGTTGCGTTGACGCTTTACAACCAGCACATGCCGTCCGACCCGCCGTACAACCAGACGACGAACCAATGGGCCATGTCGATCGACAACAACGCGTGCATCGGTTGCAACGCGTGCGTCGTCGCGTGCCAGAGCGAAAATAACATCCCGATCGTCGGCAAGACCGAAGTTATTTTCGGTCGCGAGATGCACTGGCTGCGCATCGATACGTACTACGGTGGTGACAGCGTCGAGCAGGCCGACGGCCCCTATTTCCAACCATTGCCCTGCATGCACTGCGAAGCGGCACCGTGCGAGGTCGTTTGCCCGGTTGCGGCCACGCAGCACGACGACGAGGGGTTGAACGTCATGACGTACAACCGCTGCGTCGGCACGAAATATTGCAGCAACAACTGCCCATATAAGGTGCGGCGGTTCAACTTCTTCCGCTATAAGTCCGACGACGAGACGACGAAGTTGATGCGCAACCCCGACGTGTCCATTCGGACGCGCGGCGTCATGGAGAAGTGCACGTACTGCATCCAGCGCATCAGCGCCGCCCGCATCGAAGCCAAGAAGCACGGCGGCGACGGTGGTGACGGCATTCGGGGTGGCACCAGCTTCGGCAAGGTCGAAGGGGAAAACACCCCACTGACGGCCTGCCAGCAGTCGTGCCCGACCGAAGCGATCGTCTTCGGCAGCCTGACGGACCCGTCGGCCAAGGTTGTCGCGCTCAAGAGTGAACCGACCGATTACAGCCTGCTGGCCGATCTGAACGCACGCCCGCGCACGACATACATGGGCCGGTTTACTAACCCAAACCCGAGTATCGGAAACGGGTAGGAGAAGGAAGGATGAAGGCTGAACGATAAAGGATGAAAAAGACGGCAACCACGGATCGGCCGCAGGGTTTGCCTTTTTGATCCTTCATCCTTCAACCTTTAACCTTATCCAATAATGCAGTCGCAATCACAGACAACCTCGACCCCGTCGACGATCGATCCGATCGTCGTCGGCACGCTGACGCGCCCGCACCCCGAAACATTCAAAGTCATCGGGCCAGGCGAAGACTACATGTCGGTCACGGCGCACTTGTCGGACGCCGTCCTAAAGCGACCGCTGTTCAAGGGGTGGATGCTCGGTCTGTTTATCAGCGGGCTGGGCGTGATGCTGATGACCTACAGCATCGGCTACCTGCTGGCCAAGGGCGTCGGCATCTGGGGCATCAACATCCCGGTTGGCTGGGGCTTTGACATCATCAACTTCGTCTGGTGGATCGGTATCGGTCACGCCGGCACGTTTATCTCGGCAGTGCTGCTGCTGGTTCAGCAGGACTGGCGCACGTCGATCAACCGCTTCGCTGAAGCCATGACGCTGTTCGCGGTCGCTTGTGCAGGCTTGTTTCCCGCGCTGCACACCGGTCGCCCGTGGCTTGACTATTGGCTGCTGCCCTACCCGAACACGATGGGCCTCTGGCCACAGTTCCGCAGCCCACTGGAATGGGACGTTTTCGCGGTTTCCACGTACGCGACCACCTCGCTGCTGTTCTGGTACGTCGGTCTGATCCCTGACCTTGCCACGCTGCGTGACCGGGCGACCTTCCGCCCGTTGCAGATCGTCTACGGCATCGGGTCGCTCGGTTGGCGCGGGGCGGCGATGCACTGGCAGCGTTATCACGCCGCTTATTTAATCCTGGCCGGTCTGTCGACGCCTCTCGTGTTGTCGGTGCATAGCATCGTGGGTCTGGACTTCGCAGCCAGCATCATCCCTGGGTGGCACAGCACGATCTTCCCACCCTACTTCGTCGCGGGCGCCATCTTCAGTGGCTTTGCGATGGTGCTTACGCTCGGCATCCCGATGCGCAAGTGGTACCGGCTTGAGAATTACATCACTCTGCGTCACATCGACAACTGCGCCAAGCTGATGATCGTGACCGGCTCGATCGTCACCTACGGTTACGCGTTGGAGTCATTCTTCGCGTGGTATAGCGGTGACGAGTTCGAAATCTTCATGGATCAGAGCCGCCGCTGGTCGGGCCCCTACTGGTGGTCGTGGAACCTGCTGATCCTGTGCAACTGCATCATTCCGCTCTTGCTGTGGTTCCCGAAGGTGCGCATCAACATGCCGCTGCTGTGGGTGATCGCCGGCATCGTCAACGTGGGCATGTGGTTCGAGCGTTTCGTGATCATCGTCCCCTCGCTGCACCGCGACTTTCTGCCGAGCAGTTGGGGCATGTTCTGGCCAACGTTCTGGGACTGGTCGCTGTTCATTGGAACGCTTGGGTTCTTTACGTTCCTATTCCTCATGTTCTGCCGCACGCTGCCGGTGATCTCGATCTTCGAAATGCGTGAGTTGGTGCATCAGGAAGGTCACAAGGATGCCGTCAAGGAAGCGCACGGCAATGAGTCGGGTCACCCGGCCGCGCCGACGACCCCGTAAGTCTGTTTGAAACGACGAGATAGCGATGGAAACGGTTCAAGCCAATTCTCTGCACGGCCTGATGGCGATGTTCGACTCGCCAGAAGCGCTGCTTGAGGCCTGCGAACGCACCCGCGACGCCGGCTTCAAGCGGATCGATGCCTACGCGCCGTTCCCAATTCACGGGCTGAGCGAATCGCTCGGCCAACCAAAGACCAGGGTCCCCTTGCTGATCTTCTGCTTCGGCGCGGTCGGTTGCGTGGTCGGTTTCGGGATGCAATACTTCGCAAACGTCATCCATTACCCACTGAACATCGGGGGCCGCCCGTACAACAGTTGGCCGTATTGGATCCCGATCATGTTCGAAGCGACCGTGCTTTTCGCCGTGCAGGCGGCGGTCTGGGGCGCGGTGGTCGGGCTCAACGGCCTGCCCCGCCCGCACCATCCGGTATTCAACGTGCCGAGTTTCAGCTTTGCCAGCCAAAACAAGTTCTTCCTGACGATCGAGACGACGGACCCGAAGTTCGACCTTCAACAGACGACCCAGTTCCTTGAGAGCCTTCATCCGAGCGAGATCGCGCAGGTGCCGGCATGAGCCTTGGTGGTTCAAACATTATGACGCGACGTGCAACTGCTGCTTTACTGGCTTCGCTCGCCCTCTCCAGCGCCTTGGTGGGCTGTAGAAAGGTCGAGATGCACACCCAGGAGAAGAAGGACCCTTACGAGCAATCGCCGATCTTTGCTGACGGTATTGCGTCACGGCCGATCCTCGAGGGAACGGTCGTTCGCGGGCAGCCGCGCAACGATTCGGTGCTTTACCTGGGCATCGATGACGCCGGCAAGACGGTCACTGACTTCCCCTGGCAGATGACCGAAGCCGACCTCAAGCGTGGCAAGGAACGTTACGACATCTTCTGCTACGTCTGCCACGGCGCAACCGGCTACGGTGACGGGATGGCGGTGCGGCGTGGGTTTACCAAGCCCCAGTCGTTCCACACGCCACGGTTAAAGGATGCCCCGCCGGGCTACTACTTCCAGGTCATCAGCAATGGCTTTGGCGCGATGTACAGCTATTCAGACCGCGTGACCCCGGAAGACCGGTGGCGTATCGCGGCGTACATTGAAACGCTGCAGATCAGCCAAGGTCAGACGCTCACCGCGCTGACGCCGGAAGAACAGCAGAAAGTTCACGATTCGACCAAGCCCGCCGAGAAGCCGGCGGCTGGTGCTCATGAGAGCAAAGGCCACTAACAATGAGCGAGACGTTGCCCATCGATCCGACCGAACCGCACGCTCAGCGCTCCTACGCGCCCCTGTGCGTTCTGGCCGCGCTCTCGGCCGTGATTGGCATTGCCGGACTGGTGTACGGGTACTTCGTGCAACACGTCGGTGACGCCACGTTCTTCCGCGCGTACCTCGTTGGCATCCTGCTGTGGCTCGGCACTTCACTTGGGTGCCTGTTCTTCACGCTCATGCACAACCTGTCGTGGGGCGAGTGGGGCAAGATCATCCGTCGGCCCCTCGAGGCGGGCATCGCGACGCTACCGGTCATGGCGGTCCTGTTCATCCCCTTGTTCTTCGGGTTACAGCACAACTTCGAGTGGGCCGACCACCACGCCGTCGAGGCCGACCGAGTCCTCAAGCACCGCGAGTGGTACATGAACCCTGCGATGGTTACCGGGCGCACGGTCGGGTTCCTCGTCCTCTGGTCGGTGTTCGCGTTGATCCTCTACAGCCAGGGTCGCAAGATTCGCCAGGACGGTGAAAAGGGCCCGACCACGGTCTCCTATCGCTTCAGCGCTGCGGGTATGGTCCTGCAGTTCTTCACTGTCACGTTCTTCCTAATCGACTGGATCATGAGCCGTGACAGCCACTGGTACTCGAGCATCATCGGCTTCGTGAACATGGCCAGCCAGGGCCTTATGGCGCTGTCAGTCTGCATCTTCGCTGTCTGCTGGCGATTCGGTCGCAAGGACGACAAGATGCCGATCGAGAAGATGACCATGAACGACCTGGGCACGATGATGCTCGCCAACACGATCTTCTGGACCTATACGTCGATCGCGCAGCTGATCATCCTCTACTCGGGCAACACGACCCACGGGCAAACGTGGTACATCCAGCGCGGCTTTGGTCGCGACCTGAGCAACGCCTGGCAGTACGTCGCGGTCGGCCTAATTCTGTTGGGCTTTGCTATCCCGTTCGTCCTTCTATTGCAGCGTCCGCTCAAGCAGAGTCTCAAGACATTGGGCCTCATCTGCGTACTCGTGTTCTTCATGCGTATCGTTGACGTGATCTGGTGGGTCGTGCCGTCGGGCGCCCACGTGACTCCGGACCACTTTCACCCCAACTCATTCCACTGGATGGACGCCGCTGGCATCCTGGCACTGGGTGGCATCTGGATGTTGTCGTTCTTCTTCTTCCTCGGTGGTCGTCCGGTCCTGTCCAAGACCACGGAACCCAAACCCCACCACGGTCATGGTCGTCACAGTCATGGTTCTGCCGATCACGCTCACGGGCCCACCGGTGGCCAGGTGGTGAGCCATGCATGAACACAAACCGCCTCAGAACCCAATGCCCAATCAAGGCGATGCCCACACAGCGGCACCATCGAACAAGTCGATGGTGACCGAAAAAGGTGGAATCGATACCTCCGGCATGCCCCCAATCGACGAAAGTGGCCTGCCCGCCAGTCGATTAATCGGACATGAGCAGTACGAGGTCGGCCTTCGCGGTGTGTTTCAAGCGATGGTTTGGTTCATCATCGTGCTGATAATCACCTTTGTCGCGGTCTACTTCACGATGTTCGGCTTCCAGAAGGCCGAGTTGGCGTCGGAGCAAGCCAAGACCGGCGTGAAGAACGCCGCGATTCCCATGCCACCCGAGCCTCGGCTGCAACCGTCGCGTGGGCACGAAATTCTGGAATGGGATGAACGCAACCAGGTGATGGGCGGCTGGGACAAGCGTCTGCACCAGTACGGTTGGATCGACGAGAAAGCCCAGACGGTCCATATCCCCATCGACGAAGCAATGAAGATCGCGCTGCAGGACCCCAAGGTGCTCCCGGCCCGCGCCGGTGGGCAGCGACCGGCCAGGTAGCCGGCAGTTTTGAAAGGCCATACATCCCGGTGTCGGGATATGCTCTGAGCATCATGCAAAGCCTTAAGCACACCATCCTCCACAGGTTCAACACTGCTCGCTCCCTTGCGCAAGCAGCCGTCGTCACCGCGTCGCTCGTGTGCGCTTCGTCGTTTATGGTCTCCCCCGCTATCGCCAGAACATCCGAAGGCATTCCGCTCGATGCGCAAGTGCCGATCGACATCGTTTCACCGGCGCTGAAGGACATCGGGATCGACCAGAACTTGAACGCCCAATTGCCAATGGACGCGGTCTTCACCGACGACTACGGCAAAACGATCCAATTTGGCGACCTGTTCGGCGAGAAGCCCGCTGTGCTGGTCATGGTCTATTACGAGTGCCCGATGTTGTGCAACATGGTCCTCAACGACCTGTTACGCACGATGAATGGCATGACGAAGCTGGACGCGGGCAAGGATTTCAACGTCATCACCGTCAGCATCAACCCGCGCGAGAAGCCCGAGTTGGCCGCCAAGAAGAAGCGTGCCTACCTCAAAGAGTACGGCGATCGCGGGAACCCCGCGGGCTGGCACTTCCTGACCGGCACCGACGAGAACATCCACAAGGTCGCTGACAAGGTCGGCTTCCGCTATCGCTATGACGAAGCCCGCAAGGAGTACATCCACGCCAGTGGCATCATGGTCGCTACGACCGATGGCCGACTTGGGCGTTACTTCTACGGCATCGACTATTCGCCAAAGGACCTGCGACTGTCGCTGGTCGAGGCATCGAACAACCAGATCGGTGGGTTTACCGAAGCCGTGCTGCTGTACTGCTTCCAGTATGACCCGACTACCGGCAAGTATGGCTGGTGGGTCATGAACATCATGAAGGGCATGTCGGTCGTGATGTTGGTTGGCGTGGGCATGTTCATCCTGATCATGATCAAGCGCGAACGAAGCAAGAACCGCATGACCGTGCCAGCCAGAATGCCGGTCGTTCAGTGACGGGATGCCAGTCGACCCGCGTTTGTCACCTTCCGGTACGCCGAAGGGTTGGTCGCGAGCGACGGGCGGTCTGAGTTCCTTCGGAGCGCTTCTGCATGATGAAGTGAACTCCGAACAGTGTGAGTCAGTAGAGACGTAGACCAGAACAAGAAGATGCGACGATGATGAGCGTGCTCGCACAATTCGAAAAGATTGAACCGTTCCGCCTGTTCCCCAAGCAGGCCTCGGGCATTGCCAGTGAAGTGGACGCGCTCTACTTCTTTCTGCTGGCGGTCTCGGCGTTTTTCACGATCCTGATCTTCGGATTGCTGATCCTGTTCGTCGTCAAATTCCGTCGCAAGCATGACGACGAATACCCCGAAGCCGTCCCCACCGACATGCGGCTGGAACTGACCTGGACGTTCATCCCCCTGCTGATCTCGCTGGTGATGTTCTTCTGGGGCGCCAAGCTGTACGTCAAAATGAGCCAGATTCCCCCCGGCGCGATGGAAATCGCAGTGACCGGCAAGCAGTGGATGTGGAACATCCAGCACCAGAGTGGCAAACGTGAAAAGAACGAGCTGCACGTCCCCACGGGCCGGCCTGTGAAGCTTCGCATGACGTCTGAAGATGTAATTCACGACTTCTCGATTCCCGCGTTCCGCGTCAAGCACGACGTGGTTCCCGGTCGGTACACTGAAATGTGGTTCACTCCGACGGAACCGGGCACGTATTACCTGTTCTGCGCTGAATACTGTGGCGCGTTTCACTCGGGTATGGTCGGGCGCGTCGTCGTTCAAGATCCTCAGGAATACGCCGCCTGGCTGACCAACGGCATCGTGGACGAGCCCCCGCATCTTGCCGGCGCCAAGCTGTTCACGCAGTACAGCTGCATCACCTGTCACGGCCAACAAGGTCCGACGCTTCAGCGTACCTACGGCAACATCCGCAAGGTCGTCCGTGACGGTAAGGTCATCGAAGTGCTCGCTGACGACAGCTACCTGCGTCGGGCGATCCTGAATCCGCAATATGAACTGGTCGAGGGGTATGCCCCACTGATGCCGACGTATCAGGGTCAGCTCAGCGAAGACGCGGTCAACCAGCTGATCGCATACATCAAGAGCCTGGACGACCCGACGAGCAGCCGTGGTGAAGGTCGGCCCGTTGACGCAGCCCGTCCACCGGCTAACGTGCTGCTACCCGACCCGAACGTCGTGACCGGTCCCCGTGAGAATCCGATGAAGCCGAGCGAAGATGGTGTGGCCGCCCCCGGGGCCGGCTACCCAGCCGACGCGACGACGCAACCGGTGAAGTAGTCCGGCGTGCAACGTTGGAGAAAAGCCGTTTGGCGGTCGCTCCGAAGTCGCACGTGACCGACACGCGTCCCTTCGGGACGGCCGCTAAACGATGAGCACGTACGATTGGGACGGACAACGGCTTGCGTGATAAGGACGAGACAGAGAGTTTGAAGTCGTATTAAGAGCAATATCCATGACCACCGTCCCCTACAACCCGGCCTTCGACGACGCCAAGTCGCGCGATCCGGAACAGACGATCCCTGCCGACAACTACCTGTCGGCGGGTCATACGATCCGCAGTTGGCTGTTGACCGTTGACCACAAGCGCATCGGGATTTTGTACCTGATCTCGATCACCTTCTTCTTCATCCTTGGTGGCCTGGCCGCGACGCTCATGCGTCTGGAGTTGGCCACGCCCAAGGGTGACCTGGTCGGGGCCGAGAACTACAACAAGCTGTTCACGACACACGGCGTGACGATGATCTTCTTCTTCCTCGTCCCGTCCGTGCCGGCGGTGCTGGGAAACTTCCTTGTCCCTATCATGATCGGGGCGCGCGACCTGGCGTTCCCCCGCATTAACCTGCTTTCCTGGTATCTCTACGTCTTTGGTGGCATGACCGCGATCATCGTGATGGCGATGGGTGGCGTGGACACCGGTTGGACGTTCTACACCCCCTACTCCAGCACCTTCTCGAACAGCAATGTCGTCCTGTCGATTGTCGGCATCTTCGTAGCGGGCTTCAGCTCTATCTTCACGGGCCTGAACTTCATTGTCACCGTTCATACGATGCGCTGCCCGGGCATGACCTGGTTCCGCATGCCACTGTTTGTGTGGGCCAACTACGCCACCAGCCTCATCATGATCCTGGGCACACCGGTCGTCGCGATCGCGATGCTCCTCGTGCTGGCCGAACGCCTCGCCGGGGTTGGCATCTTCGACCCGCGCCTGGGTGGTGATCCCCTGCTGTTCCAGCACTTGTTCTGGTTCTACTCGCATCCCGCCGTTTACATCATGATTTTGCCGGGCTTCGGTGTAATCAGTGAGGTCATCACCTGCTTTAGCCGCAAGAAGGTGTTCGGGTACTCGTTCATCGCCTTCAGCTCGCTGGCGATCGCGTTGATTGGCTTCCTGGTGTGGGGTCACCACATGTTCGTCACGGGTCTGTCGACCTACGGCGGCATGGTCTTCTCACTGCTGTCGTTCCTGATCGCCGTCCCGACCGCCATCAAGATCTTTAACTGGATCGGCACGATGTATAAGGGGTCGATCTCGCTCGACACCCCCATGCTCTACGCCCTGGGCTTCATCGGTTTGTTCACGATCGGTGGGCTCACAGGCCTGTTCCTGTCCACGATGGCCATGGACGTCCATCTGACCGACACATACTTTGTCGTTGCCCACTTCCATTACGTCATGGTCGGTGGAATGGTGACGGCGTACCTCGCGGGCATCCACTTCTGGTGGCCGAAGATGACCGGAAGGATGTACAACGAATACTGGAGCCGCATGTCAGCGCTGCTCGTGTTCATCGGCTTTAACGCGACGTTCTTCCCGCAGTTTATCGTCGGTTACATGGGCATGCCGCGCCGGTATCACGCGTATCCCGAAGAGTTCCAGCTCCTGAACGTGCTGAGCTCGGCCGGTGCGTCGATCCTGGCGATCGGGTTCGCCTTGCCGCTTTTCTACCTGCTGCACTCACTGAAGTTCGGCAAGATCGCCGGTCCAAACCCCTGGGGCGCCGCCGGGTTAGAATGGCAGACGACCAGCCCGCCACCGACGTTCAATTTTGACGAGACGCCAGTCGTGACACAGGAAGCGTACGCCTACGAAGACATTCGCGCCGACAAGCTGGGCATCCCCCGGCCGACGACGCCATCGCACTAGTCTGCGAGACACCGTCGGGCAGCCGGAAACGGTTGCCCGACGTTTACAAGCCAGCGATATCGATCGCGAACTTGATCAGATCGGCCGGCAAATGCCGATCTGGGAAGACGACGGACCGAAGCGTCATGGGGCGCGACCTGATCCTGGGAAACGACACGATGAAACGTGCGTATCCTTTCGATCGTCGATCCCCTATCTTCGATCTTGAGTGATAGCAGTCGGTTTGCCGACGTGAGGTAAGCACAGTGTCCGAACACGCAGCCAGTCATCCCCCGCACACGCCGTTCACCCAGCACGGGACGCCCGCGCACGCGACGACGCACGTGCATGACGACCATGACCACGCCCACCAGTTCGACGACGCCGTCCAGCAGTACGACGCGACGAGCCTGGGCATGTGGGCCTTCCTGGCAACCGAAGTCCTGTTCTTCGGTGGTGTGTTCACGGCGTACATCATCTACCGCAATGAGTTCTACGAGGGATACAACATTGCCAGCCACTTCCTCAACAAGTGGGTTGGCTTTGCCAATACCGGCGTCCTGCTGTGCAGCAGCTTCACCGCCGCCATGTCCGTGCGTGCCTCGCACATGGGAAACCGCAAGGGCGTCGTCAACTGGATGTTCCTGACAGCCATCCTCGGCAGCACGTTCGTCGGGCTGAAGCTGTCGTTAGAATACACCCACGAATGGCACCTTGGCCTTGTCCCGCTTAACAACGTGTGGAACCCCGACCTCTGGATCCCCGAGGCTCAGACGCTCATGCCCACTCTGGGCGACGTCAACCCGGTCGTTCAGAACCAGGTGCGGATCTTTTTCCTGTTCTATTTCATAATGACCATGATTCATGCCCTGCACATGGTCATCGGCGTCGTCATGATGCTGTGGATTTGTTTCCGGGCAAAGTTCCTGAACTGGCCCGTCGAGAAGACCAACATGACCGAGATGTTCGGCTTGTACTGGCATTTCGTCGATATCGTCTGGATCTTCCTGTTCC
>JBBRHE010000078.1:0-14517 GCA_038223165.1 Tepidisphaerales bacterium
ACGACGGCTGGGAATGACGTGACCATCAACATGCAGAAGTTCTATGGAACGGGATTGCTGAACCTGCATGGCTTCATCCTGTTCAAGGAAGTGCTGGTCGACCCGGCCAGTGAAGGGCTCAGGCGTTTGGCAACGCTGGTCTCCCAGGGAAGGCTCACCCCGCAGATCGAGGTGCAAGAGCCGTGGGAGAAGGTCGCAGAGGTCTGTCAGGCGCTGACAGACCGGAAGTTCGTCGGTAAGGCCGTGCTTCACGTGGTGAAGTAGGCCGCCGATCGGCAGGTCACTTGCGGAAGAACATCACGTAGACCAGCACCGCAGCGGCGTTGACCAGTGTGATGATGGCGGCCTTACCGACCAGCTCGCGCACCGTGTCCGACGCGTCGGCCAGAGGGGCGTTGATCCATTCCAACGGTTTGAGGTAGAACGGAGTCGGTGAGTCGTCGTGCGCTGAAGTGGTGGGTACCCCTGCGGTCGCATAGCTCGTTGCAAGATCGGCCAAGCCCAGCCCGGCGCGCCCGGCAGTGGCGGTCTTGGCTTCGATGGAGACCGACGCGTCGGCTGATGGTTTGGATTCGCCGGTCGCAGCAGCAGGTGCAGCAGCGTTTTCAGCGGCAACGGCCGCCATCGCGGCGGCGACAGGGTCTTCCTCCTCGACCGGCACGTCCGCCGACGCAACCGTCCCGGCGATCTGGGCACCCTCGACCGGTGGGGACTCGGTCAATTGCTTGAACAGATCGTCGAGCTCGCTGGAGATCGAATCGTCGGTAACCGAAACGGTTTCCGGCACTTTCGGCGCTACAACCGGTGCAGGCGTGGCGTCAGCCGGGGGGGTCGTCAGCTTCGTCAGTTCACTGACGTCCTTCTGTAAGGCGTCGGCGTCTTTCTGGACTTCTTCAAGGATCTTGAGGGCGTCATCGGACAAGCCGCTGGTCGGGTCGGCTGCACTGTTGACAGCATCGGCGGCGTCGGCGATCACGTCGTCCAGGTTGTCGGCCTTGGGAATCGACGGAGCTTCCACGTCGGCCTCGGCCAGCAGGCGGTCGATCTCGTCACCTGCCATCTGGGACAGCAGGTCGTCGGCGCCGGCGTTGGACGGGCTCGTTGGTGAGCTCAGCGATTCGGGCAGCGGCGCGGTGCCTTTGCCCATGGACGACTCCCTTCGCATAAACGACTCGTCACGTTCATCGGTCCGGGCAGACCCCGACTCGCGTAAGACTTGCAACTTCTGTGACGATCGCGGCGCTTCCTGCGCAGTTATCGGACGCGGTGTTGACCGACATCCTAACGGCGGCCGATTCCGACGACAATACAACGTCACGGGCACCCCCGAGGATCGCTCAAAACGACCAAGAGCGGACGACACGCCTGTCGTCCGCTCTTCGGTGTTGCATTCGGTCATCATCCCAGGCCGTTCTGGCGAGCGGCCCGGGTGATGACGGTTCGTAGACTCGGTTAGTCGTTCTCGGTCGTCTCCTCGAGCATCTTGCGCAGGTACCCGTTCTCGCGGCGAGTCGCTTCGAGGTCGAACACCAGGTACTTGATGCTCAACCGCAGGTAGTCGAGTGACTCCTGCAGGCTGCTGACCGTCTGCCGCAACCGCTCGTGGCGGACGCGGGTGTCTTCGGCCAGCTTTTCCAGCTTGGCGCGTTCGGTGATGGGCAGCGTGCTGATCTCGCCCATCAGCTCGGCCAGCTTGGTTTGGAACTCCTGCTCGTTCATTGCTTTCTCCGTAGGTGCTTTGTCTGCCCACTTCATGGCAAATGGTGTTCCACTGCTGAGCCAGCCCTACAACGACACGGCCGGCGAAGCTAAAACTAAACGGATTGACCACTGGCGATGCATACCGTCGGTCGGTCGCAAGCGCCGGTCGTGCCGGATGATGTCCACGATGAACATCCCCAGCCGTTGGTCGTTGACGATCGTCACCTTTGAACCACGAGAGCGTTCCCCAGCGTTGACGACGCCGCGAACTATACTCAGGCGTCAATTTGGCCCCCAATCCCAAATGCGCTCGCGACACATTTTCTTGGACTAAGTCCGATAAGTCGGGAAAGACAGTCCGGTGATGCAGGTGGGATGGGGTCGATGGTCGACAGTCGAACATCGCAAAGGCGCAAGCGACCCTCGATACTCGCGTACGCCTTTGCGATTTCCCCTTCTCGATCTCCTCGGCACGCCGATCCGAAACCCGTGGGGTTTTTTGATCGATTCGAGTAAGATCGGCGACATGGCCAAGAAGAACGACGACCTCGCCGCCGCCTTGAACGCGCTGGCTAGTGGGCACGAACCCGAGGAAGATTCCGCGAGCGAATCCCACCACGCCGCCGAGGTTCACGATGAGCCCGCAGCACCGGTGACCCCTCCACCGGTGGCACGACCGGCAAAGGTCGCACGACCCGCACCGGTGACACCCGCCGTCCCGGTCGCTCGCAGCACGCGCCCCACTGCGCCAGCGAGCCCCAAAGCCACCGCCACGCCGACCCCCACGCCCGTCGTGGAAGCCCGCCCGGCATCTCGCGTCCGAGCGTCGGCCCCGACCGCGCGACCCATCGCCCCGGCCACGCCAGCGCCACCGGAACCGGTCGAGGTCGCCAGTGACAGCCCCTTCGACCACGCCCCTCCCGACGACGATGACGCCGTCATCGTCCCGGCACCCGACCAGTCGGTCTTTGCCCCGCGCCCCAAGGCCGCGCCGGCCGTTCGCAAGGCCCGCACCCCCATCTACCAGACCCTCGAGTTCCGCCAGACCGTCATCCCGATCATGCTCACCAGTGGCGTGCTCGCGATTGTGCTGGGTGCCATCCGGTTTGGCCTCAGTGACGACTCGATCTTCTCGGCCGTCCATTCGTCCGTCGCGATCGTCCTCATCGTCTTGGGCTTCATGCTCCTCGGCGCTGCTGCGTTGAACATCATGCAGGTCAAACAGATGCTCGAAGCCAACAACGCTCCCGCCAAGGCCAAGCGATAACCGCCCTGAAGAGCGGATCAACGCAGAGGCGCGGAGTGGGGAACGCAGAGGGACGCAGAGAAATCGAACGGGGATTGCAGAGTTCTCGTCGATCAGGTTGATCGCGTTTTTCCCAATCTGCGCCATCTGCGAAATCCCTGTTTCATCTGCCCGCATTCTCGGCGTTTCTCCGGGTTCTTCCCTCTGCGCTTCCGCGTTCAAATCCCCTGCTTTGCTTGCCATTCGGTGACCCTCCCCTACAATCGCCGGGCCTAGGCAAACCCTTGGAGGATTCCCATGTTCAGCGGCGCAATCACGGCTCTCGTCACCCCATTCACCAGCAGCGGCAAGGTGGATGAGAACCGCCTGCGCGAACAGGTCGACTATCAGATCAAAGGGGGTATCGACGGGCTCGTCCCCGTCGGTACGACTGGTGAATCGCCGACGCTCGACTTCGCTGAGCACCTTCGGGTTATCCAGATCACGATCGAGCAGGCTAAGGGCCGCGTGCCCGTCATCGCGGGTGTTGGCGCCAACGCGACGACCGAAGCCGTCCACCTGCACACCGAAGCCAAGAATCTCGGCGCGACGGCCGGTCTGAGCGTCAACCCCTATTACAACAAGCCTTCCCAGGAAGGGCTCTACCGTCACTTCATGACGCTCGCCGACACGGTCGACTTGCCAATCGTGCTGTACAACATCCCCGGCCGGACGGGCATCACGATGACGCCACAGACCGTCGCGCGGTTGAACAGCCACAAGAACATCGTCGCGATCAAGGAAGCGACCGGCCTGCCTGACATGACCAGCGAGATCAGCTCCTTGTGCGACATCACGATCGTCAGTGGTGACGACTCTCTGACACTCCCGCTGATGTCGATCGGCGCTAAGGGCGTCATCAGTGTGGTCTCCAACCTCCTTCCGAATGACGTCAAGCAGTTGACCAAGCACGCCCTCGCTGGTGACTTCACCGAAGCGGCCCGTGTGCACTACAGGCTCTACCCGCTCATCAAGAGCCTCTTCCTCGACGGCAACCCCGCCGGCATCAAGTACGCGATGCAGGTTGCGGGCCTGGACGGTGGCGCGATGCGCCTGCCACTCGTCGAAGCGACCGAGCCGACCAGGAAGCTCATCAGTGAATGGGTCGCCAAGCACGGTGTGAAGGGTGTAATCTGATCGCGTCAGTCGGCGATCGACAGTCAAGCAGACGTTTGACCCGAACCCAGGCGCGACGAAAAAATAGTTTTTGCTTTCATCCCTCCCCATCCAACACGGAAAATCCGCGTTTCCACATGAAAAACGCGCTTTTTTCGCATTCTGACGCCTGGAAAATCTCCGCGAAGCCGACCTACAACCGACATCAAACCGACCAACAAACGACACAAAACGACATGAACCGACGGCGGTCCACATGACCGCAATTCGCCGACCCGGGCGCCGCCGATCGTCGCGTCGGCCGTCGGTCATTCGATGATGCGCAGCGATTGCCTGCATACCCCTTCGAATGCGCTGCGCGCCCCGACGCTGGCTGGCGCACCGGACCCCCACCGTGATTCAGGAACACATGATTTTCTGTTTTCCCGCAGTGCGCGCGCCGATGCGATTGCGCGCACATTCGGCTTTTCGCCCACCGTAGATTGAGATGCGTTGACCCCTCTCTCGTTACTTAATGACACTAGTCTTGCACAGGCGAATTCGAATGAACGCCAAGACGCCAAGGACGCCAAGAGAGACACGCCAAGGAGGAGAAAACGAGGATGGAGGATCGCAAGAGCTTCTTGCGCCATCTGCTAAGTTCGATCATCCATCTTCGCGTTTAGTTCTTGGCGTTTTTTTAACTTGGCGTCCTTGGCGTCTTGGCGTTCACCCCACTCAAACGATCAACGACCCCTTCGTGCTCGGCACCGCATCGTTGCGCGGATCTAAACTCGTCGCCTGGCGGAGGGCTTTGGCGAGGGCTTTGAAGATCGCTTCGGAGATGTGGTGGTTGTTCGTTCCGTACGGGACCGTGATATGCAGGTTCAGCTTGCCTGCGGTCGACAGTGATTTCAAAAACTCTTCAATCAATTCGACAGGGAATTGACCGATCAGTTCACCCGTGAATTTGACGTTGAAGACGAACGCGGGTCGGCCGGACAGGTCGATCGCGACCTGGGCGAGGCTTTCGTCCATTGGCACGATGGCCCAGCCGTAACGGTAGATGCCGCGCTTGTCACCGAGCGCTTTATCAAGGGCCTGACCGAGCACGATGCCGACGTCCTCGACCGTGTGGTGCGCGTCGACGTCAAGATCGCCTTTGGCGCTTACGTCGAGGTCGACAAGGCTATGGCGGGCCAGAAGGTCGAGCATGTGGTCGAAGAACCCGACGCCGGTCTTGGCAATCGAGTTGCCTTTGCCATCGAGGTTGAGCGCGAGGGTGATGTCGGTCTCTTTGGTCTTGCGGGACAATTGTGCGGTGCGGTCGGGCATAAGGGGTGCTATCGGGTATAAGGTTGAATCGTCTGCAGGTCAGGAACGGCGGTGAAATGCCTGACGTTGAATGTGTGCAGGGGCAGTGCGAACTCTAAGGCTGTGTGCGCGATCAGAACATCAATAAAGCCGATCCCGTTTGCAAGGTGAATCTGTTCGAAGGTTTTCAATGCACTCGAACAGGATTTTGAACTCGGCGATAGCGCGAATCTTGTGCAGCACCAGTTGTGTCTTTCGCATGTCCTCACGGTTTTGCGTACCGTCGATCAATTCCATCGCGGAGTATCCGGAAATCACAACGCCTATTGGATGCATCGCGTTGAGCCACGCAATCGCGTTAGGCTTGCCGCGTGTAATATCAATGAGAATATCGGAGTCGATGAAGATCATCGGTCGAATTTACGGTGCTGCGCGCGATCACGAAGCTGTCGTGCGTATTCCAAGCTGTCGGTGATGTCCGTGCGATCGGCCCACATTCCAACAAACTCCGACTTTGCAAGTTCGCCGGCCGTCATGTATTTGCCGCCTTCCGTCTCATCAATCACTGTCTTCGTTTCCTCGACATGCACGGTGAGCGCGGTCCCCTCGGGCAACGAGACGGGCTCGTCCGGGACAATCGTCTTACCATCAAAATGCGCTTTAAGCGTCACCATAAGTCACCTTGTAACCAGGTTGCCATTCAATCTTACGCCGCTTTCTCTGCGGTTGTCAGGCTCTTGATGCCACCCAACAACGCATTGTTTTCCTGACTGCTGCCGATCGTGATGCGTATCTTGTCCGCCAGGCCCGGTTTATCGAAGTGGCGGACAAGGATGCCCTGTTCCTTCAACCCCAGATACGCCGCCCGGCCATGACCATCGGGCGCAGTGGCGAGGATGAAGTTGGCTTGGCTGGGCAGGACGACCCAGCCGAGTTCGCTCAGTTCCGCTGAGACGCGGGCGCGCTCGTTTTTCACGTGGTCCCAGGTGAACTTCGCGTACTCCTGATCCTCGATCGCTGCCGTCGCAGCGGCGATGGAGATGGCGTCGGTGTTGTAGCTGTCCTTTACCTTCATCATCTCGTCGATCACCTGCTCCTGCCCTACCGCATACCCGAACCGCAGGCCGGCCAGTGAGTACGCCTTGCTCATTGAACGTGAGACGATGACGTTGGCGAAGTCCTTCACCAACGCCATGCAGTTGTCTTCCGCGAAGTCGGCGTAGGCCTCGTCGACGAGAATCAGGCCCTTAAATTTCTTTGCCAGCTCGGCGATACGCTTCGGTGAGACGAACGTCCCGCTGGGCGCGTTGGGGTTAGCGATGTAGATCGCGCTGGCGTCGGTCGCGAGTAGTCCGTCGACCGGCAGGTCCCAGCCGTCCTCCCACGGCACGCCTTTAAACTTCGCGTCCTCTAGTTTCGCCAAGATCGGGTACAGCGAATAGGACGGATCAGGAGCCACAAGCAACCCGCCCGGGGGGACGAACGTGCGCGTCACGATTGTCAAAATATCATCGCTACCATTGCCCGCAATGAAGTTTTCACGCTTCACGTCGAGCAGCTTGGCAGCGGCATCACGAAACGCGTCGGCGGTGGGATTGGGATAACGGCGCAGCAGCTCCGGCTCGATCTCCCGAATCGCTGCGAGCACTTTCGGGCTCGGTGGGAACGGGTTCTCGTTCGTGTTCAGCTTGATCACTCGCGTGCCAGGGGCGGGCTGTTCACCAGGCGTGTAGCCATCCATGGCGCGGACCGATTGTCGTACGAATTGCGGAGCCATGTTTATCAGTCTAACGAGAATGTTTTACGTTGCGAGTGGAAAGCGGGGAAAGTGTTCAACGCAGAGGCGCTGAGGGAAGAACGCAGAGTGACGCAGAGAAGAGAAAAACACGATGGTTTGTTTCTCTTTTTTTACAATTTTTTCGGCTTTCTCCGCGTTTCTCTGCGTTCTGCACTCTGCGCCTCTGCGTTAACGCATTTATCTTTCTTCGGAGCGGACTGTGACGCTCGCTGCGTGCCCATCGAGTCCTTCGGCGTTGGCAAGGGCGACGATGGCCGGCGCGTCGTTGGCGAGGCCGTGCGCCTCGTAACGCACGACGCTGGAACGTTTGAGGAACTCGTAGACGCTGATGCCACTGGCGAACCGCGCCGTGGTGTTTGTGGGCAAACAGTGACTCGGCCCCGCGACGTAATCGCCGGCGGCGACGGGGGAATATGGGCCAAGGAAGACGGCGCCAGTGTGGACCAGCTTGTCCAAGACCGCGCTATCGTCCTTCGTCTGCACGTTCACGTGCTCGGCGGCGAAGCGGTTGGCGAGCGCGATGAGCGCGTCTATCGATTCATTGACGATGATCGCACTGACGGTCTTGAGCGACTTTTCGATGGCCGTGGACCGCCCGAGGATCGCGGTCTGGCGATCGAGTTCGGCCGACACTCGCGTCGCCAGTTGCGGTGACGTGGTCAGCAGATAGCAACTGCCCGGATCGTGCTCGGCCTGGGCGATAAGGTCGGCGGCGATCGCGCGGGCGTCACCGGTTTCATCCGCGATGACGAGGATTTCACTCGGCCCGAGGTAGCCGTCGATTCCGACACCACCAGCCAGCAGTCGCTTGGCCAGTTGGACGTAGTTGTTGCCCGGGCCGACGATCTTGTCGACCGCGGTGATAGTCTTCGTGCCAAACGCCAGCGCCGCGATCGCCGCTGCGCCACCGGCGCGGAAAACGTCGGTCAGGCCCAGCTCTTGACACGCTGCGAGCACGAGGTCACTGCGACCGTACTTGCTCGGTGGTGTCACGACGGCGATGCGTTTCACACCCGCCACTTGCGCCGGTACGGCGAGCATGATGAGACTGGAGGGGTACGACGCTTTTCCACCCGGAAAATACAGGCCTGCGCTGTCGAGCGGGGTAAAGCGAAGCCCGAGTTCCACGCCGGGCCGTTTTAGCGTCGCGGGTGCCTTGGGCAGAATGTGCGTCTGATATTCGCGCACCTGCGCAATCGATCGGCGCAACGCGTCCATCTGGTCGGTGGGAACCCGACCCGCAGCAGACTTCATCTCGTCCGGCGATACGCGGATCTGGTCCGCGGTGAAATTCGGGTCGTCAAATTTTCGGGACGATTCGACAAGCGCGTCGTCACCGCGCTCGGCGACGTCATTGAGGATCGCCAGGACGGCGGTGGCTTCTTTGGCACGCCCGCCGCGCGATAGAGCAAGGTCGGCCGGGTCGAGACGAAGGTTGCGCAGTAGCGTCTCGACGCGCTCGGCATCGGTGACGTTTGACAAGAGAAAAGTTGGAATGCGCGGCATAGGCAGTCCCATCGTAGGCGAGCGCGGCAGTGGGTCAATCGCGCAACTCGTGCTAAAGTGCCACCACGACGATGGGATCTGATGAACTGGAACAACTTCAACGATACGAACGATTGATCGCGGGCGTGCTGCAGCGCGCCGGCGGGCTCCCCGCGCGCCGAACAACGGCCGCCGTTATTCAGCAAGCCGACGCATCATCGCGAGGCGAGTATCGCGGGTTGACGGTCTATTCGTGGGTAATGTCGACCCGCATGTCTGGCCCCTTTGCCGGAGTATCGGGAGAGGGGCCGGACGTACCTCAGCCAAAAAGCGATCCCGTACTACAGGCATGGTGCCGCGCGGCGGCCAAACAGATCGACGCTTCGCCCCTTTCGACTGTTGAACTTCTCGCAAGCGACGGGCAGCGCATCACCGAAACCGTCTGGCACGCGATGGCGTTGTACGCCAGCGGCGAGGTTGATTTCGCGCGGTCAGCGGTGTTCCAACCGTTGTTGTCCGCCCAGCAACCGAACGGCACGTTTCTCAAACCGTCGCGGAACGACAATCTGGAATCGCTGTGGTACCACGAGCTGGTGCTATTGCACGCGGTCGCGAGTTACGGGGTTGCCATATCTGACCCCGCAGCCCGCGACGCGGTCTTTCGCGCCGCCGACTATCACCTGAACGAAACGCAACCCGACCACGCGACCAACGATCCGTGGGGCCTTTTTGCGTTTCTCTGGAACCCGCAGTCACGGCCAGTGGCGGATGGCATGCTGCATGCCGTGTCGACGATGGGTGGTTCGTTCAGCCCGGTGACGTTGATGCTGTTGGCCGACGCCCTATACTGCGTCCGTCGGCTTTTGGCGACAAATCAGGATTAACCATGACATCGACCCCCAGTTCCAACACGATCGACCCCTCTTTGCTCAACATCCTCCGCTGCCCCGTCACGCGCAGCGCCCTGCACCAGGAAGGCGACTTTCTCATCGCCGAGATGGGCGGGTTGCGCTATCCCGTGCGCGACGGCATTCCGGTCATGCTCGCGGAAGAAGCACAGCTTCCACCCGGTGTGGGTTCGTTGGACGAGTTCAAGCAGACGTTCGCTGCGACGCGTTAGGAGACGTTCCTTGGCACGTCGATTCCATGTCGCACATCTTCACGTTGGTGATGTAGCGCTTGACGAGGGGCAGTCGCGGCATGCTCGTGATGTGTTGCGACTGACTGTCGGCACGATGGTCGACCTCTTCGACGATGCCGGGCAAACGTCCAGCGGCACCATCGTTACCACGGACAGTGACGTCATCGTCCGCGTGCAGTCGATTACGCACACCCCAACCGATCGTCTGAAGCTCGTCATCGCCGCTGCGGTTCCCAAGGCGAATCGGGCGGATTGGATGATTGAAAAGCTCGCGGAGATTGGGGTTGACGTCTTCATCCCACTGTCTGCGAGCCGAAGCGTCGTGTTGCCCGAAGGTCGCGGGAAGCTCGATCGCTGGGAACGCCTTTCCACCGAGGCGGCTAAGCAATCTCGGCGGGTCGGGGTCATGGCGATCGAACCGTTGACGGGCGTCGACAAACTGCTGAAAAATCTGCCCGCGGACGGTGTTGCGTGGTGCCTGTCGACCGAAGGCGGATCTATCGCGATCTCCCAGGCGCTGCAGAATCTTAGCAAGAACGGCGCGACCTCGTTGACGCTCTTCATCGGTCCCGAAGGGGGATGGACTACCGAAGAACTGACGGCGTTCTCTACTGCAAACGTCACCGCGGTGCGCATGACGGCCAGTGTGCTGCGCATCGAGACCGCGGCGCTGGCGGCAGCGGCGATTGTGGCTTCGCTGGTCGATTGACCTTCGCGTACAATCCCCCCGTCATGAGCCAACCGCCCTACCAGCCACCGCAGCAACCATACGCCTCACCACCGTATCCCCAGCCGTACATGACACCGTTCCAGACGGATGGTCGTGGACCCTTCAAGCGGGCGTCGATCCTCATGTTCGTCCTGTCGGGCGTGCTGCTGCTGTTCACGAGCTGTTTCGGGCTTCTGTCGATGATGCCGTTCGATAGCCTGCCACCGGAATCGAAAGCGCATTTGCAAAAGCTCGACGCGAACTTCACACCCCAAATGTTCAGGCAGATCATGATCGTCTGGACCGTGATGATGTTCCTGCCCGCAGCGGCGATGCTGGTGATGGGCATTGGCCTGCGGTCGGCCAAGCGGGGTTGGGTGGTCGCGTCGATGGTGGTCGTTGGGTTGGTTGCGCTCCTGCTGAGCTTCTCGCTACTGACACTGCTCGTCCAGGCTGCCAGCAACCCCGGCGCAATCTGCAGTGTGGCACTGTTAGCCGTTCCCACGGCGTTGTTCGTGTTGCTCTTCGTCTGGTTGATCGGATGCTACAAAGCCGTCGACAACGTAAAAGCCGTGGCTGCCATGCAACAGCAACCGGGCTATTGGCAGTACGCCCAACAGCAGCCGATGCAGCACCCACCGCAGACGGGGTATGGGTATGGGTACCAGGCGCCACCACCTGCACAGAATCCGCCACCGACCGATCAGACCAACAGGAATGAATAAAGGACTGCGGTGATGACCAATGACCAAACCAGAATGACCAATCAATGAAAAAAGGTGGCCCCAAAAGGGCCACCTCGTTTCCGCCTCCAGGCGTATAAAAGTTCAGTTAGGCAGCGGTCTTGGCCTTGGGGGCGATGACCACGACGTGCGGCTTGACGATCGCGACGATCGCGTCGAACGCTGCAGGGTCGGTGGCAGCCAGTTCACTCAGCATCTTGCGGTTCAACATCACACCGGCCTGAATGGCGGCGGGGATGAAGCGGTTGTAGCTGATGCCACGTTCTTTCAACGCCGCGTTCAAGCGGGTGATCCAGAGGCTGCGGAAGTGACGCTTCCGCTGCTTGCGGTCGCGCGTGGCGTACTTGCCGGCCTTGCGGACGAACTCGATCGCCTGACGGTACTGCGTTCCCGGTCCGGAAACGAAGCCACTGGCCTTCTTCAAAACACGCTTACGTCGGCGGGCGTGGGTGACGCCACCTTTCACTCGGGGCATGGGACGAACCTTTCAGAGTCGAGCCGACGGGCGAACCGTCGCGCTCTGGGTGAGCCAGGGGCACTCCCTCAATGGGGGGCTTGGCTGTGTGGACGACGTGTCCACACTTTGTTTTGGTGACCCGGTCCAGAAGGACAGTCTCACTGAAGTGAGACCGCCGAAAAAACGGGTCGATGAACGCAATTTACTTCGCAGCGGCGGCTTTGGCCTTGGCGGCGCGTTCGCGGCGGACTCGGGTGCGGTTCGGCTTCAGCTTGCTGACGCCCAGGAACTTCCGCATCCGACCGGCCTGCGTCTCGTCCAGGATCGATGACCGACCCAATTCTCGCTTCTTGTCCGCGGTTCGGTTGGAACGCAGGTGCGTGCTCATCGTGTTTCGGTGCTTGAGCTTGCCCGTCTTGGTGACCTTGAACCGCTTCGCTACGCTCTTGTTCGGCTTGAACTTGTAAGCCATCGGAATCCTTCGTGAAAATCAGAACTTCCCCCACTTTTGCGAGGGGCGGGGATGATAACAGGGTCTGCTCAGGGAGTAAAGGAGGGCGGATCGTGAACGTCTGAGCACCCACGGATTGCTTTTTCGCTAAGTTGTCATCCCGAATAGAGCGGTAGCGACTTGAAGGATCTAGACCTGGCGGAACTGTTTGAATAGTCGAGATCCCTCTGGTCGCTTCCGCTCCCATCGGGATGACACGCTCTGTTGAAGCGTACTTTCTCTATCTATCCAAAGGGCAAGCTCGCTCGCTAAACGTCAGAATAGTGCTTATACCCCCACTAACTGGCGGTCAGGGGTTGTCGGCTTGTTATTCGGCGCATTGAGCGATCCGATGAACTGGTCAAACTCCCCGATCTTCGGCTCGATCACCACTGGGTATGGCAGTTCGTCGGCGACCACTTCCAGGGTCTTGAGTCCGTTTCCCGTGATGCTGACCACGATGCTCTCATCGCGCGGAATGCGACCCTGCTGGATCAACTTGATCGTCGCAGCCAGCGTCGTTCCACCGGCCGGTTCGGTCCAGATGCCTTCGGTCTTGGCGAGCAGTTTGATGGCGTCGACGATCTCGCGATCCGTCGCGCTCTCGCCCCAGCCACCACTGTCGCGCACGACGTTGGCGGCGTAGTAACCGTCGGCGGGGTTGCCGATCGCGATGCTCTTGGCGATCGTGTTGGGCTTCTGCGGCTCGATGATGTCACTGCCTTTATGGAGCGCCGTCACCACCGGGTTGCAACCGGCGGCTTGGGCGGAGTAAATCTTGGGCTTGTTGTCTTCGACCAGGCCGAGAGTGATGAACTCCTGATACGCCTTGAAGATCTTCGGCAAAATCGTGCCACCGGCCGTCGGGACGACCGTGTGCTGTGGCAGCTTCCAGCCAAACTGCTCTGCGATCTCGAAACCGTAGGTCTTGGCGCCCTCGGTGTAATACGGGCGCAGGTTCACATTCACGATCGCCCAGCCGTACTTGTCGGCGATTTCGGTGCACAACCGGTTTACGTCGTCGTAATTGCCTTTAATGCGGACCATCGTCGGCCCGAAGATCAGGCTGCCCAGCACTTTCCCCTGCTCGAGGTCGTGCGGGATCATGACGTAGCACTTGATGCCCGCCTGGGCCGCGTGGGCGGCGGTGCTGTTGGCGAGGTTGCCGGTCGACGCACAGCCGACGGTGTCAAACCCGAACTCGACGGCCTTGCTGATCGCGACGCTGACGACGCGTTCCTTGTAGCTGTAGGTTGGGTAGTTGCAACTGTCGTCCTTGATCCACAGGTTCGAGCAGCCCAATTCCTTCGCCAGCCGATCGGCCTTCCTTAAGGGTGTGAAGCCGGAATGGAACCCCGTCACCGGCTTTTCGACCGGCAACAGGTCCTTGTATCGCCAAAGGCTTTTGGGGCCCTTCTCGATCGAGGCCCGCGTGACCTTCCCCTTCATGGCAGCGTAGTCGTATTCGACCTCGTACGGGCCGAAGCACTGCTCGCAGACGTGAACCGGTGAGACCGGGACGCGATGACTGCACTCTTTGCACTTAAGACCCAGGACGTAGCTCATGGTGAACCTCAAACTCACAAAACGAGAAAACCTCTTCTTACGCGATAAGAAGAGGCCATGCAGGCATGAGGTGCCAAGAGCGTCTTCTTATCTGCCCGGCGGACGGATCGCTGGTCGATCACGGTCTCGCAGGCGGGAGTTAGCACCTATTTCCACGATCTCTCGCAAAAACGGTTGCTGTGGCGTCGTCGGGCCCAACCCTCGACCACTCTGGATAAGAGCATCTATTCAATTGTCAACGTTCGATTCTACGACGAGCCGACAATCTGTCAATCTGTAAGCTGCCTTACCCGTTAATTCATAAATTTCCACATTTATTTGCTAATTTCGTAACGACCGCAGTGATTTGGCATTGCGGACGGCATGCGCATCAAAGGACAATAGGGACATTATGGTTTCGCTGGCAACACCGATCGACGTACATGGCGAGCAACGACCCGCCCGCCTGCTGCTCTGCGACGACTCACCGGTCGAACGCCTCGCCTTGGCGCACCTATTGCGCAAGGAGGGATTCGAGGTCGACGAGGCCGGTGATGGGCAGTCAGCGATCGACCAACTGAAACATCGCGAGATCAACGCGATCTTGCTCGACCTGAACATGCCCGACGTCGACGGGTTCGGAGTGCTGAGATATGTTCAGGAACACCGCCGATCACTGCCGGTCATACTGCTGAGTGGAATGCCGCTCGACAGTATTCAACACAAGATTCAAAACCTGCCAGACCGTTCGCTG
>JBBRHE010000079.1:0-14481 GCA_038223165.1 Tepidisphaerales bacterium
GTGGTGAAGGCGTGCGGCGATATGCCTGTGCAGGGGCGAAGGTGGTTCTGGCGAAGTGAGTGCAGCGGTTCATGCGCGCCGCGCACGGGTCATGATGTTTGCTACTCGAATCACCCTCACCCTGACCTCTCCCGGCGTACCGGGAGAGGGGCCGGAGACGACTACTTCGATTCGGGGCCGAGCGTCACGATCGTCATGGGGTCAAAGGGAAACTCGCGCATGAGTTCTTCCAGCGAACCCTTGTTGATCTTCATGAGGGTCGCCATGTCTTCTTCGAGTGAGCGATATCGTTTGTTGTAAATCCATTGCCCGCCGATGCCGCGCATGCGACCGAGGGGGACTTCACCTTGAAGGACGAGGGACGATGCGATTTTGTTTTTGGCGCGCTCGACTTCATCGTCGGTGATTGTCGACTTGGCTTTCTCCAGTTCCGCCAGCGCGATACCCATGGCCTGTTCAGTGCGTTCGGGAGCCGTGGTCAGCGCGATGTAAAAGCTGCCGCAGGAGTCGTGCGGATAGAACCCGAAGTCGGCGTCCTCGGAAATCGCGTTGTCGACCAGCGCCCAGTAGAACCGGCTGCCGTCGCTGTCACCAATGACATCGGACAGCACCCGTGCGGTGAATCGACGGTCGTCCTGGGCGCTGGGGCCGGGCGTCATTCCCATCGTGTAACGGCGATTGAGCTTCGGGTCGTTCAGGTCGATGCGCTTGGGCTTGTACATCGGTTCCGGTTGCTCGCGCGGCGCCTCGATGCGCGGCCAGGCGCCCATGTACTTTTCGGCAAGCTTGATCACTTCGTCAAAGTCCATCCTTCCGGTAACAGACAAAACCATGTTGCCCGGCCCGTATCGCTTCTCGAAATAGTCGGCCATCTGGTCGCGCTGCAGCGCCTTGATCGAGTCGGCCGATCCCAGCACGCTCATCGACAGAGGGTGGTTAGCGAAGTGTTCCTCCATCAACTTTTCGTAGAGACGATGGCCCGGATCGTCCAGGTACATCGCGATCTCTTCGAGGATCACGTTCTTTTCCGTGTCGAAATCGCTCTGGCGGATGGCGGGGCGCAGCAGGTGCGACAGGTGTTCGATCGCCTGCTCGGTGAACTCGGGGATAACATTCGCGTAATACGCGGTCATTTCCTGGCTGGTAAACGCGTTGTATTTGGCTCCGATCTCATCAAAGATGCGGTTTACGTCTTCCCAGCCGTACTTCGTCGAACCCTTGAACATCATGTGTTCGAGGAAGTGCGAGACACCGTTGATCTCGAACGTCTCGTCACGGGCGCCCGTCTTGACGAACAGACCCGCTGCGAACGAGTGGGAATCGGGATTGATCTCAGCGATGACGTCGAGACCGTTGGACAACTGCTTGTGCTTGAACATGAGCGGCATAAATTATTTCTCTCTGGTCGCAGCGACCGTGACTGGACGGCGCTCGATCTCGTGTCGGTCTTAAGCTCAACGCTTGGAAATCCGACTACTCGGGTGGCCAAGCGTGTTGGAGTTGTTCGCCGAATTAGCTCGGCATTTTCAGCTCTTTTGGGCCCACTGTCACGATGGTGAATGGACCAGCCGGTGTCTTCTTCAGGTAGGCGTTGACCTGATCGACGTTGACCGCGTTGATGGCCGCCTTGATCTCGTCTAGCGTGCGCAATCGGCCGCGCATGAACCAGTCGTGGGCGATTGCACCAGCGCGGGACGAGGTGCTTTCACCCTGCATGATGGTGCTTGCCTTCAGGCCCGTCTTGGCGCGGTCAAGTTCCGCAGGCGTTACACCGTCACTCTGTCGTTGCAGTTCGGAGACGAAGCAGTCGAGCGTCGCTTGCGCGCGTTCGTTGCTTGTGCCAGCGTAACCAAGGATGTGACCCTGGTCCTTTAACGCCGAGTAACCCGCCCACACGCTGTAGCACAAGCCGCGCTTTTCGCGCACCTCGGTGAACAGCCGACCGCTCATGCCACCACTGAGCACCTCGACGGCCAGGCGGACCGTGTAATAGTCGGGGTCTGTCTCCGGAATGCTCTTGTAAGCGATGCCGATGTGGGTCTGCTCGCTGTCCTGAGTCTCGTGATAGAAATTGCCCGGCGGGGGAACCAGATCGAACGCTTCGGGATCGGTCGCTTTCCAATCACCAAAATGCGTGGCGACCTCGGCCTTCAGCGCCGTGAAGTCGACGTTGCCCGCCATCGCAAGAATGGCACCTGCCGGTTGGTAACGGGATGCGAAATCGGATTTGCAAAGGTCAAGGGTGAGCTTTTCGAGCGTCTCCTTCATCCCCATCGAGTTGCGGCCGTACGGGGAGGGCAAGTGCCACTCGCGAAGTTTAAGCAGCAGCTTTTGACGCGGGTCGTCATCCAGACCGGCCAGCGCCTGCAAAGCCAGATCACGGGCGGCGTCGAAGCCAACCTGCGGCAGGTGGGCCCGGCGCACCACGTCGGCGTACAACGGCAGGCCGGCCATGACGTTGTCGGCAAGAGCAGCGCACCCGAACCGACTGTGGTGGACACTGACGCTCGTCGACCGCTGCAGACCGAGCCGATCGAGGTCGTCGGTCAGCTTGCGACTGTCGCGATTGCCCGCGCCGCGCAAGACAAGGTCGGAAAGGACCGTCGCGGCGCCCGAGCGGTCGACCGGGTCGGTAGCCGACCCTGCGGGCAACATTAAGGTCATCGCGGCCGACTGCATGCCGGGCATTCGCTCGGCCAATAGGGTCAGGCCATTGGGAAACGTGTGCTGAAAATAGCGTTCGGACAACGCGGTGCTCCTCGGGTTTGGTTAAGACGGAGGATTATAGCGCGATGGTCGCCGGACGCCACCTCACGGCCCGCTTACGGAAGAGATTGGCCGACCTCGGTGGATTTCGTGTACAACGGTCGCCCATGCAATCCAAGAGCGACCCCAAAGAGACATTGATCCCGATCGCGCTGATCGTCCTCGGCCTGGTGATCCTGCTGGTCTTAGGTCTGTCTGCCGGGGCCAACACCGGGCAATTGCTGACGGCGTTGGCGCTCACTGCCATTGTCGGGACCGTGTTGATGGTCGTCACCGCGTTTCTGACGGCCAAGCTGATTAAGGTGTCGTTCGGTGACCGGCGAGCAGCCATTCTGAAATTCGCCGGCATCTACCTGATCAGCCTCGCGATCGGGCTTTCGTTCACATTCGTGGGGGCTCCCCTTATCGTCATTGTGCTGTCATTCGTGCTGATTCTGTGGCTGTTCGACGTCACCGTCTACCAGGCGGCTATCTTCACGCTGGTGCGGTGGGTGATCAGTGTGCTCATCGCGCTGGCGTTGATGCTAGTGCAACGGCAGCGGTAGTCGTCGGTCAAACCTATTTCTTGAACCCCAGGAAGAACCCGACCGCTGCCATGGTCGTCGAGGGGAGCGCGCCCATCACAACGTCTTTCAAACGCACCGTCTGGTCCTTCGCCCAAGAGGTGGCCGAGTCGTAGTTGGTCTTCATCTTTGTGAAGTCGATGTTTAAGACTTTGAAGTACGACAAGCCTGTGATCGTGACCGCAACGATCGCCGCGAGGACGGCCATCGACTTGATGAACATTCGGAAGATCGTGCCGAAGACGACACCGACGAAAATCGACAAGCCAAGCTTGAAGATCCAGCCGGAAGATCGTTCCGTGAATGAGGGAGACGGAATAGTCGTCGTCGCCGAAGGTGGGGTCGTTGCATCTGCGGAGGTCGCCGCGCTTCCACTACCCGCAAAGCCAGACGAGTTGGCGGGCATCGACCCCTCGGAAGACTTCACCTGCACGTTCGGTGAATCCGCCTGTGCCTGTTTCGTTTCCTGCCGCATGAAGACCATCGACGCCCCTTTGGCACCACCACCGACCAACGCTGCGACTAGCGAGACGGCTAAAATCTTCTTCTTCCAACTGGGCAGCTCGACGACTGCGTTCGCAAAGCGTCGGCTGCGGGCTTCGGATGGGTCGGACATGGGTGTGCCTCCAGTGCGCCAGTCTATCGCATTGCATTATCTGGCGGTAATACCCGGTGAGGAGGATTAACCACGGAGGCACGCAGACACGGAGACGCGCTCGTACCGTCGATGGCAAATGAAGAACCCGCGTTCCGCCCTCGGCTCGACACTACGCGCTCATCGGCAAGGCAAAGTTGCTCGCACCCACCCGCATGCAACTGATCTTCACGACCGACGCGGCTTCACCGGTGGTTGACCCTTCACGGGCAATCTGACCGCGACGGGCGCTGCTGACGACGTCGAAATCATCCCCGAGGAAGGCTTTCCAGTCCGTCTTCCCCTCGTACGCTGCAGCTTCACCTTCACCGGCCATCAACTGGGCGATCTCGCTTTTTTCCAGTGAGTTGCGGACGTCGAAGTCGAGCAGGTAATGCCACATGCCATCCTTGCGCACGACGTCGGCGTTCCAGAGGACGAGGTACTTGGCCTTCGTCGAGAGCCCGATATTGTTGACGCCCGCAGACCGCATGACCGACCAGGGCTTCAGTGGTGTCGACGACGTCTTGTGAATGTGCAGCATAAGGCAAACATAGCCCGCGTTTGCCCGCAGCGTGGAAGAACTCACAGGAAAACGAACACTGCAACGTCCGAACGGTGTGAAGTGGCGAAACCTGTTCTACCCGTCCCGACCTTGCCGGGCGTAGGGGGACGTCCGGTAATGAAAAACGGCAGATAACTACTGGTTCCGCAAAGGAAACTGGCTCGAGCCGACGCGCAAGGTTGTGATGGTCACCTCACCCGTCTTACCGTTGCCACCCCCTTTAAGAATCTCCTGTCGACGGCGGTTGTCGATGACGACCCATTCCTGTCCCAGCCAGGTCCGCCAGTCGGCACCGTCGGGATAGCGGGTCGGTGTCGCGCTGGAACCAGCGAAAATCTGGGCCAGCTCACTTATTTCTAGTGAATCGCGGGTGTCGAACTCGAAGACGTAATGCCACATGTTGTCCTTGCGGATAACGTCGGCATTCCACAGGACCAAGTACTTCTGTTTCACTTCGGGCGCGATGTTGTTTCGCCCACCATGGCGCATGACATCCCATGGCCGCATCGGTTCGGAAGAACGCTTGTACACGTGCAGCATGTACCTAGTTTACCACGAGTTGGGCAAAAGGGTCAGAGCAGAACCCCAACTGCGCCAGGAAGAGGGGTTCAACCGGGCCGCGCGTTCAAAACAATCGTTGCGATCGGCAGGGTGATATGACCCAATCGCAGGACTAAGATACACCCATGGACATCGTCACCGCCATTACCGGCGCCAGCGGCGCACTTTACGCCCAGCGGTTTATCCAGGGGTTGGTCATCGCGGGTGTAAATGTACACCTTGTCATTTCACCACTGGGTCGGCGGTTGCTGCACGATGAAATGGGGATGGATACGATCGACCTCAACGAACTGGCCGGCACGTCATCTCACACGATTACGCTCTACAATTACAACGATGTCGGCGCCAAGCTCGCCAGTGGGAGTTTTCTGCACGATGGGATGGTCATCGTCCCCTGCAGCAGCAACACGCTCGCCGAGGTCGCGCACGGCATCGGTGACAACCTCGTCTGCCGCGCCGCCGCCGTGACACTGAAGGAACGCCGCAAGCTCGTGATTGCTCATCGCGAGATGCCGCTGTCACCCATCGACATCAACAACTACAAGGCACTCAGCGACGCCGGTGTAATCCTCTGCCCAACCAACCCCGGCTTCTACCTGAACCCCACGACCGTCGGTGAGATCGTCGACTTTGTCGCAGGCAAACTGCTGGACCTGGTCGGTGTGCGACACGGGTTTGACACACGCTGGGACCCGAAGGTTGTCCGGCCACCGATGAAACGCGGGGACATTATCTAGATATGACGGCGCTCTACAACGCGGTGAGCATCCGTCTCTGTCGAACGCGGCCGAGCTTTGGGCTTCTTTCCCCAAATAGGTCTGTCGTTGAAGCCACGTCTTCGATGTCGAAATGCTTCAGCAGTGTCAAGAGGTCGACTGTCTGCTCGTACTGCGCATCGTCATTAACCAACCAGATCGTGTCGACGCCGTCCTTAGTATTGTAATATCCGATTCGAAAACGGCGACCGAGTTGCTGAGCCCACTAGGGGGTACGCTGGTTCGCGCGCCTCAAGACCACCACCGTACGGGGAGGAATGACCTGTACCAACGACCGGGCGTTGACTATTGGGTGTGAAATTCTCATCGTGACCTTCTCATGCATTTTACGTCGGAACCATGCATTTAACGACGATAATTTATCGTCCGCGTCCTACCACCTTAATGAATCGTTCACGGTCAGAATTTGGTATGGGTGATGGCAACTTGCCGTTGTGGGCCATCGGGGTGCCATCCCGTTGATACCGCCCCTTGTGCGTGCCTTGCGACGAGTAGTGATCGACGTGAACGCCGCCATGCCTTGCGCTGTCTAATTGGTAGATCTCGCGCGACATCAGATCCCATACTCGTTCCACTTCCGCGTAACGAGTTCCTTCGTTGCTTTGTCCATGTCCAGCTCCGCAGGCCAAGGTCGAACCTTGCTGCCGTACCCCTCGGCGGACACCTTCACCGTCGCGTCGAAGCCGATCTTTCCACCGACGCCGAGCTCGACACTCGCGTGGTCCAGGATGTCCACGGGCCCGCGCACCTGCTCGATGTCGCGCGACGGGTCGCAATTGGCGAACAAGTGGAACAGCACGTCGTCGACGTTGTGCACGTCGACATGCTCGTCGACCACGACGATGAATTTCGTGAAGCTCATCTGCCCAGCACCCCAGATCGCGTGCATGACCCTGCGGGCCTGGTAGGGGTATTCCTTCTTGATCTTCACGAATGCGCAGTTGTGAAAACAGCCGGCCATCGGCAGTGAGTAGTCGACGATATCGGGCACAAGCATCTTCAGAAGCGGCAGGAAAACGCGCTCGGTCGCCTTGCCGAGGAAGTAGTCCTCCATCGGTGGTTTGCCAACGATGGTGGTCGGATAGATCGGGCCCTTACGCGTCGTGATTGCCGTCACGTGGAAGGCGGGATAATGGTCGGCCAAACTGTAGAACCCGGTGTGGTCGCCAAATGGGCCTTCGAGCAGTGTTTGCTGCGGATCGACGTACCCTTCGATGACGATCTCAGCATTCGCAGGCACTTCCAGATCGATCGTCTTGCACGGGACCATCTCGATGCCACCGTTGTTCAGAAACCCAGCAAACAGCAGCTCGCTGACGTTTGGTGGCAACGGGGCGGTGGCAGCGTACGGCAGAACGCTTTCACCACCCAGCACGATCGCCAGTGGCATGCGTTCGCCGCGGGCTTTCCAGGCACGGAAATGTTTCGCGCCGTCGTGATGCATGTGCCAATGCATGGCAGCCAGGCGCGGGCCGTGCATCTGTACGCGATACATGCCGATGTTGCGGTGCGTGCTATCCGGATTACGCGTATGAATGCCCGCGAGCGTGATATACCGACCCGTACCGGTCTGCGTTTCGACCGCCTTGGCGGCAGCGTCGGGGTCGAAGACCTGCCCACTGCGCAGGTCGCCATCCAGTGGCCAGCAATGGATGATCGGCAACCGCGTCAGGTCAGCTTTGTCGCCTTCGTAGACAACTTGCTGACAGATGCCACTGCGCACTGACTTTGGTGGGATGCCGGCCAGCTTCAGGAAGTCGAGCCCCTTTTTCATCTTCTCGATGAAGCCCGCGGGCACTTCCGGTTTGATCAGTTGTTGCACGCGGTCGGCCAACTCATCGAGCGACTCGGTGCCCAGTGCCCGGCAGATGCGCCAGTAACTGCCGAACGTGTTGATCGCGACCGGCATCTCACTGCCCGTAACGTTCTCGAACAGCAGCGCCTTACCCCCCAGTGGCGCCGCCGGTGTCTTGTCGCGCTCTCGATGCGCGTGCGGTGACGGTGATTTCACGACGCGGTCGGCGATCTCGGCGATCTCCAGCGTGGGGCTGACCTGCGTCTTCACGCGCGCCAGTTCACCGTTGCGGTCCAGGTCGTCCAGAAAATCCGAGAGCGTCGCGTGCGTCGCCATAAGTCAAAATGGTACGGCGTCGACCGAAGGCAGCCAAATGGACAGTGGACTTTTGAAAGCACAAAGCCACGGCCACTTTGTTCGTTACGCAATTGGCTTAACCGCTGCAAAATGATGCATAGTTGACACATCAGACACCCCCGATTGAAGGATTTCCCATGGCTACGATCCCCTCTCAAATTGCGTCCGGCACCCAGAAGGCCCGGGAATCGGCCGGTCCGTTCCTGACCAAGATGGCGCGTGCCGGGTTTGCCGCCAAGGGCGTGCTTTACACGGTCGTCGGACTGTTGGCCGCCGCGAGTGCTGTCGGGGTGGGGGGGCGCACGACCGGATCGCGCGGCGCGCTGCAAACGCTGCTCGAGCAACCGTTCGGCAAGGTGCTGCTCGCTGTGGTCGCGTTCGGTTTGATAGGGTACTCCATCTTCCAGTTCATCCGCGCGATCGAAGATCCGGAGAACGAGGGGACCGACCGCAAAGCGATCGCCAAGCGCGCCATGTTTTTCTTGAGTGGTCTGATCCACGCGTCACTGTTCCTGGCCGCGTTGCGATTGGTGGTCGGGTCCCGAGGCGCGCGCGGTGGTGGTGAAGACTCCGGCGCCCAATCCTGGACCGCGACGCTCATGGGCTACCCGTGGGGCCGCTGGCTCATCGCTGCGATCGGGCTGGGCATTATCGGGTTCGGCATCAATCACCTCGTTCGCGCGTGGAAAGCCAAGCTGGACAAGAAACTCGTACTCGACGGGATGTCGGGCACGACAAGCACTTTATTCCGACGGGTCAGCCGCTTCGGTATCGCGGCACGGGGGGTTGTGTTCGGTGTCATCGGCGCATTCCTTCTGTTGGCCGGGTGGCGATACGACTCGACGGAAGCCAAAGGGCTCGGTGGAGCGCTCGATGCCCTCGAGCGCCAACCCTACGGTCCATGGCTGCTCGGACTCGTCGCGGTCGGGCTCGTCGCGTACGGTGCCTACCAGTTCATCCTCGCGCGCTACCGCAAAATCCAGACTTGAACCGATGAGGTTAGTCGGTGTGTGTCCGTCGGTTGATGGCAGGAGCCTCGGATGTAAAGAAAAGCGGCTGTCCTTACCTCTGAAAGGGTCGAAGCGACAGGTTTACGCTTTTTTTTGACCTTGCCCACGAGTGGTGGACAAGCACGACGACTCGGCGTGGGCGCGGGTGCTCGAGCGACTCGGCCTTTTCATCCATCGCGCGGCGACGGGAATGCCGGCGGGGGGGGGTTGGGACGCCTAACCACCGCTGGGTCGTCTGCTCGGCGAATGACCCCTAACGTCCTGCGTAGCATGGATACATTCGGCATGCCGGGTAAATCATGGCTCCATGCGGCGCTACCGAGCAGGGCGTACAAATCCCCATGGCGTTTGCAGTCGCAAGGCGAAATTATTCGTCCACCTCGGAGTTCCCATACGCGGCGAAAAGCCAGTGGCTGCGAGTTCCACGTCGTTGGCCTCTTCCTGCCAGTGACTGCCGCGCAACCACTTGTCGTCGTCGCAGACGCGGAACGCGAACTTTGCCTCGGCCGTGCCGCCGGCCTGGAGCGTCTCCAACCGCGCCTGCAGTTCCGGCACAAGGCGGAGCGGAATTGCCAGTTCATACGTGTAAAATTTCGTCTGGGGGTCGTAGTTGATGACAATCTGCCCATCGTTCCCACCGGCAGCCGAGGCTTCTAACGGCCCGATTGGAGGTTGAGTCTGGGCATTGTCCAAACCCTTATTCGGGTGGTGCTGGTAACGCGTACCCGGCGCCATCATCCGGCGAATCTGCCCGGCGATCTCGTTCTGCGACAGCTTTACCGGGCCGGCGTTAAACTCGTAGTCGATGTCGCTTGCGAGGCTCTTGTTGTAAAGCGGATTGCCCTGAAGCAGATCATCCGGGTTGTTGTCGAGCAGGTTAAAACCGAGTTGCAACGCGTCGTTGTCATGCATGAAACCACTGGTGTTTTGAGGTTGGCCCGAGGCATTCGGTGTTGGGTCATACAAACTGGCAGCGATGAAAAAGTTCTTTTCGTCCCACTTCGTCCAAAGGCGATACGGGTGCGCGAGCATCGGCGGCGATTCCTTGCCCCAGTCGCTAAAGGGCGAGCGATGCGCGATAGTGACCGAAACGGCATCGGCCCAGTCCGCAAGGTCGCCGTCGATCTTTGGCGTGCCGTAGGTCGCGCAGGCCACTTGAACGTCCTGCTTGGCTTTGACGGTTTGTTCACCGGTTCGGGCGCTGATATCGAAGGCATAGCGATTGTTCGCATCGGCCTTTGCGGACGTGATCGCGAAGTCGATGGTGCGCGTCTCGCCGGGTTTAAGGGCCGACACCGTCTGCTGCGTTTGTGCGATGGAAATGCCGGGCGGTGCCAGGATCGTCAGTTCGACGTCGGTCGCTTGCATCAAGTGGTTCTGCACTTTCACACGGAGCGGCGGAAGCATATCCAGTGGCTTCGTGAATGATTCGGCCACGACCCGCAGGGGTTGCCCCGTGGTTAGTTTGGCTTGCGCGAATGCTGCGGTAACCTGCTCCGGGGTGCGCTTGCTACGGATATAGGTTGCTTCCCAGACGCGGGTGGGAAGAACCAGCGTGTCTCCCTGCCGAGTGCCGATGGTGTGACCGAGATAGTCGACCGCCTCGAAGTCCTCGGCAGGAAGCACCATCTGCCCGGTTTCGTTTTCATCGCGGTTGGAATTGACCTCGGGCCAGGTCGCCACCACGCTGCTGCCGTCGGGGAGCACATAGTGCAGCGCCCATGCGTTGGGGGTAAGTGCAAACAGATCGCCCCGCAGGGTCGCGCCTTCCAACAGGCTGGCCATGACGTTGAACGCCATTAATCCCGGTTTAGGATTACGCCCTTGCCAGAGGTTGAAGTTGTCGTCGGCAGAGCGGGAGTCTTCATATTTGCTGGTGAAGAAGAAGACTTTCACCGGCACGTCGCCGGCGCCGAGTTGGGAGAGCAGGTAAATAGGTGCGACGGATCGCGCGACCATGAACTGGCGTTGGCCCACGGGGTGGGCAGTGAACTCCCACTCGGGCGTGCCGATTTCGGTAATCCAGATGCCGGCGTTCTTCCAGTCGCCCTTGGCGGACTGCTTGAGCATAGCCGCCTCTTGTGCGGTGCTGACGGGTGTGAAGCGGTTTGGCTTGCCGTACGGGTGCGTCGACACCCCGTCGAGATAGCCGGCATTGTCACTGCCGGTGGCGAACAGCACGTCACGCTGGAACCAGGTGTAACTGCCGGCCAGCAGGCTTACGTTCGGAAACTCAGGCTTAACGCGGTCCCACACCACGCGGGTCATGTCGCGGTAGTCCTGAGCGGTGCCGTCGGACCAATAATGACCCAGTGGTGTCGCCTCGTTCCAAAGTTCCCAGAACTGCACTTGATCGGCGAGCGGCTTGATGAGTTGGTAGACCATCTCGGCATGGACGTCCATGTCCTTCGGGCGGAAATGCCACGTTTGCTTCCGCTTCTCTGACTCCAGGTTTCCTACCCAATTATAGTCGACGTAACCCAACAGCATGACCCCCGCGTCCTTCCACGCGGCGACGGCGGCTTTAGCGCGGTCCACGGCTTCGCCATCCCATGGCTTACCGTCTTTGTAGACGATGTTCGGGTGTGTGAATGGAATTCCACGTCGCCACTTCACGCCCAGCAGCTTGGCGGTCTCCAGGTCCTGCGGACGGTCGCCCATGCAGAAACCGAACAGGCTTTGCGGCTTAATTCCTTCGGCGACGGGGCGCAGCACGCAGAAGGAACCGATCGGCGTGCTGGCAGACTTACCGTCCTCTTCCTGCGTCGCATGGACCGCATACCAACCCGCTGCGGGAACCGTGATCGACAAGGGAATCGCTTTTTGTTCGGCGGGTACCAGTTCGATTGCCTGCAAGCCGAGATCTTTCACCTTACCACGATGATTAAACAACTCTAGCGAGACCGAGTGCTTCACGTCGCGGTCGGGGTAGCGGTTGACGACCGTGAGAGTAAAGTCGACCGGCTTTTTGCCCGTCACGTAGTCGTCGCCACTCAGCAGGTTGCTGACGCGCCCGTCACCGACGACGACTTCCCCCTTGATGCTCAAGAGCGGGCCGGTGACCATGCTGCCGCTCTGCACATTGTCAATGCCGAAGGCGAGGGGATGGTCTGCGGTCTTGTTCATAAAGACGAACGACACGCCCCCGAAATCCCCGCCGGCGCATTTGCCTTCTTCGACCTTCTCACCATTGACGAACAGGCGGTAGCGACCGGCGTCGAAATCGACTTCGGTGCGGATGCGATTCAGCTTGCCGACGGTCAGGTCTCGGTTGCTCGCGGTGTTTCGCCAGTCACCGAGCCACACGCCGTACCACATCGCCGGTGCCGTGGCGATACCGCCCGAACGCGTCTTGAACTGGACTTCCGCCAGTTCCGGGCCGCCCTTACCTTCAGTGAAGCGGGCGTAATCGAAGGAATAAAACCATGTGCCTTTCTGCGCCTTGTCTGTCGGCTTGAACAGCTCGAAACGCCCCGCGAGCGCCTGGCCGGCGGGCACGTCAAATCGAAGGTACTGCGTCTCGAAAGGTGCCCCTGCTGCGACCGTGGCTGTCCAATTCCCCTGCTTACCGTTCAACGCGTTGCGGATATCGGTCAACTTGCGGTAGGGCGGCACCCCGTCGGGCTTGGCTGAGATCGTGTTGATCTTCGCACCCCCGGTTGGATCGAAGCGATCGCCTATTTGATGACCTGCCTCGAAATCGATGTCGAACTGCAACGACGTGGGTGCTGGCGATGCACCAATCGCCAGCGGCGACAACCCGCTCGACAACAACCACGCTACTGCGGTCACCGATAGAAAGCTTTTGAGCATGGCGAGTAGAACTCCAATGTAATGCGCTGGTGATCGAGGGAATGGGTCTGCATGGACCCGGACAAGTGTATGCAACCTATTGCTGATCGATTCGCCACAGGGCGTGGGGCCATTGGGACGAGAGCGTCGCGACCGTGAACTCTGACCACGACTTCGGTAACGAGGTGCGATCCATGGTGACCGCGCGCCCGTCGAAGGACAGAACGTTCGTATACCTGCCCCGTGCGGGCCGACCGCGCACTCGAAGCGTTCGTCGAACGTCGCGCGCCCGTTACTGTTGGTCGAAGTAATTCCAGATCGGCCGCTGTCCGGCCCGACGGCCGGCACCCGTCTGCGAGTCGGCGACGTCCAGCATTCCTTTGAGCGGTGTTCCCACTGTCGGCACCCACTTCACCGCGCCGTCGGTGTACGCGATGTTCACGCCCGTCTTGTGCCGGCGCTTGATTTCGGCGCTGACGATCGTCCGGTCGCCAAAGAGCGCGCGCCACGGCGAAACCGATGTGATCTTCGGCGGGCGGGCGAACTCGGGCTCGGCCGCGTTCGCGTAAAAGGACCAGGCCGGTTGCGACTGCCAGCTGACGGCCCGCTCCGCGCCGCTTCGCAGCGGGAGTTGTGCGCGCATACCGTAGTCCTGTCGCACCGCCACCACGGCCGCTATGCTCGGCTCCACCGGCACCGGGAAGACGTTGCCTGCCCCAGTGGTGCCGTTCGGTAGCCACTCGTTGTCCGTCGTGGCGTTCGGGCACTGGAACACCCCCTGCGACTTCAGCAGCCCGGTCTCCATCAGGACGCCTAACATCAGGTACTGCCCATTCTGACTTTGGTGCCACACCAAGTTGTTGTCGAACACGCTCGACGCGTGGTAGCCCATCAGCAGGACGCCCTTGTTCGCCATTGCGTACATCTGCACGCCCAAGCCGATCTGCCGAAGCTGGGAAGCGCACGTGACGCGGTTCGCCTGGTCGCGCGCCTTGCCGAGCGCTGGCAGGAGGATCGCGATCAGCACCGCGATAATGCCAATGACGACCAATAGCTCGACCAACGTGAAACCGGCCCGCTGACGACTGCAATGAGGTACAGAATATGACATAGTGCTCTCTTAAAAATCCCGCCAGCGACCTTTCAGCCGCAGGCGGCAGCGAATAATCAGACGCTACGCAGTCTGTCGACGTCGAGCGAGTAGCCCGAGTCCCGCCAGTGCAAGAACGGAAAGCGCGGCCGGTTCGGGCACCACCGCCGTGACGGTGAGAATTACGTCATTTGAGATGAGCGAGAGCGCGGCATCGAACCCACCAATGGTGCCGGTCAGGTTCGCACCCAGGCTGCCGGTGGTGTTGAAGGAGTCGAACAGCGTGTACGTACCGGCACCGAATCCGGCGAGGTTGTTGAAGGTGAAGTCGGAGAACTGCTGGCCGTTCAGTTGAAGCGTGCCGTTCGTCAAGACGATCTGGTCGCTGAACCCAGGCGCGGTAGTCGCGAGATCGAACACGAATTTGGAACCTGAACTCAAAATCATCGTTCCATTAACGTGCCCGAAGGTGCTGGTCAACGTTCCTACGTCCGCCCCGGCGGTGTAGTTGTCCCCCGGGGACAGCGTGCCATTGTTTTGGATCGTAATGTTTGCATTTGTGCCACTTATTC
>JBBRHE010000080.1:0-14393 GCA_038223165.1 Tepidisphaerales bacterium
ATCGGTCACCGGTTCGCCTTTCCTTTTCCCTCTATCCGCCTTACCTTTGTGAACGTATGGACGAATCGATTCGCAAGCAGCTCGTGCCCGGTGCCACGGTAATGGTGACACAGCAGATCGCGGCCAGAAATTACGCCCTGACGAGCGATATCCGCGGCACGATCGTGGACTACGATCAGAAGACGACCGGCAGTTGGTACGCCCATTCCAAAAACGAGAAGCTCTGGCTCGACCGGTTGACGATTCGGAAAGTGGACGGCGAGCTGATCACGTTGAACCTTGACGATTACAGCCATGTGACGGTTGAATCCCCTGTAGCAGCTGCGCCCGTTACCCCTGCGACACCGTAAACCGTGGCGCGTGATGCGTGCAGTGTCGACCCCTTTGCGTGGCCAACGCCTTCCCTGACCGGTAAAGTACCCGCCCATGTCCGACGACCGCCGCAGCGCCCCATTGATCGCCCCCCCGCCCGTGGTTGCGCTGGCGGGCTGGCTGTTGCCTGGGCTGGGCTATTGGCTGATCGGTCAACGGGTGCGCGGCGTGACGATCGGCCTCACGATCATCGTGATGTACGTCAGTGGCCTGCTGATCGCCGGTGTGCGCGTCATCGACGTGCCAACGTATAACGAAAAGGGCCAGAAGCTGCACAACGCCTCGCTGACGAATGAGATTCGCGCCAAGCCCTGGTCAATCGCGCAAGTGATGGCCGGGCCGATGGCCGTCGCCAGTGGCGCTGCGTCGATCTGGGCTGCCGAGCCGGACGAGACAACCGGGCAACCGCGCGGTGTGCGCACGCACGTGCGCATCCCCGAGATCGCCACCCTCTACACCGCCGTCGCCGGCATGCTCAATTTGCTAGCGATCATCGATGCCGCCAGCCGGGCCGGTCGGGAGGCCAAGTGAGCTTCCTGCCCACCGTGCTCGTCAGCAACTTCATCGCTCAGTCGTCGTCCGTCGACATGAGCTACATCCCGTTCCTGCGACCACTGCCCATCTGGAACTACTGGTACCTGCTGTTGTTTCCGTTGTGCGCTGGTGTGGCGATCGTCTACAAGTCGATCAAGTGCCGCCACATGTCGCAGGTGCCTTGGGAAGCGAGCGTCATCGCGCTGTGGATCGTCCTGGGAATGAGCGGAGCGGCGTTGGCGCTGGCGATCGTCGTGGGATATGTTGCAAAGTGACAGACGCCCCTATTTCCGTTCAGGCGGCGCGATGTCCCTCAAATACTTGAACGAGTAAATCCCACTCCCATGCTGGTCCGACCATTCCAGCCGGATTGCATAATTCCCCACCAACTCCGCCGATAACACCGACAACGGCGCTGAAAAATTCCCCGGTAAAATCGTCAGTGACGTCTTCTTTTTCGGCTGCTGCATCATCTCGTGCGGGTTCTCACCCGTGCGCACCATCTTGCACAGCGCACACGGGCACATCGTCCGCAAAAACGACAGCGAATAGGTCGACACCCGCCCGTCCTGCCAGGAAACGATCAGCCGTTCGTCCTTCTTCAAGTCCAGGTTGGTTGGGGTAATCTCTGCGACTGACATGCGTTGATTCTAGCGGAACCAGATCACCCAGACGATGACCGCGACAATCACCAGCCCCACACACGCCATTCCGACCCGCGCCAACCCATCACCCCCGCGCGCAGATCGACCCCGCATCTTTCGCGATTGGCGATAGTACTGCCCATCAGGACGTTTGGGACGACGGCCGGAGATCATGGCTTGAATCAGCGAACGTTGGCGAGGCTGGTACTGCGGACAAAATCACCAATGCCTCGGAAGCCTTTGCTCTTCGCTGCCTCTTCGAGCAAAAGCTTCTCCTCCGCACTGACACGGATGTTGATCTGCTCTGTACGCTTATTCTCGGACGCTGGTGGCGGTGGAATCTCGCCGCACTCAAGCATGTGCGCGACAGCCGTCGCGAAGCTGTCGCGCATTGCCTTTACGCACGCGTCAGGCGTCTTCCCATCATTCATTACCAGCGGCAATTCCAATCCGCGCCCGAAGTACTCGCCGTCTTCGTAATTTAGGATGATCTGGTAGGCACTGGCAATCTCGCGAGCGCGCTTGAGAATCGTCGGATCGAAAGGTCGATCAATCGCCTTCGATAATTTTGCGGATTTGACGGACATAGAACGGCTTTACCTTTCCGCGATGCACGGGGATCGAGAAGTCAGGGAAGCCCTGCCTCTTGAAGATGTGGTGCGAGCTACTAACTCGAACCAGGACCCAACCATTCTTTTCCAACAATTTCTGGACAACGGCAAATCGCTCTTCACTCGGCACGTAGCCTCCCGGTTGTTGAGGCATCCATGCCAGCGGGCCCGATACCCGTTGCGTTAGCGGCCGATTCCTTCGGTCCGAATCATCCTCGTCGAGCCACTGGACCCGACCGAACTCGTATACTTTACGCTATACACGACAAGGATCAAGCAAGTTTCTCCTTCAACCTTTCCTGCACCAGCTTCGGGTTCAGCCCCTTGGCGTTCTTCATCACCATCCCCATCAGCGCCCCCATCGCGGCGGCCTTACCAGCCCGATATTCCTGCAGTGGTTTGGGGTTGGCGGCGATCACCGCGTCGATGGCAATGTCGATCGCGCCACTGTCACTGTTCTGGATGAGGCCCAAAGCCTTGGCGATTGTCTCCGCGGGCGCGTCTTCCTCCATCAGCTTGTCGAAAATTGGGCCGACGCTACTGGCGCTCAGTTGGTTCGCGTCGATCAGCTTGGCGATCTCGGCGACGCGCTCGGGCAGGATGCCCAGGTCGCTTAAGGCGCAGGCTTTCTCGTTACACAGGCGCCGGCCATGCGAGAGGATCAGGTTGCTGACGCGCTTGGCGTCTCCACCGGCCGCTATTGCCTTTTCGTAAAAATCGCCCGTCGCGCGATCACCGGCGAGCGTGGCGGCGTCAATGGGGTTTAAGCCGATCGATTCGATGTACCGCTTGCGCCGCGCCGCGGGCAGTTCGCCGACCTGCGTCTTCAGCTCTGTCAGCCATTCATCACTGACTTCGACGGGGACCAGGTCGGGGTCGGGGAAGTAGCGATAGTCGTTGGCCTCTTCCTTGTCGCGTTGGTGGAAGGTGGATTCGGTCGGCTCGTCCCAGCCATAGGTGCTCTTCTTGCCGAGCGAGCCGGTCTCGGTCCATTCCTGCAGTTGGCGTTGGATTTCGTACGCCGTCGCGCGTTCGAGGACGGAAAAGCTGTTGAGGTTTTTGATCTCGGTGATCGCCGTCTTGTGGATTTTGCCTTCACTATCGGTGATGTGGACGTTGATATTGGGCTCGAAGCGCATGTGCCCCATCTGCATCTGACCTTCACTGACCCCAAGGAACTGCACCAGCCGCTGCAGTTCCTGCCCGAATGCCGCGACGGTCTTGGGCGTGTCGAAGTCGGGCTCGGTCACGATTTCCAGCAACGGTGTGCCCGCACGGTTCAAATCGACGATCGAAAAATCGATCTTGTACCCACCCGGCGCATCGTGCATCAGTTTTCCGGCATCCTCTTCCAAGTGCGCGCGACGAATGCGCACCGTCTTCATCCCCTCCTCGGTCGCCAGCTCAAAAGACCCCTCGTAACACAGTGGCAGGTCGTATTGGCTGATCTGGTAGTTTTTCGGCAGGTCCGGGTAATAGTAACTCTTACGGTCCCACTTCGTGTGCTTGGCGATCTTGCAGCCAAGCGCCAGCCCGACCTTGATCGAGCTTTCGACCGCCTTTTTGTTCAACACGGGCAGCGTCCCGGGCAGGCCCAGCACCTGCTCGTCCACCTGCGAGTTGGGGTCGCCACCAAAGCCATTGGCGGCCCCGGTGAACATCTTGGATTTCGTCGACAGTTGGACGTGAATTTCCAACCCGACCAGGACCTTGTACGACTTGACGATGCGTTGCGACACAGGCGATCTCCCAAAGTTGCGCGAAGTATACGGCGGCGTACTCGGACCTTCCATGCGCGGTCCTATTGTCGGTCCGGCAAGTTGCCGATGACATCAGAGAGTGAGCTTCGACGCCCCCCAAGCCGACTGCCCCCATGACGACCGCCGCCGAGATGCGCGGCTGTCGCTCGTGGCCCGGGCGACCCTGTTTAATGAAGACGGTGTTGGCGCGCCCTATCGGATCGACCTGCGGAACATTTCCATCCGTGGCTGTGGGTTTGCGGTCCACGGTGGCGCCATGCAACCGGGGCAGCGATATCGCATTAAGATTGAGATGGGCCCCATGCAGTTCACCTCAAAACTACGCGTGGTGTCAGCCAGGTCGATCGGCTTCGGCGCCCACGAGGTCGGGGCCGAGTTCCTGCGCAACGAACTCGAATTATCGGACACCGGCACCCCCGCCAACGTCCCCCTCCGTGTTGAACGCTACGCCCGCGGCGTCCTGCGACCGGCGATTTAGCCGATAGTCGTTACGTTTCGTCCCCATCCGCCAAAGTCGGTCTATCTTCCCACCGATACGTTAGACATGTCCTACACACAATGGACCCCCGGTCCGTCCACAGGTGGCTCGACGTCGGTGATGGTCAACAACCGCCGGCGCGAGTTCCGCAAGGTGATCCTGCGCGACGGTGTGCTGTCGGCGTACGGTAACGCCGCCGACTCGATGTTCCGTGTCGTAGTCGTCGACATCGCCAGCACGGGCGTCGGTCTGCGCAGCCGCACGGAACTTCAGCCCGGCACGACCTACTGGATGAACGTCGCCGGTGTCCCCGACATCAGCGGCATCCAGATCCGCATCGTCCGCTGCCAACCCGGCCGCGGCGCGGAATACACAGTCGGCGCGGAGTTCTGCTGATCCCCATCTTTCATCAGCCGCAAATATGACCGCGACCCACTCCCTCTCCCCCGCGTACTCGTGGTATGCCGGGAGAGCGCCAGGGTGAGGGTGTATGGTCAGTCAATAATGTTTCAAAGATCGCCCGCGGTTTAGTCTTTCTCAACCGTCCGCAGACGGGCGAACGGCACACAAGTTCGCATGTGCGCAGATCGACGCGCTGGTGTGCATCGGATCTATCGGGCTTCGGATTATCTTCTCGCAGCTTTCTCGAATGATTCTTCATTTTCCGGACGGGAAACGCGCAAAAGAGCGTTGCCGCGCGCACTGGATCAGAAGAGGTAGTTGAGGGTCTCGCGAAGTTCGGTGACGCGCGTCACTCCGTGGGCCCGGCCATGGTCTCGACCGACCCACATTCAACCGGAGAAACAACAAATGGACGGCCGTCGGTTCATGTCGTTTAGTGTCGTTTGTATGTCGGTTCGCGGTCGGTTCCCTGTCGGTTTGAAAGAGGGATACTGTATCTTAAACGGATTAAAAACAACGAGTTACGAAAAGGAGGAGGGTTCGAAAGTTTATTTCGTTGTGTCGGACCACTCTCGGATGAGCTTGCGGTTTAGAGGCATTAACGTGTGGGCACTACCGCAAAACCGCAAGCGACGTTCTGAGCGTAGCGCCAGGAGTGGTGCTTTGTTGGCAGGGGGAAGGTCACGCGAACCGGACTTCGACCGAGCCGACCTGCTTCACGCCTTTACGTTCCAACGCCATCGAGTGGGCCTCGTGGTAATGACGGACCAATGCCGACCAGTCGAACAGTTCGCCGAGCCGTTCGGTCTTGTTGCGCAATTCGATGCGCTGTCTGCGGTTCAGTTGGCAGAACTCGAAGAGAAAGTCGACCAGGTTGTCCGTCGTCTCCTCGAAGCCTCTGGTTCTGCGGTTCAGGACGCAGATGCCTTGATCACCGGCATTCTTCACATGGCGCTCGGTGTAAGCACCGAAGCCACTCAGGTCCGTCGTGACCGCGGGCAAACCCAGCGCGACACATTCCATGGGCGTGTAGCCCCACGGTTCGTAGTAGCTCGGGAAGACGCCCATATGACAACCGCGCACGAAGTTCTCGTAGTCCAGGCTGATCAACGGGCTGGTCGCGGTGACGAACTGCGGATGGAAGATCATCTTCACCGGGTCGTCAGGCGAATTGAACAGGTGCCGATGACGCATGTGCTTGAGCACCGGGTCGTTGGCATCGTCAACCAGATCGTGCGTGACGATCGGGGGTTGCCGGCCCGTGCGCCACGCGGCGATCGACTGCTTGAGGCGCACGATCGAGTCGTCGGTCAGCAGGTCCTCGTACTTGGGGATGCGCCCGTTGGCGGCGTGGACGAACAGGCGATTGCCCATGCGGCTCTCGAGCTCGCCGCACCAGTTCTTCAGGTCGTCAAACATCGACTGGCTCTGCAGCACGCCAACGTTGATGTTGCGCACGGGCGCCTTGGTCACGATGAACGAGACCACGTTGATGCGATCGGGCAGCCTCTTGAGCCGTTCGTTCAACCGGTACATCGCTTCGATGAAGAGGTCGAAGCCCTTGTTGCGGTACTCGTATCGGCCGCTGGTGAACAGGTAGATGGTCTTGTCGAGGTCGAACGGTTGCGATGGGAAGAAGTGACCCATCACGAACTCGTGGATCTTCTCCTTGTACTGACGATGCAGGTGCTGGAACTCATGAGGTGCCGCGAACCGTTGGATGTTCAGACCGTTGGGCAGGATGGCGTCGGCCTTGCGACCGAGCAGCTTGTCGGCCTCGACGTCCGTCACTTCACTGACGGTCGTGAATACCGTGCTCGCGTGCGTGGCGGCCTTTTCGATCTGGTAGCGCGGGTAGATGCCGTACCGCTGGGCCTCGACCTCTGCATTGGTGAAGGGCAGGTGGTTGTAGAACTCGGGGTTGTCACCAGCGAGGTACCGACCCAGCAGTGTCGCGTGCGTCGTGAAGACCGTGGCGACCGGCAAGCCCAGGTGCGCGATGCGCGGGACCGCGACGCCACCCATCCACTCGTGGAAGTGCGCCAGGATCGGCCGGTTGTGAATGACCTCTGTCAACCGGCGGAAGAACTCGGTGCACGCAAACCCGAACGCGACGACCTCGTTCACCTCACCGTCGGACGAGTGGGTGTTGATCCCGTGATCCTTCCACAACAGGAACTTGTCCTGGTCGAGAGACTGGTAGCGCGCGCGATAGTCGATCAGCAACACGCGCGGCCGACCGGCGATCAACCAGCGACCGAAGTAGCAGGGGATGCCACTATCACGCAGTTTCTGGAGGACATCGCGCAGGTGCCAGTCGGGTGGTGTCTCTTCAAACTCGACGGCGGCGGTTTGTGGGTTGTAGGGACCGATGAGGCAGTATCGGTCACCCCACCGCTGCATCATGCTGACGGCTTTGCTCTTGAGGACCGTGTAGATGCCACCCAGTTGCCAGCAGACCTCCCACGCGATCTCGAACAACAGTGGGGGTTCCTGCGGCTCGGTCGGCGCATCGGCGGCGGTGTGACCGTTGGTCGACGGTTCGTCGTGCTTCGGGTTGCTGTGCGTGTTGAACGGTGGAATGACGGGATCGCTTACCCGCGTCGGCGCTGCGGCCTGGGGCTCGGTCGGGGGTTCGACGACAGTCTTCTCTTCAACCGTTCCAGGCTTGGACGATGGTCGACCCGTGGGGTCGGGCTCGGGGGGAAGCACGCTCGGCATCGAAATCGGCTTGATATGGATCGGTGCCTCCGGTGGCACCCAGCGTTTTGCTGTTGCCACCGACTTCACCACTCCCGATCCCGACTTGCGCCTCGCCATGGTCTGATTATGACACCTGTTTCGTCTAAGAACAGTGGAGAAATCCGACCGATAACCCCGGACGTGCCGACCGACGTGAAAATCGGCACTGATAACTTGCCCACACCGTCCCCGAACGACCGGTCTCTTATCCAGCCGCCCTACGGAAACCGAGCTTACGCTATGACTGCTGACCAATCATGGTCGAATGCATCGAGCGGAAATTTGGAAACCGAAACGAAAACGGCCGACCCACCATACGGCGGGCCGGCCGATCGACAGTCCTTAGCAGTGCAACGCTCAAATTTGCAGGCGGACCGACTTGGTCTCGGTGTACAGTTCGAGCGCCTCCTTGCCCATCTCGCGACCCCAGCCCGACTGCTTGTAGCCACCGAACGGCATGGACGCGTCGAACACGTTGTAGCAATTCACCTACACCGTGCCAGCGGGCACCGTCGGCTGAACGAAGTACCCGCTCGTGCCTACGCGCTCGCGGATCGAGAAGGATGCTCCAGCCATAAGAAACTCCAATCGTGTTATGCCCCCCGGCATGGTGACGTGCGCCGCAGCCAGACACGTGGCTGTGCGTTTCATCTCACAATATGCCCCCAGTTTGACGGGAGGCAGCGAAACTCGACAAACAAAAAGGCCTTGGTGGATGTTTTCCACCAAGGCCCTGTTCAAAATACCTTGGGTTACGTATTACGCCCCGACCGTGGCATGTTCCAGGATCTGGTTCCACTTCTTGGCCGTGCGGGTCTTCCAGCTTGCCTTGTGATAGGCGTAACCGACGATCAACGGCACCGCCAGTGTGGCCTCACTGAAGACCATCTGCTCATAAGCCGTGCTGACCTTGCCCCAACTGCTGGCTTCCTTCAGTGTGCTGCTGGACAGTGCACCGTCACGCACGTCGGCGACGGTAACCTGAATGGCGTACTTGTGCATCGGGGCATCGTGACCGAGCACCTCGGCGCAGACGACGATGTCCTGCGTGAAGTTCTTCGGCACACCACCACCGATCATGAAGATGCCGGTATTGGGGTTCTTGATCTTGAGCTGCGTCAGCTCGTAGAAGTCCTTGCCACCGTCCCATGTCGCGGTGCGAGCCGGGTCATAGTTGCGGTTGACGGCGTGGTAGACCAGCCCGAAACCGGCCGAGCAGTCGTTGAACGCCGGGCAGAAGATCGGGATGTCGCGCTGGTAGCATTCGTAGATGATGCTGTCGGCGCACTTGGGTCCACCGTTGTCCACGAGCTGCTTGCCGAGCGCCCGGATGAACTCACGGCTGCTGTGCGGGCCGGGCTCCATCTCATCGAACGCTTTCTGGGTCGCCTCGTCGCAGAGGCGCAGCTCTTCCTCGTCGATCAGCGTGTCATATATGCGGTCGATGGCGTGCTCACGAAGGTCGTTGTCGAACAGGCCGCTCTTGAGCTTCTCTTCAGCGATGTAGTGCTTGAAGCCGAGCGCTTCGAAGAAATCCTGGTCGACGATGTTGGCGCCGGTGCTGACGATGGCGTCGACCATGTTGTTCTTGATCATGTCGACGATGACCTTCTTCAGGCCGGCCGAGATCAACGAGCCAGCGAGCGTGAGGATGATGCCGCAGTCGTTTTCCTTGAGCATGCGGTCATAAATGTCCGCAGCGCGGTTGAGGTCGCGGGCGCTGAAGGCCATGTTGGCCATCTGCTCCACGACGTTGACGATCGCGGGGTTTTTGGTCACATCGATGTGCTCGATAGTGCCAAGCGAGAAGAAGTGCTTCTTCGCGTCCGTGCCAGTGTTCTTGGCCTTGAGGGGCGTGGTGTTGAGGTGTTCGTTGTTGGTCATGGCCGACTCCTTTTTCTGCTAGGACGGTTTCTAGTCGTCCCGCACGAGAGATTGCAGTACCCGATGGCTTCTTGTCATCGTGACCGAAGGCGGACACAAGTCCACTGCGGGTCCGTAAAAACGAAGAAGCCACCGCGGCACGCTACGGTGTGTTGCGCGACAATCGCGACAAACACCCGCCATTGCGAACCGGGGTGGCTTTAACGTTAGCTAGTATACAGAAAAGTGGGTAAGGGTTCAAAGAAAATCACGTTTCGGGATGAATAATTATGATAAGTGACGAATCTCTTTCCCCTCCGTCACACTCCAGTAGCCAAGTGCAGCGATACCGCGATTCATCGGGGTCAAAGCAACTTTGCTTCCCGCTTGAGCACTTTGAACAACTCCGCCAACGCCTTGGGCGAAAAATGTGCGTTGAGCCCGCTTGGGTTGGGCAGTACCCACACGACGGCGCCGCCGATCGTCTCTTCCTGGCGACCCAACTTCGCTTTGGGTCGGGCAAAACCGTCTCGGTAGGCACTGATGCCCAAGAATGCGACCACCCGTGGTCGGTACTTTTTCACCTTCCGCTCGAGTGCCGCCGCTCCTTTTACACACTCGTCTCGCGACAGCTCAGCGGCGGCGTTGGTCGTGCGACGGACGAGGTTGGTAATTCCATACCCGTCCTTCAGCAACTCACCTTTCTCAGCGGGCAACAACAACCGTTGGGTAAACCCACCTGCGAAAAGCGCCGGCCAGAACCGATTGCCTGGCCGAGCAAAATGATGGCCCGTTGCACCGGAATACAGACCCGGATTGATGCCGCAGAACAGCACCTTCAGGTCTGGCGCAATGAGGTCCGGAATCGTCTTGTTGACCGCGGCCTGCAGCTCTTCAGTGGTCGGCTTGCGAAAGGGCTTCAATAGCGCAATCCGCTCTTGCGTTGATGGGCATAACCCGCGCCCTCCCGTAGAACTTCGCCAGCGACAACGGTCGCCAACAGAATGTCATGATCGGCACCGAAGTCGCAAACGCTCGTGACCATGCATTCCAGCCACGCCAGCGCCGTCGCGGGGATGGGAAGTCCACCTGTCGTCTTCGTCAGCTCCAGCCCGTCGAACGGGTTTTCACCCGGCTTCACGCCACGGGCATACTTCTTCATCAGCGACAAATCGTCCTGGGGCAGCACTGCCAGCGCGAATCGCTTGGTCTTTTCAATAACGTCGCGCCCACCGCGATCCCTGGTCAGGGCCAGGCTGATGCTTGGTGGCTCGAACGCCGCCTGCTGCACCCAACTGACAAGGACGGCGACCGGGGTCGCGTCGTCGTCCAGTGCGGTCAGGATGAACAGTCCACTCGTTATGCGCCCCAGCGCCTTACCGATCGCCAGCTTGATGTCTTCCGGAGGTGTCATGACCGACTGTTATACGCGCAGTGGGAATCGTGCGAAACGCCGCAGTAGCCGGGTTGCCAAACCGGTGCTAACGTTATAGGTATGGAGGAGACCAACGCCCACGTCGACCAGGAGACGGTCCTCTGCCCCGGCTGCGAGGAAGACATCGAGATCGACCACACCGCCGGGCCGACGTTTCGCTGCCCGTACTGCAACATCGAGTTCATGCTCGAAGGCACCATCCTGACTGACGACGGGGATCTTGAACGCCGCGAGCAAGAACGCCTTCGCGCCGACGAACTCGACGGCGTGCGCATCCGCAAACTCGCCGCCGAACGCCGTGCGGCGTTTCGCCAGCGGTCGTTTGTTATCGCCGGCCTGGGTGGGTGCTTCATTTTCACGATTCAACTTACCTGGAAGACGTACGACTTCGTCACGCGCCTCGGCTGGCAACCGCGGCCGATCGGCTTTTTGATGTTCGCGATCGCGTGCTTTATCACCGGTGTGTGGTTGACAAAAATTGCCTTGCGCCAGACGCGCGAGCTCAACGCGCACACTGCGTCGGTTGCCGCGGCGACGGCCGACTGCAAACCCGACTTTACGGGTTTAAGTGATGGAGCGGATCGATGGCAGCATCTGAATGAAGTGAAGTAATTTTGATCGTCGACAATTGCACCTCGGCGATTTTCAGCACGTGCTCGGGATAAAGCCAGTGCATGCAACTAACGTGCGAACATCGCCGGGAGTAACACGGACTGCACGGCAAGCCAATGTTGACGACCGTATCACCGCGATCATGCGGCCCCGTTCGCGCGGGGTTGGTCGGGCCAAACATCGTCACCAGTGGCCGCCCCAATGCCGAGGCAATGTGCATGGGTCCACTGTCGTTGGCGATGACGAGGGACGCGTCTTCCAGCAGTGCGACCAGTTGCCGCAACGTCGTTTTTCCAGTCAGATTCAGCCCGTCGATTTTCGTCGCCAGCTCGTGATCCCCCGGCGCGCCGGCGACGACGGTGTTTAGGCCAAATCGCTCGCGTAACGGTTTCACGAGGGCCGCGAAGTGTTCGACCGGCCAGCGCTTCGTCACCCAGTTCGTTCCCGGCAGGACCACCGCGTATTGGCCGATGCCGCTCGTCAACGAACGCACGTGGGCTCGGTCGGCGTCATCGGTTGGAAAGACGTATTGCACCGGCTCGCGAACACAGCCGAGCGTGGCCGCGATCGTGAGATACCGTTCGATCGCGTGCTGCTCCGGGGAACCGACGTCCACGCGATGGGTATAAAACACCGGCGCCAACTCGCGGGCTCTTGCAAATCCGATGCGTACCGGCGCGCCGGTCTGCCACGCCATCAATCCGCTGCGGAACAGTCCTTGAAGATCAATGACGAGATCAAAATTCCCTTCGCGAAGACGCCTGCGGAATTCGAGCAGTTCAGCGCGCGTTTGACCGCTTTTCCAAGCGGCGCCGAGGCGCTTTCGGTCGAACAGGATGACTTCATTCAGCTGAGGGTGACCGTCGAGGATACCGCTGCAGACCGGTGTGACCAGCCACGAAATGTGAGCCGCCGGCCATTTGAGTCGCAGCAGATTCAGGATCGGCAGCGCATGCACGACGTCACCCACGGCGCTGGGCTTGATGATCAAAATCCGGCTCGGTGGCGTGGCAAAGTCGATCAGCGGCATCGTGCAAATCACATGAATACGGCAGGTGGCGGGAAGATGCAAAAGCTAGAGGCAGCAGGAAGTAATGAATGCTTCGACTTCCGCCATGATGTTCGTCGTCCCACCTGGCGCAATGGGGACAGTCGAGTTGCGAAGGTCCACCAGCGCAGCCCACGAAAGATCAGCAGCCCCGCGAGCGTGATAATGAACGCCGCCACGCGCTGACCAACGATGAGCGTGCCCATCAGAAACCAGATTCTGCACAAGATGGAAAACAACAAGGCCCTCGCCACGTGCGAGGGCCTTGAAGCGTTTTCAAGTTATCAATGCATTAGGTCACTGATGTATTGCGACGGATCGCTTAATAGCGATCACGTCCACCACGGTCGCCACGGCCACCGCCGCCACCACCGAAGCCACCACGACCACCCCCGCCACCTCCACTGCGGCCACCCCCACCGCCACCAAACCCACCCCCTCCGCCACCACCACCGTAGCCACCACCCCCACTGCGGCCACCATCACCGCCACCGAAGCCACCCCCACCACCACTGCGTTCTTCACGTGGGCGGGCCTCGTTGACGGTCAGGGCGCGACCGTTGTGCTGGTAACCGTTCAGGGTCGCAATTGCGGCCTGCGCTTCACTGTCACTGCCCATTTCGACGAACCCGAAGCCCTTGCTGCGACCGGTCTCGCGATCGTTGATGATCTGTGCCGAGGTGACGGTCCCATGCGCGCCGAACAACTGCTCGAGCTCAGACGCGTCAACGCCATAAGCCAAATTACCGACATACAACTTCTTACCCATGTGCAATCTCCTAAGATGGGTAGACTTTTAGCCCGAGATTAAATTGGTTCTTTCCGGGCACGATCGAAAGAGGTTGACATGCCAACCGACGCGGGAGGGAGGGGACAAGAAGAAAGGCTAACACTAGAACTTTCCCGAGGCCGAGCGACTAACCCGCCACCTAACTCGCGTGAATATACCTTCCGTTTTCGCGACGTAAAGTGAAAAATAGCTAAAATGCGGACGTCGGAATTGGACGAGTCGGTGGTTGTTGAATCCTCCACCTTAATGGATGACAAGCATGGCGATCCTTCCATATTTACGCAGAATCGGCATGAGATTGCCTTTAAAGTTCCAGTCGGTCCCGGCCGTCGTTGTGGTGATGGTGGCATTCAATCCCTTCGCGTCGGCCGAGCCGATCACCGTGTCGGTGGCCATCAGTCTGAAACCCGCGCTGCAGACGATGGACGCTGAATACAACCGCGCCTCCGGCGACACGCTAACCTTCAACTTCGGCGCTTCGGGTACTTTGCTCGGTCAAATCAAAGCTGGTGCCCCCGTCGACCTCTTCATCTCCGCCGCCGACAAGCAGGTGAGCGAACTGATTAAGGACGGGCTCGCCGACGCTGCGGGTCGGCAGGTCATCGCGCGCGGTCGATTGGCACTGATCGTCCCGGCCAAGCAGACCGATACGGTCACCTCCTTCAAGGAAGTCGCGACCGACAAGGTCAAGCGTCTTGCGATCGGTCAGCCCAAGACCGTCCCCGCAGGGGACTACGCGTCCCAGGCACTGGCCAAGGCCGACCTCTCTGCGAACGTCGCTGAGAAGCTAGTCTACGGTACCAACGTTCGCCAAGTGCTCGACTACGTCGTGCGTGGCGAAGTCGACGCCGGGCTGGTCTACGCGACCGATGCCAAAGAAGCTGGTGAAACCGTGAAGGTCGTCGAACTGATCGACCCGTCGCTGCACGACCCGATCATCTACCGCGCCGTCGTGTTGAAGGACGCTGCCCACCGCGCCGCAGCCGAGCGATTCATAACCTACCTGCTGTCCGACGCGGGTCAGCGCGTTCTCTCTGAAAAGGGTTTCGACCCGGCGACCGCTCCGCCGCAAACCACTGCACCGACCACGGTGCCCGCGCGA
>JBBRHE010000081.1:0-14341 GCA_038223165.1 Tepidisphaerales bacterium
CAACGCGTTCCTTGATCTGTGCGAGGAGGTGGGGCACCTGGCCTTGTGCGGGATGAATCTCAATGATCGGGTCGATGAGGCCCGTCGGGCGGATGACCTGTTCGACGACTTCGCCGTGCGTGTACTCCATCTCGAGCTTGCCGGGCGTAGCGCTGACGAAGACGACCTGGTTGATCATCTGCTCGAACTCTTCGTATTTCAGCGGGCGGTTGTCCATCGCGCTGGGCAGGCGGAAACCGTGACCGACGAGCACGTCTTTGCGAGCCTTGTCACCAGCGAACATCGCTTTGATCTGCGGCAGGGTGACGTGCGACTCGTCGATGATGCAGAGGAAATCCTTGGGGAAGTAGTCGATGAGCGTCCACGGTTTGGCACCGGGTGGGCGGCCATCCAGATGTCGGCTGTAGTTTTCGATTCCGCTGCAGAAGCCCACTTCCTGGATGAGTTCCAGGTCATACTTAGTGCGGGCGAGCAGCCGCTGCGCTTCGAGCAGCTTGCCTTCACCGCGCAGGTGCATGACCTGCTGGTCCAGTTCGGCCTTGATGCTCGCAACCGCGCCTTCAAGGCGATCCTCGGGCATCACATAGTGGACGGCGGGGTAAATGAAGATGTTCTCGTGGCTCGAGAGGATCTCACCGGTCAAGGGGTTAATCGCGTCGATATTCTGGATGTCGTCACCAAAGAACTCGATGCGGTAGGCGAACTCCTCGTAAGATGGGTGGAGTTCCACGACGTCACCGCGCACACGGAACGTGCCGCGCTTGAAGTCGATGTCGTTGCGGCTGTATTGCAGGTCGAGCAGCCGGCGCAGCATGTCGTCGCGGTCGGTCGATTCATCTTTGCGGATCGGTAGGACAGATCGCTTGTAATCCACTGGTGAACCGAGACCGAAAATGCACGAAACGGACGCCACCAGCAGCACGTCATTGCGGCTGACGAGGTTGCTTGTCGCGCTCAGGCGTAATCGGTCGAGGTCGTCATTACGCGACGCATCCTTTTCGATGTAGATGTCCCGTTGGGGGATGTACGCTTCAGGCTGGTAATAGTCGTAATAGCTGACGAAGTAGCCGACGGCGTTGTGGGGGAAGAGTTCCTTGAATTCCTCGTACAATTGGGCCGCAAGCGTTTTGTTATGGCTGATGACGAGCGTGGGGCGGTTAATGCGCTGGACGGTGTGGGCCATCGTGAAGGTCTTGCCCGAGCCGGTGACGCCCATCAGTGTCTGGAATTTTTCGTTCCGCTGAATGCCCGCGACGAGCTTCTCGATCGCCTGCGGCTGGTCACCTTGCGGCTGGTAGGGGCTGACAACTTGAAAATCGGGCATCTTGCGGCTCCTGATCGTGTCGTGGATGGGCGAGGATCATTATAGCCACAATCGAGCCGCGGAATTTAGTTCACCGGTCTTTCTACAGGCGTCGCGGCTGGGCTCGTCGTCGCGGTCTCGGAGAGGATGATGTAAGGCCGCAGGTTGGCAATCATTGCGACGCCGATGCCGCGGATCTTGAGCAGGTCCGCCATCGTCCGAAATGCGACGGCGCCGGGCTCGCGCTGCTGGACCTTTTCGCGATAGGCGATGATGAGTTGCGCCCGCTTTTCACCCAGACCGGGCAACGTCGCGAGGGTGGCGAGGTCGGCGGTGTTGGGATCGATCTTGTCCTGAAGTTGGGCCGCAAGTGGTGACTCGGTGGGGATAGGGTCAGGGATGTACTGACGATTGCGAAGGGCGACGACGAACAGGTAGAAAACGACGGCCGAGAAGATGAAAAGGATCGCGCGTCGTTGCGACAAGGTCCAAGGCAGCGAACGATCGTGTTCATCCGGCATGGGTCAGCCCGTACCACGGGCGGCCCGCCCGTGCGTAATTGCGTTCGATAAAAACACGGGCGAGCCGCCCGTGGTACGGCGGAATCACCGCTTGCTGTACGACTTGAACTTTTCGCGCATCTCCTGCAGTTTCGTGAAGGCCGGCTTGGGCTGCAGACCGTCATCGAGCAAACCACCGCCTGGCACGCTCGGGTGCATGTCGGCCAGGTTGCCCCAAGCTATGCTTTCGACGTACGGCTTGGACAGCGCCAGGTGATAGACCGCGTCCATCCATTCCGCTTGCAGATTCGGGTCCCACGGTCGATGCCATCGACCGGCGCGGGCGGGGTCGAGCTTGCCCCCACTGACGGCCGCGGGGTCGGGCGTGTTGCGACTTGGCGCGCAGATGCCCGTTAAGAAAACCGGTCGACCCAGCGTGCTGAACTTGTCGAGCAGGCAGCTCAGCTGAAACAAATCGCGCGTGAAATGGCCCGTTGCCGGCACGCCCATTTCCAGTTCCAGCCCGAACGCTTCGAACGTGATGCCCGCTTGCGTCACCATCTCGGCGTACAACATCGGTGGCACGTTGTGCGAGCCGCGCGCGTTGTACTCACCGAACGCGTGGGTGATGCTGATGAGCGTCCGTGCGCCGGGGATGATCGACTTCACCTGCGAGACGAGCAGCCGCGTCAGCTCGATCACCTGTTCGAACGTCAGATTGAACGACCCTCGCTTGTGCAACCCCGCGCAGACGTTCCACATCGCCACGGCCTTGCGGTAGCGGTGCGCAACCTTGTGAACGTATTCGTACGCCAGTTCACGCAGCGTGTCGAAGTCGTTCTCGAAGATGAAGGCCCAGTCGGGCACTTGTCGCTCGTCGAGACAAATCAACGGTCCACCGATGACGGGGATGCGCTTGCGCGACAGGTGTTCAATCCAGCCATCGACGGCTTCCGTGTCGAAAGCGCCTTCCTGTGGCTGCATCTGCTTCCAGGTCATGGGCAGGATGGCATAGTCGAACTGCGTCGCCAGCGCGTCCTTGTACTTCTCACCGCGAATGGTCGCATCGGCGCGGCAACCGAAGATGTGCTTCACGAACGCGCCCGACGACCGCCGGCGGTTGATCAGGAGGTCGGCGTGGAACAGTGCGAACTGCTCGGACAGGTCGATCGCCAGCGCCAAGGCCTGGTCGGCCAGCTTCGAGGCCTCGACCGGCTCGTTCAGCTTGCCGAGCGCGTCGGCGAAGAGGGCTTGGGCCTCCTTCAGGCGCGTCGTGTACTTTTCGGCTTTGGAGAAATCGAAGAGATTCCAGTCCTCCTGCTTCTGAATGATCTTCATCAACCGGAAGCGGACTAGCTCGACGTTGAGGACATAGGGTTCGGCCCGTTGCAGCATGCGGGTGGTTTCGAGCATGAATTGCCCGATCGATCCGCAATCCCAAAGCAGTGAGACACCGGCTGCGCCTTCTTCGATACCGGAGACGATGAGCAAGCCATCCTTGAATGTCACGTCCCCCGCGATCGGCACGCTTTCCGGCCCGACCGCGGTCGCGGCTATGGGCTCGAAGGTCGTCACACGGGCACCGTCGCGGTAAATCTCGAACTTGATCGACATAAAGGTAACTTCGCGCGACGGGATCAAATCTGCCCCGCTGTCGACGCCATGATATATCTTAGCAGAGATGGCGGTCGGCTCAAACTGGGGGAAGCAAGAGACGCGAAGGCGCGAAGCCGCGAAGGAAACGCGAAGTAGGACAGTTGAAGAAGGCATAACTCGTAATGGTCGTTCTACCCGTTCTTCCTTCGCGATTGCTTCGCGCCTTCGTGCCTTCGCGTCTCTCCCTTCCAATCACGACGACACGCCCATATCTTCCCGCAGATGGTTGAGGCGATTTTGAGTACTGATTTGCCGTTTCCCAAGCGCACCGGAAAAGTGCGCGACGTCTACGACCTGGGCGACTCGCTGTTGATCGTTGCGACGGATCGCATCAGCGCGTTTGACTGCATCATGCCCAACGGCATTCCCGACAAGGGGAAGGTCCTGACTTCGTTAAGTTTGTTCTGGTTCGACCTCGTGAAGGACGAGTTTGAGAACCATCTGCTCGCCGAGGACGTTGATGCGTTTCCCCAGGCACTGCAGCCCTACGCCGACGTGTTGCGCGGGCGATCGATGTGGGTGAAGAAGGCGGCCGTCGTGCCGATCGAGTGCGTTGCGCGCGGGTATCTCGCTGGGTCGGGGTGGAAAGAGTATCAGCAGTCGCAAACGGTCTGCGGCGTGCCACTGCCGGCGGGGCTCAAACAGTGCGACGAACTTCCGCAGCCGCTCTTCACCCCAGCGACGAAAGAAGAGAGTGGGCACGATATCAACGTCTCGTTTGACGAGACCGCAAAGATCATCGGTGAATCCTTGGCCGCCACATTGCGCGAGCGAACGCTGCGACTCTACGCTCGCGCCGCCGATCATGCCCGATCGCGCGGAGTGATCATCGCCGACACCAAGTTTGAGTTTGGTCAACTCCCAGATGGAAAACTTATCGTCGTCGACGAAGTCCTCACCCCCGACAGCAGTCGCTTCTGGCCAGCGGACACGTATGAATCAGGTCACGATCAGCCGAGCTATGACAAGCAGTTCGTGCGCAACTGGCTGGAAACGCAGACGTGGGACAAGCAACCCCCAGCGCCGCGCCTGCCGGACGATGTCGTCACAGGTACGCGGGCGCGATACGTTGAGGCTTACGAGAAGCTGACGGGTCGCAAGTGGAAATGACCTACCGTGCTGCCGGTTGATTGGCGGGTGTCGGGCCAAACGTTAGTGGGGCGGCCTGCGTGCTCGTGGGGCCTGTGGGTAGAGGCGCCAAGCGGTATAAACGACCGGTCTTAGCGATGATTTCCTCTCGGCCACCACGCATGCGCATCCGGCCAAAGTCCAGGATGTAGAGCGTTCCATCGGGGGCAAACTTCACGTCGACCGGGCGTTCCATCGCGTCGCCAACTTCATTTTTGGCAATGGCACTTGCGGGTTTGCCTTTGGTGTTGTGGATGAAGTCGCGGACCTGTTTGGTGTCGACGTCGACCGAAACGACCTTGTAGCCGATGTCGATCCCTTTAAGCTGCTGGCCGTTGGTTGCGAAGGGTGCACGATCGCCTGACAGTGCCACAAGCGCATTGCCACGAAACTCACGGAACACGCTTTCGTCCGAGACAAAGTCGAACTTTGCAGCCCCGCTCAGCGCTGGGAAAACGCCATTGACCAGCGCATCGCGATTGGGTGCCAGCAGGTTGCTGGCGCCATGGTCAATCAAAGCCGATAGGTCGGGATAACCGCTCTTGACGATCATTCGGCGGGTGGCGTCGTTCAGTGGCAATTCACTGACGGGCCGCAAATCGGTCGTGAAGTCGGGCCAGCCGTACCACGTGTTCTGGACGATGCGAATGAGTGAATCGGGGTCGTCCTGGATCGGTCGGGTGCCGCGCAGCTCCATGCCGTTGTTGGTCGCGTAGAGTCGACCAAAATCACTGTAACCCAGCCCGCGCGGTAAGCGCACACCATGGGCTTCGACGCGCAGGTCGCCTCCAGTGGTGCTGATGCTGTAGACGGCGCCATTGGGCTTCCCAATGCGGCTCTGTGGCACGCGCGTCTGATTGCTGACGCCAAACGCCTGAAACGGTGCCGTAACCGAGACGTCGTCACCACCGAAGAGGCCGGAATTGGGGTTGGGCGTATTAAAGCGATAGCCGAGCAACTTCAGATCAACGTAGGTTTGATCGCTCACTTCAGGGTGCTGTTGAGGCCAACCGACCTGGAAATTGTCGATGCCTACGACGCCACTGTTTGTCGCGGTGCCCACACCGAAGACAAGCCGACCCGTGGACGAGACGATGATGTCTGTCACCGCAAAATCACCCTGCGCGGGCAGGTCGGCAATCACCGTGCGGTGCGTGCCATCCAGATTCAACCGGGTGACGACGCCCATGCCGTTCTCGTCGCGGTGGGTGACGTAAAGGGCACCATCATGGAAGACCATGCCACCGATGGGGCCGTATAGCCGGAACCGGTCCCCGAAGAAAAAGCTTTTGTTCGGGTCTGGATAGACGCTGACGTACGTGCCATCGGCACGCCAACCGTAAATGCGCGGGTCAAACCGACCGACGCCCGTCTCGGCGATGAACAGCGACCCATCTGGCCCAAACGCGACGGCCGAGGGGGCGGTTAACCCGTCTGCGACGAGCGTCAACTCATAACCGGCCGGGTACTCAACGTACTTGCGATCGACGACCTTTGCCTTGTCGGCCGAATAGAGGGTAGGGCCGACGGCGCAACCACTCATCGCCACGACGACGAGCATCATCGCGACCCAGGACAACGAGACGACGATAAAACGACGAACCATGGATGCTCCGGCGGAACTCGAATCAGTGCAGCGTGATAAGTGCAGAATGCAGAGGGTAAACGAGACGCCTTTCATTCTGCACTCTGCACTCGGCATTCTCCACTATCCCCCCTGCGCCCATCACTCTACCCTTCCGCGCCTGTCCCTGTCACATTTTCACGACCTTTACCAGGTCCTTCACGTGGTCGACGCTCGTCTGGAAAGCCTTCTTTTCGTCCTCGTCGAGCTCGATCTCGAGGATCTTTTCCACACCGTCCGCACCGAGCACTGCCGGCACACCGACGAAGTAGCCACCGATACCGTATTCCTTATCGCAATAGGCGGCGACCGGCAGGATGCGCTTCTTATCCTTGATGATCGCCTCGGCCATCTGCACGGTCGCGGCGGCGGGGGCGTAATAGGCGCTGCCGGTCTTTAGCAAGTTTACGATCTCAGCGCCACCATTGCGGGCGCGCTTGATGATCTCGTCCAGACGGTCGGGCTTGACCAATTGCGTAATCGGGATGCCACCTGCGAACGTGTAACGCTTCAGTGGGACCATGTCGTCACCGTGGCCACCGAGCAGTAGCGCCTGAACGTCTTCCACACTGCAACCGATCTCGGTCGCCAGGAACGTGCGGTAGCGGGCGGTGTCGAGCACACCGGCCTGGCCCATGACGCGCTTGGTCGGGAAGCCCGACGCCTTCCACGCCACGTAGACCATCGCGTCCAGCGGGTTGGACACCACGATCATGACGGCGTTGGGTGAATACTTGGCAACGTTCTCGGCGACCTGCTTGACGATGCCCGTGTTGATCGCGATCAGATCGTCGCGGCTCATGCCCGGCTTGCGCGGCAAACCAGCGGTGATGATGACGACGTCAGACCCGACCGTAGGCTCGTAATCGGTCGCACCGATGATGCGCGCATCGAACCCTTCGATCGGCGACGACTGCATCAGGTCCAGCGCCTTGCCCGCCGGCGCGGTGTTGGCAACCTTGGTCTCCTTGCCGTCCTTGTCTTTAATCGTGATTTCCGGAATATCGACCAGGACGATGTCCCCCAGTTCCTTCGCCGCCGCCCAATGGGCTGCGGTCGCTCCGACGTTGCCTGCTCCGACGATGGTGATCTTAGCGCGCTTCATTTCTGTTCTTCCTCGTAAACTGAAAAGCCGAGCCGTAAAGGTAGGCCAGAGCGATCGTTCATGCAACGCGTGCACGGGACTGGCTTCAAGGAAATTGACGCCGGCGCGATGGGGGCGGCTCTTACTTCCCGCTGCCCACAAGGACCGGGGCCGGCGCCGGATTCCATCGCTTTGGCGGTCGTCAATTTGCCCGGCGCTCCGTAACATCTGCAAGCCGCACGGGTGTTTATTCCTGTGTGGCGTTCTTGTGGAGAGCCTGATGCATAGAATCCTCGTCGTTCTGTTCTGCCTTTTCCTGTGTACCCCCACCTTCGCCCAGACGAAACCTGCCGGTGACGTTGGGGACATCGACTTCCAGACCGAAACCCTCCCCAACGGTCTGCGCGTCATCTATGCGCCACTGCACACCGCGCCGGTGGTGCATGTGCGGGTGCTCTACCATGTCGGCAGTCGCGACGAGCGGGCGGACCGGCAAGGGTTTGCGCACATGTTCGAGCACATGATGTTCCGTGGGTCGGCGAACGTCGCTCCCGAAGAGCACATGAAGCTGGTCGGGGGTGTCGGTGGGGTGTCCAACGCGTTTACCAGCTTTGACCAGACGGTTTACTGGCAAACCTTGCCGTCGAGCCACCTGGAGACTGCGCTCTACCTCGAGGCCGACCGCATGGCGAGCTTCAAGGTGTCGGAGGACATCTACAAAACCGAACGCAAGGTCGTCGCCGAGGAATGGCGGGCGCGGCAGAACCGGCCGTACGGGAACATTTACGAGGAATTGCTGAAAACCATCTTCACGACCCACAACTATCGCTGGACACCAATCGGCAACATGGACCACCTGCGGGCGGCGCCGGTAAACGAGTTGCAGGAATTCTTCAACCTCTATTACGTGCCGAACAATGCCGTTCTCGTCATCACGGGTGACATTGACGTCGCAAGGGCGAAGGAGATGGTGCGGAAATACTTCGGTTGGATTCCCGAGGGCCCCAAGGTGAAGCGTGCGATTCCCACTGAGCCCGAGCAGACCGAGGCCCGCCGGCTCATCAGCCCCCAGCGAGTGCCGTTGCCTGCGGTGATGATCGGTTTCCAGCTTCCACCCTACAACGACCCGGACAACGACGTGCTTGACGTGCTGGCGACCATCCTCGGGGATGGCAGCAGCAGTCGACTCGACCGCAGGCTCGTGAACAACGACAGCCCGATTGCCGTCGACGCCTACGCGAGCACGATGATGCTGGAAGATGGTGGTGTGTTCACCGTCGGTGGCACGGTGTTGCAGGGCAAGAAGTCTGCGGACGTGGAAGCTGCATTGAACGAAGTGATCGCCAGTGTGCGCGACCAAGGCGTCACGCAAGACGAGCTGGACAAAGCCAAGGCGCAAGCGCGCGTGGCACTCTTGAACGGCCGGCAGACGAGCGAATCACTGGCGTCGCAGCTCGGGTCCGAAGCGCTGTTCGCTGGCGACCCGTCGCGCGTGAACACGCGGTTAGAGCGATTGGAGAAAGTGACGATCGCGGACGTGAACCGCGTGGCGCGAAAGTATCTCGATTCCAAGCGTGGGACGACGCTCGTGATCAAGCCCGACCCGCTCGCAACCGCTGCCCGCGCCAGCAGCACGCAGGCCGCCGCGATGGTGGACGCGGGTGTGACGACGCAGACCGCGCCCGTGGAACCACGGGTGGTGACGTTTCCCGAGAATTACCCTGCCAAGGCGCCCGCTGCGAAAATCGCGACGGGTCGCCCGTTTGAAAAGGGTACTGAGACCGAAGTGAACGGTGTGCGCGTGCTCGTCATGCCCGACCCGCGCCTGCCCCTGGTCAGTTGGGGTCTGACGATGCGCCGCGGTGGGCACAGTGTGTCGCCAGATAAGCTTGGCGTTGCCGGCCTGACCGCCAGCCTCGTCCAACGCGGGACGAAACAGCAGACCTATGACCAGTTCGCCGAGGACCTCGAGTCCCGCGCGATCGATCTGGACGTGTCCGATGGCGGTGACGTGACCCGTATTACCGGCTCATCGACCCGCGACCAGCTCACTCATGCCATTCAACGCACGCGCGAGCTGTTGCTTGAACCCCGCTTTGACCCGGTCGACTTCGAGAAATTGAAGGCTCAAACGCTTAGCGGGCTGCAAGTCGAACTCGAAAGCCCTACGGGCGTCGCGAGCCGCGAATTGATGACGACCCTTTACGGTGAATCGCCTCTTGGCTACTCGGCGACGCCGGCGACGGTGGGCGGCATTTCGCTGGACGACGTCAAGGCGTATCACGCAATTACGTACATTCCACAAGGCGCGATTCTGGTCTTCGCCGGTGACGTAACACTCGAATCCGCCACCAAGCAGGCCAAGGTTCTGCTGGCGGGTTGGGATCGTGGCAACAACATTCGACTGGCGGCGACCGACTACGCGCCCGAACCGACGACGGCTGGCAAGGTGCTGGTCGTCGACCGTCCTGACGGCAAGCAAGCGACAGTGCGCATCGGTGGGCTCGCGTACGACATCCGCACGGACGAGAAATACGCCGGCGCGGTCGCGAATCGCATCCTGTCGGGTGGAATTGATGGCCGAATGATGAAGTACGTTCGCGCGGAAAAAGGCCTCGTCTACACCGCGTCAGGCATCTTCCAGCCCAACCGTCATGGTGGCGAGTTTATCGCCAGCGCCGACACCGCGATCGAAACGACAGCGGACGCGATCAAGGCGATGTACACCGTGATCGAGCGCATGCGCACTGAAAACGTCAGCGATACCGATCTGTCCGACGCCAAGATGCGCGTGGCCGGTGGGATGCTGATGCAGTTGCAGACGATCCAGCAACAGGCGCAGTTCCGCGTCGACGGAATTTTGAACGACTATCCGATCGATTATTACGACACTTACCCCCAGCAGATTGACAAGGTGACCACCGACGACGTGAAGGGCGTCATGACCAAATACGCCGACCCCAAAAACCTCAACATCGTCATCGTCGCCCCCGCGGCGGCGGTCGAGGGACAGGTGAAGGAGCTGGGTGAGGTGAAGATCGTGCCCATGCCCAACAAGCGACCCGGCGCAGCCACGCAACCAGCGACAAAAGAAATGCTCAAGCCCGCCGCTTGAGCCGTTCTGGCCCCCTCTCCCCCGCGTACTCGCGCCAGGCCCGGCAGAGGGTTGGACTGAGGGGGCGTTCGAGCGCCAGGCACTTTCGTCTGGCACCGGTGATCTGGTTCAACCGTTAATGAAAAGTCCGACTGGCTCGGCCCACCCAATCACCCTCGCGCAACCTTTCCCATGAGTACACGGGAGAGGGGCCAGAGGCGAATTGCAGCACTCACCATTGGGCCACTTCACGCACGTCAGAACAGCCAGCTCAATCCTACATATCCACCCAGTGAGTTCATGATCGGGTTGCGGTCGCGGCCTTCGATGAAGCCGTTGGAAACGTGCTGGAAACGGAAGCCGGTCATCAACTGCATGTTGGCATACAACCGAAAGCTCGCGCCGGGGCCACCGGCGTAGGTGAAGTTGAACTCGGTTCCACCAGTGGGGAAATCTTCGCTTGTCCAGAGAATGCCACCGAGGATGTCGGCGTAGAACGAGATGTGCTTGACGTTGAAGAAGTGGTACCGCGCCACGGCCTGCAGGCCGATGCCACTGGCGTTTTCCTCATCGTGTGCGAAGTAGATCGGTGCCTGCACTTCCACGGCAGCGTTGTCCCGGAAGTAGAAACCGCGCGCAACATTAAGGCTGGCCAGGTACTGGGATTCGCCCGTGCGTTCCTGCGTGTAAGCGCCGGACAGGGAAAACGACTGCGTGCCTTTTGGGAAATCGGTGTCGGCACGCACGGCACCCGTGCCCGTGAACAGTCCGGCCAAGGCAAGTAAAGCGGTACCGGCGATGGGGTGGAATCTAATAGGAATCATCGGTCGGAAAAGATAGCCTGTTCGCGGGCAGACACCATCGGAAAAACCAGCAATTCTTTCGGCAGCTCAAGATGACAGCGCGTTCACCGTGCCGTTACAGTGTCGACTGACCCGCCGCCATATCGCGGGCGAGGCGCAGTGGGTACATACGTAGGGACGATGCGGCGACCGCTTTCCAAATTCATCCTGTTCGCTCTGATGGCCGTTGTCGTGATGACATTGACGCGGATGTCCATCGCCATCCCGCGCGGCAGTCACCTGACCCACGAGGCCGGTGTCTGGACCGGACTTGCGATGGACCTGCGCGACGGCCTGTTCTATCGCCCGGTCTTCAGTGACGCGGGATACGGTGGGACGCGCTACAGCCCGTTACACATGTTGCTGCACTCTGCGCTGATGCACGCAGGATTGGCGCCCATCCCCGCAGGGTTCATGCTGGTCCTCGCTGCGATCGGTGGGGTGCTTGCTGGAATGTACGCGATCGCCCGCGCGCACGGTGTCGATCGGAGCGTTGGGCTCATCATCGTCGTTCTGGCGCTGGCGACCAGCTGCGTGAACATGAACCTGCTGAACATCCGCAGCGATTTTCTCGCTGCTGCGTTGAACCTGGCAGGGTTGGTCGCGATCACCATTGCCTTGAAGGATCGGCCCGGCGCGACCGCGTGGACACTGCTGGCGGCGCTCGGGTTTGCGCTGGCGATCTTCACGAAGGTCACCAGCATCGCCGGCATGGTCGCGGCCGTCATTACCATGCTCGTCAATCGCCAATCGCGACACGCCATCCTCGTCGGTGGCGCGACGGTCACCTTCACCGCCATCGCGTACGCCTTTGCGGACTGGGCCAGTGACGGGCGACTGCTGGACAACTTTCGAGCCTGCGCCACCGCGGGGGGTGGGGTGGCCCAGATGCTTGAGATGCCCGCTCGGCTTTGGTACGTGATGTGGGCTCGCGACCCGATCGCAAGCGTGATCGTTTTGGTCGCGATCGTCGTGGCGTTTTACCAGGGTAGCAGCGGGTGGCGTGAGCTGCCGACGATTGCGCTCGCCGTCACGACGTGCTGCACCATCGCGATCTATCTGACGCCGGGCACTGCGGAAAACCACCTGATCGACCTGGTCGCGATCGCGTTGGTGTTTCTAGGAATTTCGGTCGCGCGCGGGCGGTTAGACACTCATTTCACCGCAGGCGCAGTGCTGGTCGTTTGCGTCGCGTCACTGGGCATGCACGGTTGGTTGATTCGGCTTGATCGCGAATATCGGATCGACAACATACGCGGGTTCGCCGATGGGCTGACCTTACCGTTCGACGCGCCCATTTTTTCCGACAGCGCGATCGTCCCGGTCATCTTCGGTCAGCGACCCTTCGTGCTCGACGACTACATGTTCCCGGTCGTTGCGCGGCAACAACCGGAGATGACTACCGACCTGTACGCCCGACTGGACCGCTCCGAATTTCCGATCGCCGTGTTCCGCTGGGACCCCCTCGGCCCCGGTCGCGCCGCGATCTACGGGAAGGCGTTCAGTGTTCACCTGTTGAACGGTTACGAATTCTGGGAACGGCGGGCAGGGCACTACATCTATCGACCGAAAAAGGGCGGCGGGGCGGAGGGAGGTTAATTGTTAATTGTTATGGGCTAATTGGAGCTGCGAGTGCCCCCAATTAACAATTAACCATTAGCACTTAACAAAATCGTTACCCCTTTTTCCACGGTACATCCGCTACGCCTTCCTGATGATTGGCTAGTCGTGCGTGGACGAACAGCCAGTCACTCAAGCGGTTCAGGTAGGTCAGGATGATTGTAGGCATTGGGCGATCGAGCGAGAAGTCGACCAGCAGCCGTTCGGCCCGGCGGCAGACCGTGCGGGCGACGTGCAGGCGCGCTGCCGTCTCACCACCACCCGGGAGGATGAACTGTCGCAACGGTGGCAGTTCCTGCTCGGCGGTGTCGATCTGCATTTCCAGTCGTGCAATAATCGATTCATCCAACGGCGGTAGGTGCGCCGCTGCCGTGGAACCAACCTCCGGTGTCGCCAGGTGCGAGCCGATCACGAACAGGTCATGCTGGATTGGATAAAGCAACGCCCGCACGCCTGCATTCGCACTGACGGCGGCCAGCCCGATCGCGGCGTTGAGTTCGTCCACTGTGCCGTAACACTCGATGCGCGCGTCGCATTTCCGCACACGGTCGCCACCGATGAGTCCGGTCGTGCCGTCGTCGCCCGTCTTGGTGTAAATCTTCATCTGCATCTGATGATCGATGCCAAAGGCGTACAGATCAAGCGAAATGAAGCAGTATACCGCTCGCCGCTGCGGTATGATGCCCTGTCATGCGAAACCTCTTCCGCGCGGTGCTCGTTCCACTGGCGATCTGTGCGTCGGTTCATGCCGCCAAACCAGTTGCCGACAAGCCTGGCTTCCTCCGGTACACCGCCGACAAAGCCACCGGTGCCGCCAAGCTCGAGGTTGCGATCGCGACGCTGACAAATAACAAAGGTCAGCAGGTCGACCTTGTGTCGGCGGTGCACGTGGGGGACGCAAAGTATTACCAGGATCTGAACGCGATATTCCGAGGATATGACGCGGTCCTTTACGAGATGGTGAAGCCCGCCGGCGCTGACGTGCCCCGACCCGGTGCCGAGCCCGGTGGGGCGATCGGTGGGATGCAATTGTTTCTTACACGGGCGCTCGATCTGACTTACCAACTGGATCAGATCGACTATACACCAAAGAACTTCGTACACGCCGACCTCGACTACGAGACGTTCGAGCGTCGCATGGCCGAGCGCGGGGAATCGTTCTTCTCGATCATGATGCGCGCGGTCCTCAATGACATGGCCCGTCCCAAGCCGGGCCGACAGATGAACGCGGACATGCAACTGGGCCAATTGCTTCTCGCGCTGCAGGCCCCCGATCGTCCACGCCAACTGAAATTACTGCTGGGCGAGCAGTTTCAGAACATGGAAGAGCAGGTCGCGCTGCTGGAAGGCCCCGAAGGCAGTGTCATCCTCAGCGAGCGCAACACCGCGGCGCTGAAAGTCCTTCGCGACGAACTGGCACACGGCAAAAAGAAACTCGCGATCTTCTACGGCGCGGCCCACCTGCAGGGTATGCAGAAAGACATGATCGC
>JBBRHE010000082.1:0-14314 GCA_038223165.1 Tepidisphaerales bacterium
ACATGATCGTCGTTGAGAAAACGCGCGACATCGGCATCATCAAATCCGTAGGCGCCACGAGCGGTGGTGTGGCGGCGATCTTCCTTGGCTACGGCGCTGCGATTGGTGTTGTGGGCGGGATATTGGGCCTGGGTCTGGGCACCGCGATTGTCTGGAACATCAACGAAATTCATGGCCTGCTAGGCTATGTCGGTGTGGTCATCTGGAAACCCGAGGTCTACGCGTTCGATACGATTCCGAACGTCGTCAACCCGTGGTCAGCGGGGATCATTGCAGCGGTGGCGGTTGTGTCGTCGATCCTGGGGGCGCTGGTCCCAGCCATTCGAGCGGCACGATTGAACCCCGTCGAAGCGTTGCGGTGGGAATAGTCCGATGACCAAAACGCACACCATGAACACCGCCAACCGATCTTCCAAGTCGTTCCTCAGCGCCCGGCGACTGACAAAGTCGTTTAAGATGGGGGACAGCCTCGTCACCGTACTGAAGAACGCCGACATCGACATCGCCGAGGGGGAATTTGTCGCGATCGAAGGAAGGTCGGGTTCAGGAAAGAGCACCCTGTTGCACTTACTGGGCGCGCTCGACGAGGTGGACGATGGCACCATCGATTTTGAAGGCAAAGATCTGGCCCACATGTCCGGCCGCGACCGCAGTCGGTTGCGGAACACGCAGTTCGGGTTTGTCTTTCAGTTTTATCATCTGCTGCCGGAACTGAACGTCCTGCAGAACGCGATGCTGTCTCCGATGATCGAGCACAGCTGGCTCACGTTCCGGTCAAAGAAGCGGGAAATTCTCGATCGGGCGACAGAAGTCCTGTCGTCCCTGGGCATGTCGCATCGATTGGCCCATCGTCCCAACCAGCTCTCGGGGGGTGAACGCCAACGGGTGGCGATCGCGCGGGCATTGATGAACTCGCCACGCGTGCTGTTTGCGGATGAACCAACCGGAAACCTCGATGCCGACACCGGGCGCCAAATCATGGACGTACTGGAAGGCCTTCATCGCGATAAGAATCAGACAATTGTGATGGTCACCCACGACCGCGCACTGGCGAGGGAAGCGGATCGGGTGTTAGTATTGCGAGACGGTGCCTTGGCGCCGGTGGAATAGAAAGCGTTCAGGAATTGTGCGGAGTGTGAAATTCGGGGCTATGAACGGGCCTAAAACCGTTCGGCCGTCCGAATGGCGCATTCCGCATCGTCGTCGTTGGAGATGGTTATGTCCCTGCAGGTTTGGGTCGACGGCAAGCACGTCGACAAAGAGCGCGCCACGGTGTCCGTGTACGATCACGGGATCCTCTACGGCGACGGCGTCTTCGAAGGCCTTCGACTGTATAGCGGGAAGATCTTCCGCACCGAGCAGCACATGCGCCGGCTGTTCGACAGCGCCAAGGCCATCCGCCTGCAGATCCCCTACACCGCCGAGCAAATGACCGCTGCGATCTACGAGACGGCCAGGATCAACAAACTGACCGACTGCTATGTCCGCCTGGTCGTCACGCGCGGGATCGGGGCGTTGGGCATCGACCCGATGAAGTGCGCGTCACCGACCGTCTTCATCATCACGGACCTGATCGCGGTTTACCCGAAGGAACTGTACGAGAAGGGCGTTCCGGTGATCGTGTCATCGATCGTCCGCAATCACCCCAACGCGCTGTCACCACGCATTAAGAGCTTGAATTACCTGAACAACGTGCTGGCCAAGATCGAGGCCAACGACGCCGGCGTGCCCGAGGCAATCATGCTGAACAGCGCGGGCAACGTGTCGGAAGGCACCGTTGAAAATATCTTCCTGGCGCGAGATGGCGTCGTCTTTACGCCGTCCCTGTCCGAAGGCATTCTGGAAGGTGTGACACGCGGGGTAATGATTGAGTTGTGCAAGCGGTTGGACATTCCGATCGTCGAGCGCGTCGTCGAACGGCACGACCTCTACATCTGCGACGAATGCTTCTTCACCGGCAGTGGCGCCGAGGTCATGCCGGTTAACAAAATCGATGGTCGATTGGTCGGAAATGGGGCTGTTGGCCCCCTGACCAAGAAACTGACCGACGCATTCCACCGCTATGTTCGGGAAGAGTAAGCGCCGGAAAATGCGAGGGGGAAGTTGGAAGATTGAGGATAGCGAGCGCCCAGTGAGGTTTCCTTCCGTTATCCTCTATCGTCCATCGTCGTTTCTGAGCAAATAAGGCAGGCGGCTTGGATTGACACCACCCCCATCCCCGGCTAGATTTTTGACCCACATTTGATCTTTTGGAGGTATCGATGCAGGAATATGAAACGTTGAAGAAGTTAGTCGTCGAAGCCGAAGACGACGTGAACAAGGCCCTCGGTGGCAACAAGGCCGCCGGCACCCGCGTCCGGAAGAAGATGCAGGAGATCAAGGCCGCCGCCCAGGAAGTTCGCAAGAAGGTTCTCGAAGGTCGCGAAGCCGAACCTGGCGTTGCCTAATTGCGGTATCTTCGCGGTTGCGACGTCAACCGTGACGACAACACTTCAATGAAGAATACCAAGAGGGTAAAAGGCAACCTGCCTTTTACCCTCTTCTTTCACTCAAAAATTATGCCCCCGCAATTCCTCTTTGACATCAGTGGCATCGACCTCAACCGCGTTCTGTACGACAAATCCTTTATTAAAGAGATCAACCCGCACCGCGGAGATTTCGAGCAGCTTGACGCGATCGTCCATGCGGATGAGGTCGGTGAGCGCATGATCGGGTTTAAGGATGTGAAAGCCGACGAGTTCTGGGTAGCGGGGCACATTCCCGGCCGACCGTTGTTTCCGGGCGTGCTGATGCTTGAGTCGGCCGCGCAACTTTCTTCCTTCTACGTGAAACACATCATGAAGTGGCCGGGCTTCATCGGATTTGGAGGTGTGGACAAGGTCCGTTTCCGACAAGCGGTTCAGCCCGGTCAGCGCCTGCATATCCTTCTCCAAAAGGTATGGGAACGCCACGGCCGTTGTGGCTGCGGTGTGCAGGGTCTCGTCAATGGCATGATGGTATTTGAAGGTGAGATCATCGGCGTGAAGATGGGGTGAGGGCGTAACGATGAAAAAGAAGGATGAAGGATGAAAGCAAATTTCTTTTCATCCTTCATCCTTCTTTTTCAAACATACCTAACCCTATAATGCTCCTAACAACCCTTGTGGTGACGGAGCACCGTGCCGATTTCGCTTATTCAATCACTGGCCAGCACACCGTTGGCGTTCGTCGATGTGGAGACCACCGGGGCCAGCGCCGAGTGGGGCGACCGTGTCATCGAAATTGGCATCGTTCGCGTTGAGAACGGACAGGTCGTCGCCGAGATGCAGGAACTGATCGACCCGCAACGGCGAGTCGGGCCGGGCATCACCGCGCTGACGGGCATCTCGCAGGCAATGGTCGATGGTCGACCAACGTTTGACGTGTTGTCAGGTCGCATGCTCGACATGATGAGCGGTGCTGCCATCATCGGGCACAACGTGCGGTTCGATCTGTCTTTCCTGCTGCGGGAGTTCCGAAAAGCTCAGATCGATCTGCCGCAACAACTGGGCATAACCACTCCTGTCTTCGACACCGTTCGCATCGCCCGCCGGCGGTTTGGGCGGGGTGGCAATGGCCTGCAGCGACTGGCGGCGCGGTTAGGTCTTGCGCCACCCGTCGCGCACCGCGCCCTGGCGGACGCGCAAACGACCGTCGGTGTCTTTGACCGTCTGATGCAACCGGTCGGTGGGTGGACAGCCTGCGTCTGCGATGCCATGCGCGAGCAGGGTGGGGCGATGGGCTTAATGCCCTCGTCACCGCGCGAATCCTTGCTGCCGTTCGAGTTAGAAGAGGCGCTGGACCTCAAACGGCCAGTCATTATGGAATATCTCGACGCCCACCAGATGCGCACCGAACGCATCATCGAACCCCTGCAGGTCCGGCGATTCAAAGGAGAGATGACACTCGTCGCCTGGTGCCGCTTGCGCCAGGCCCAGCGAACGTTCAAGCTGGACCGTATCGTGCAGTTGAAACGCGTGGAGGACGTGCCGCAAAGCGAAGTCACTTCCATCTCCGAATGCGATTGATTTCCGTTTAGCAGGCGAGCTTGCGCGCTTTGTGCGAGAGCCTTAATGAGAGCAAGCCCGTACGTTAAACGCCAGTTAAGCCCTGCTCGTATGGACTGTTAAGAGACTTCCCAATTCATGCCCAATCCCCGCAACTTCTGTGGCTCGTTCGGGTATAGTCAAATAGACGACGGAAACACAGCCATCAACTTGACAGGATAGCGGGGCAATTTTATCACTCTCGCCTCCCGATTGTCAGCAGCGGAACGTCGGTGAACCGAGGATGAACGCGTGATCGCAGTCGAAAAACTGACCAAGGCGTACGGCAACTCGCTCGCCGTCGATAACATCTCATTTGAAGTGCCCAAGGGGCAGATCGTCGGATTTCTCGGGCCCAACGGCGCGGGTAAGAGCACGACGATCCGCATGCTCACCTGCTACATGCCCCCGACGAGTGGTGGCGCGACCCTCAACGGCTTTGATATCTTTCGCCAATCGGAAATGGTGCGCGAGAGCATCGGCTACCTGCCGGAAAACGTACCGCTTTATTTGGAAATGCGGGCCGAGGAATACCTCGATTTTCGTGGGCAGCTTCGCAAAATGCCGCGCGCCGAGCGGCGGAAGCGCATCGATTACGCATTGGAGAAGACCTGGCTCACCAACGTGCGCAAGAAAGTGATTGGCACGTTATCCAAAGGCTACCGCCAGCGGGTGGGCCTGGCCGATGCACTGCTGCACAACCCACCGGTGCTGATTCTCGATGAACCGACCGTCGGCCTCGACCCGACGCAGATCCGCGAGTCGCGAAAGCTGATCAAAGAGCTGGGCGGCCAGCACACCGTGATGCTTTCAACGCACATTCTGCCCGAGGTGGAGGCGGTCTGCGACCGCGCGATCATCATCGCGGGTGGGAAGATTGTCGCCCAGGGTTCACCTGACGAACTGCGCACGAGCCGCCGACTCCAGGCGCGCGTTCTCGTCGAAGCGCGCGGACCGGCAAAAGAAATTGAAGCCGCCATCTCGCACCTGAGCGGTGTTAGTCGCGTCGAGACTTTAGTCGGTGAGCACGGTGACCCGTTCGTCACTCTGGCGGTCCGGCCAAAGGATTCCTACGACGTCCGTGAAGAGGTCGCACGGACGGTCATCGGCAAGGGCTGGCCGCTGCGAGAGATCCGGCTCGAGCACGCCACACTGGAGGAATTCTTTATCCAAGTGACGGCGAGCCAAGCGGTGGCAAAAGATAAACTTTAACCACGAAGGCACGAAGGTCACGAAGCGATTCTCGACAAACTAAATTGCTTCGTGACCTTCGTGGCTTCGCGGTTAATTCGCTTTTGATTTGTTTTGATTGCTGAGACGAAGGATTGAAATGACCCGCGCAACCGTGATCGCTCGACGCGAACTGTCGAGCTACTTTTACTCGCCCCTGGCCTACGTCGCGATGGTGTTGTTCCTCATCGCGGCGGGGTTCAGCTTCTGGGACGACTTCCGTCCCGGTCAGCCCGCGGCCATGCGCTCAATCTTCGAGTACATGGTCTGGCTGCTCGTCTTCATCGTGCCGGTCCTGTCGATGGGGCTCTTGTCCCAGGAATTTGCGACAGGAACGGTCGAAACGATGATGACGGCACCCGTGAACGACACCGAAGTCGTGCTGGGTAAATTTCTCGGATCGTTCGCATTTTACGCGGTGCTGCTCGTGCCGACGCTGCTCTACGTCGGGTTGCTACGCGTTTACTCCAAACCCGATTACGGTCCGATCTTCAGCGGGTATGTGGGGCTGTTGCTGGTCGGGGCGCTCTTTACGTCGATCGGCCTGTTCTGCAGCAGCCTGACCAAGAGCCAAGTCGTCGCGGCGGTCAGCTCGGCGGCGATCCTGGTGCTGGTGACGGTCGTCCCCAGGTGGGCCAGTGCCAAAGCCTCTCTCAGCGATTTCTGGCGCGCCGCAGCGGGGCAGGGTGTGTTCGCGAAATACACCGACTTCGCCCGGGGTATTCTGGACCTGGGCAACTTCGTGTACTTCCTCGCCGCGACCACAGTATTCCTGTTTTTAACGGTGAAAGTACTCGAAGCGAGACGGTGGAAGTAGGAACAGGAATAAGTTGCCAGTTGCCAGTAGGGACGCAAGACGATCGGCACTCGAAGACTTTATCCTCACTGACAACTGACAACTGACAACTTATTTGGACAGTTATGGCTGACGAAAAAACGAATCAACCTGAATCGCAGAAGCAACGCTGGCTGAAGTATGGCAGCAACGTGGCCGTCGCGAGCATTGTCGTGATCGCGCTGGCGGTGCTGGTGACGTATCTGGCGCAGTCGGCCCGCAAGCGCGTCGACACGACCCGCTCCGGTCAATATAGCCTCAAACCGCAGACGAAGGAGATCGTCAAGGAACTGAAGCAGCCGATCCGACTGATCAGCCTCTATTCCGCGCCGACCGCCGACGACTACAAGGCACGCTCGGGCACCGAGTCCGATGCGGATCGGCGCGTGCGCGAGCAGGCCGCGGAAGAAAAGCAGTGGCGCTACGAGGCCGTGAACGACATGGTGCAGGAATACGCCCGCGCCAGTGACAAGATCAAAGCAGAAGCGATCGACCCGCTGGCCGACCCTGCCAAGGTCGACATGCTCGTCGCGCAATTAACCGAAACATATGGGGGTGAAGTCAAGAAGTATCGCGATTTCATCGACACCTATCGCGAGAAGACCTTCCCCGAAATCAAAAATCTCGCTGCACAGGAAGCGGCTGCGGTCGCGAAGGTGACGGTTCCGGAAAACTCCGAAGACGAGCAACTGCAGGCGATCGACGGCGCGAAGTTTACCGTCGTGCAGTTCCCCAAGGTGCTCGAGCAGATCAACACGCTGATCAAACGCCCACTCGAGCAAAAGCCACCCGACTACAAGGGCGCTGTCGACGCTATTCAAAGTGGCACGTCGCAGTTCGATGCATTTCTGGGTCAGATCATTGCTGCCTTCAACAGCGCCAAGACCAGTGAGAAATTGCCTGCGGACGTCAAGGCGTACATCAACGAAAGTCTGCCGCGATACGAGGCGATAAAGAAGCTGACGACTTCCGTGCTCGACCAGGTGAAAGGTCTGGGCGAATTAAAGCTCGACAAGCTGCGCGAAAGTCTTCGCGCACGAGATTCGATCCTCGTGCTTGGGGACAGCGATCTGAAGGTGCTTACGAGCGATCAGGTCTGGCAGAACGATGTCGATCGCCAGGCCATGGGCGCCGGCCGGCAAGTCGTCAAACCGAAGTTTGCGGGTGAACAGCAAATCACCACCGCGATCCTCTCACTGACGCAGAAGCCGCGCAAGATCGCGTTTGTGCGGCCCAGTGGTCCGCCTGTCGCAGAGTCGGGCATCCCGGGTTTTCAGCGGGGTGGCATGCTCGGGGCGATTGCGGACCGGTTGCGCAGCTACAATTTCGAGGTCATCGAAAAGGATTTGTCGGGCATGTCCGCGATGCAGGCCCAGATGCAAGGTCAGCCCGCGCCGGAAGAGCCCAGCGACGAAGAGCTAAAGGACGCGATCTGGGTCGTCGTCAACCTGCCATCACAGCAGCAGAACCCGATGATGGGCGCGATGTCGCCGACCATTGCGCCCAAGATCATGGAGCACCTGAACGCCGGGGGTTCGGCGCTCGTGATGACGTTGCCCAACGCCGACAAGCTCGACGAAGCCTTCGCCGACTGGGGTGTGCAGATGGCGACCGACCAGATCATCGTCCACGAAGCCGCCGGTGCCGATTCGGTTCGATCGACGGACATGATCGAAGAGGCCAAGAAGATTCCCTATATCTTCGCGTTGAACGAGTTCGGTGATCACCTGCTTGCCAAACCCATCCGCGGGCTCGACGCGATTATGGTGCCGATCATCCCGGTGCGCACACAGTCCAAGCCGGGCGTGACCGCAACTCCTTTGCTGCCGATCCCACAGCAACCCAAGGCGTGGGCCGAGACGGACATGTCGTCGGTTTCCCGACCGGGCGTGACGCCGAACTTCGACGAGAAGACCGGCGACATCGCAGGGCCGCTGTTCGGTGGGGCGGCGCTGGAACGCGAGGGCAAGGGCAGGCTGGTCGTCATCGGGTCGCTGCAGTTTGCGACGGATGGGCTAATCAGTATCCCCGACGAAGAAATGCTGCAGCGTGGCGTGTTCGTCGCTCGTTTCCCCGCCAATGCAGAACTCGTCACCAACAGCATCTTCTGGCTGGCCAAAATGGAACCGATGATCGCGATCAGCCCCGCTGCGATGGAAGTCAGCCGCATCGGGCCGATCTCACCGGGCCTGCTGACCTTCTGGCGCGTCGGTGTGCTGCTGGTCGGCCTGCCCGCCCTTGTCGTGCTCGCGGGCGTGGGTGTTTACGTGTCACGTAAGAACTGAGAATAAGGATGAAGGGTGAAGGCTGAAGGATGAAGGTCGAGAAAGAGCGCCCTTGGCGTTTCTGCAACCTTCATCCGTCAACCTTCATCCTTACCCAGATCCATGAATTTTAAGACCACATTGGCTTTGCTCGTCGCGTTGATCGTCGTCGGCGCCGTCGTTCTCTTCCGCGGTGGTAAGCCCGAAGAACCGGCGAGCACGGAACCGCAGAGGCTCTTTGCTGTCTCGAGCGAGACGGTCGACAGCATCACCGTCACTCCCTCGTCGGGGGATGTCATCGCGATGACGAAATCGACCGACGGCAACTGGCGTCTGACGAAGCCCGTCGAGAGCGCGGTCGACAAGTTCTCCGCTGACGACCTCGTGCGCGCCATCACGTCACTCGAGTCGCGCGGGCAAGTCGATGCGTCCAAGGCGATCGGGCTCGATCAACCGCAATACATCGTCAACATTCAGGCCGGCGACAAATTGCACGAACTGGTCGTCGGTGCCGCTGCGAGCGTTGGCAGCGACCTGTACGTAAAGGCCGACGGTGGCAAGCAGGCGAGCCTCGTCGCTGCGACGCTGTTGGAACAACTGGCCAAGCCCGCCAGCGAGTATCGCGAGAAGAAACTCGTCGCGGTGTCGTCCGATGGGTTCCACGACGTGTCAATCACGCAAGGCGGTCAGACACTGGCCCTGGCGAAAGAGGGCACCAACTGGTCCATCGTCGCGCCGACGACCATGCCCGCCGACCCGACTGCGGTCAGTGGCCTGCTCTCAGCGATCAGTGGCCTGCGGGCCAACGAGTTCGTCACTGAAGGAAACGACGCCACGGCGATCGGTCAACCACGATTGACGATTTCCTATTCCACGACGCCCACATCGACCCAGCCCGCGACCCCGCAGCCCGTCAAGACGATCGTGTTCGGCCGATACAGTGACATCTCCAAACAGCACGTGCTCGCAACGTCGCCCGAGATCAACGCGGTTGTCACGGTGCCGGCCACGTCGCTCGACGCGTTCAACAAAAAGCCGCTCGACCTGCGCGACAAGCAGGTGCTGGCGCTGTCGTCGGCGAGTGTGCAGACGGTTGACCTGAAGTCTGACAAAATCGCCACCACCCAACCGACCACGCAACCGGCCAGCAGCAAGCAGATCGTCGTGACGCGCCGTCCCCCGACGCCGGCCCTTTCAACCACGCAAACCGCCACGACCTTGCCCTCGACCACCCAAGCCACCGCCACGCCACCTGCGTCGAAGTGGACCATCGGCGATGCACCCGCCAACGACCCCGCGGTCGACGCTATCGTCAGCGCGCTCGCGTCGTTGAAGGCTGAGAAATTCGTTGAGACCGTGCCCGTCGTCGCCCAGCCGGTCGCAACGTACACACTCGTGCTCACGGTGCCACCGACCGGCCCATCGCACGGCGAGCGTCACGAGCTGCGCGTGCTCGACTTCGGAAATGACACGCCCCCCGTTGCCACCTACAATAGTCTGAACTTCGAGGTCAGCCGAACGGTGCTCACCTCGCTCGCCGCGGAGCTTGCCAAAACACCATGAACTCCAAGACCCGCAGCAGCATCACCGACGGCCTCACCCAGCTCGGCGCCAAGTCCATTCTGACCGCCGACCAGATCGCCAGCCCGCGCACGATCCTCGAGTCTTTCCCCAACCCCCGGCCGGGCCGCGACTACGAAATCGAATTCGTCTTCCCCGAGTTCACCAGCATGTGCCCGGTCACCGGCCAACCCGACTTCGCCACGATCACGCTCACCTACGTTCCCGCCCGCTCGTGCGTCGAGATGAAGAGCCTGAAACTCTACTTCCTCGCCTACCGCAACAAGGGCATCTTCTACGAAGGCGTCGTTAACACGATCCTCGACGACCTGCTCGCCGTGCTGAAGCCCACGCGCATGCGCATCGTCGGCCAGTTCGCCCCCCGCGGCGGCACGGGCGGCAAGGTGACCGCCGAGCACACCACGAAATCATCGAGACGGTAGAGTTCCCCCCGTCAAACATCCCCTGTCCGACCCCGCCCGGCAGAACACCAACGCTCACCCTCCGTGCCTCGCTATTGGTCGGGATCGTATCTGCCTCGGTTAAGTTGGCGATTCGTGTTCTCGTTGATTGGACTTGTCCCGCTTGTTTTCTCCGGCGGTCGGGCCGCCGCGTTGAATTACCTCAGCCCATAACATCATGACTGCGCCGACCCCGGTCGTGCCCCAAACGCCCAAGAAAAATCAGATTTTCAACGGCGTAGCGGCCCGACCCGCCGGACCATATCGAATCCCAGACGACCGTCCATTGCCACCCCCAGACAAGGTAGATGAACCATATCACGACTCTGCCCGTCGGCCGCATCCTGCAACGCAACCATTGACTCATGAGTACGCCGATGACGAGTGGTGTCGCCCAGACGGTAGGGGTAAAAGCGTTAAGGATCCCCAAGGTCGGTCGTTTCTGCGCATGAGCCGAACAGCAGCCGGCGATGCTCACGGTTTGTCGCTGCCGCATAATCGTTGATTATCCTGCCCGATCGCGCCGAACAGCGTGATCGGGTGGGGGCATCGTCTTGTTCGGGTCGGATCGTGTCAAATCGGGGTTGGGCCGAAAAACGGAAAGGGGTTTATCGCCTTTTCGTCCTCTTCCCGCAGGGCGTTGATGTCATCGAATCATTTGAACGCATCGCGGATGCGTTCCAGATACGCGTTGCCGTGAACCGTATCGGGTAGGAGGTAGCTGCCCTCGGTCCACTCGTTCCAGGCGTTGAGGGTAATGAGTGGGGTGCCTGCGCGGCGTCCGGCGCCGGCGACGAACGCCTTGGCGCGGTTGAGCGCCTCGGCGAAGGCGCTGGGCGTGTTCCCTTCCAACACTGCCGTCCACGGGTACCCGCGGTCCTCGAAGCGGTCGCTCTGGCAGGTGCGCGGGCTGGGATCCCAGCCCATGCTGACGTTCGGGTAGTACGGGATGGGTAGCGTCGCGGCGTAGTGATCCCACGCTGCATAGTTGTGCTCCGCCGCCATCGTATAACTGCCTCGCGGAAAACCGGCGGCATTCGGCGAGCTGTGGTGCACCCACGCGTAGCTGGTCGCCGAATCAACGCCCAGACGGCGCAACGCCTCGGCGATGTCGGCGACGCCCGTTTCACTTGAGAGGATCGGCAGTTGCCAGACGACCGCGTTCACGTGCGGCCGCCCGCAACCGGCGCGCTCCGCCCGGGCCCGCAATCGATCCAGCGCGGCCGCAGCAGCGTCAAGCCCACCCAGTCCGGATACGAACGTCCCCACTTCGTAGATTGAAAAGTAAGGTCCACCATCGACCCGAAGGTAATTCGGTCGACAGAAATAGTCGTCAACAACGCGCCCGGCGACGCGGTCAAACCCAGCGGCGTCAAGCCGACCGGTGAAGATGCGATCCTGCCGGTTCAACCACCGCGCGGGGAACAACTCCATCCAGTCGTGGTTCGCCCACATCAGTGCGAACTTCAAGCGATCGCCGTTCGGTGCAGCCAGAAACCCGTCGCGCAGCGCTCGCTCCAGGAGCGGCGCATCGTCGTACCAATACCAGTCGAAGAGAAACGCGTCGATCGCGTGATCGGCGGCCAGGTCGACCTGCCGGGCCATCCAGGCCGGGTCTGCCTCGTCGAATTCGCCCCACGCCGGCACCTTTGGCTGCGAGTGACCCGCATAACGCGGCAGAGCGCTTCGCAAGAGATCCCACTCCGTCCAGCCTTGCCCGTACCGCGCCTCGTTGCGGCTGTCTCTGTGGTAGTTCGGAAAGTAATACGCTGCGACCAGCGGACGAGATGGGGGGTTCGACTGGATCATAAGAGCAATCTGGAGTGGAAAAGGTCAGATCAAATTAGTTTAGTGCAAGAGTTGCACCTGTCCCGTTATCCGGTTCTGGCGTTCAGGTCGCCGCCGCTTTGCGGAGAAACGTTGGGCGCGTCCTGCCGATCGCCGTGGCCACGTTGCCATGGCCAGTGCCCTTCGAGTTCCACCTGAAGGGCCATGCTGAGGAACGTGCGGATCAGAACGATCAGGCCCAGCACCAGCACGCTCTGGACGGTCGGCGCCACGGCAACGGTCCGGATGATATCCGCGGCGACGAGAAACTCCAGGCCCAGCAGAATGCCCCGCCCGATGTCCTGGCGGAACGCCCGGTACGGATCGTCCGCCGTCTGCTGCCACACCGACGCGGCGAATCGTAGCCCGGCGAACAACAGACCGAGAAAGATGGCCGCGACGCCCAGTGCGTCGATCGCCAAACCCACTGCGTCAACTAATGCTTTAAACGACGGAATGATCCGTGTGCGCTGGTAATCTCCGCCGACTAACCGTTGATTGTCCTGACCGATCGCGCCCGAATTGCGTGATCGAGTGGAGGAATTGTCTTGTTTGGGTTGGATCGTGTCAAATCAGGGTCGGGTGGGGATAGAAAAGGGAACATCGTCGCTCTCGGTGGATGTTCTGGATTTCCCTTTATCCGCCCACTCCCAACTCGGCGTCTCGGCGGTGAAGCGTCTTCTTCTTTGTGCGATTCGGTTTGATGCAGCCGCATTCCGCTGGTCGGGATTCGGTTCTGGCCATATGATGGGGCCTCTCGCCAACTGTGGCGGAACCGAGGCACCTATGACACCGCAACCTCCGCCTGGACAAGGACCGATCGATCCGCGTGGCGCGTTTTCGCCACCACCGCCACCACCCGGTGGGCCGGGCATGCAGGCACCGATGCCACCTCCACCGGGCATGTACGCGCCACCGCCGGGTGGGTTCTATCCACCGCCGGGCATGATGCCACCACCTCAGCAGATTGTGGTGCAGACGAAGCGCGAGCGGTCGTTCACGCGGGCCATCTTTACGACGCTGGCGGTGACGATCTTCAGCATCTCGCTGGGGTTGAACCTGTATCTTGGGTTAACCGTTGCGGCGCTGTCGGGGGGTGAGGCTGCGGCGCAGCAGGACGTGATTGTCGACGGCGACGCGAAGCAGAAGGTCGGCGTGATCAGCGTGAAGGGCGTGATCATGGCCAACACGTTCAAGCGGTTCGACCGATTGCTGCAGCACGCCGAGCGCGACCCGGACCTGAAGGCGCTCGTGATCGAGATCGACACACCCGGTGGCGCGGTGACGGCGTCGGACCAGATCTACAACCGCATCGGGCAATTCAAGAAGAGCATGACCGACCAAGGCCGCACGGTTCCGGTGATCGCGTCGATCGGCAGCATGGGCACGAGCGGTGGGTATTACGTCGCGTGTGCCACCGACCACATCTTTGCAGAACGCACGAGTTTGACGGCGAACATCGGGGTGCTGCTCCAGCGGTTCAACCTCTCGAAGATGGCTGAGAAGTGGGGCATCGAGGACACGACGATCGCGTCGAAGGGGTCGACGTTCAAAAGCGCCGGCTCGATGTTCAAGCCCGAGGTGCCTACGGAGACCGCTTACTTCCAGAAGATCGCCGACGATGCGTTTGGTGTGTTCAAGGATGTCGTCAAGTCGGGTCGTGGCAAGCGACTGAACGGGTCGATCGATCAACTGGCGGATGGTCGCGCGCTGTTTGCGCCCGATGCGGTGACGGCAGGTCTGATCGACGCTGTGGGATCGTCCGACGACGCCTTCGCCTACGCGGCGACACAGGCGGGGCTGGCCAGGCCGCACGTGGTGCATTTCAACGAACCGGCGTCGCTGCTGTCGGCGTTCATGGGCGACCCGGACGCGAAGTTCGATACGGCTTTGTCGTTCGATGGCAAGTCGTTCAAGGTCGACGCGACGACGATCACCGAATTGATGACCCCGCGACTGATGTACCTCTGGCGCGGCGAGTGAATCCGGTGAAACATCAGGGTGGACAAGCCGTGTAAGAGATGGGGCAGGTGTTTTGGAGGACGGATGATCGCAACGCATACGAAGGCGACG
>JBBRHE010000083.1:0-14202 GCA_038223165.1 Tepidisphaerales bacterium
GAATTCCCAGTCGGCCTGCCAGCGAGTCACACCCGGGTAGTTGGCACGCGTCTGATATCCCCAGAACGTCATGACGGCCAGACGCAACGGGGCGTAGTCGAGCCAGTTGCCCCAGTTGGCCTGCTGGCTCGACATCTTCTCGTACAGGTTGACATAACCATTGGTCGCAGACTCGTAGCCCCAGTTAAACCCGCGATTGATGTCCGATGCGAAGTGGATGGGGTCGGTCATCATCCACGTCCACTTGCGGAATTTGACGCCGACCTGGAACGCCAGGACGACCGTCGCGATGACGAGGAGCCAGATCGCAGTGTGGTGCGCGACGGTCCGCACATCAAAACGACCTCGGTCGGTTGAAACGGGCGGGACGAGCGGTAATTCTGCAGGAAAGTCGGCGTGCATGGGTTGGTCGTCACTATAAGCGGGAAGCCTTACCGACGACACGACGAGATCGTGGTCGAGGTCACAATGCAACTACCGAGGAGATGGGGTGTCGTTGATGTATGAGCTTGTATCTTCGTGGCATGGGCATCATGCCCGTGGTGCCCGTACTCGGGCATATCGGATGGTACACTAGCCGAGATAGCAATCGCGTCACCGAGGCATGCTTAACAAAGTCGGTCATATCTAGAGTGAATACGAATCTAAACTGGATGCGAAGATCGCTTGCGCTCTTTAGCTCGGACCGAGTACGGTCCGACTCGACGGAGTACCGTCGCTCCACGGGCTGGAAACCTGTGCCACGGTGAGACGGCTGCCGGCAGGGTTACTTCATCTGCGCAACGCGTTCACCCCGTCCAAACGTGGCCTTGACGTGCAACGCGTCGTCGACAGCGAAGCGGACATCGTGCAGGCGCATCTCAGAGCCGGGGAAGGACATGATGGGTCGCTGACTGTTGTTGACCTTTTTCAGCGCCGGGCGGATGAAGTTGATAATGAGTGGGCCGAGCACGTCGTCACCACTGCACGAGAGGTCGGTCAGCCGGGCGTTCATATCGTCGTCGATCGCGACTCGCGCAGTGAAGTTCAGTCCCGCGCCGACGAACGTGAACTTCGTCCCGAGTCGCATCTTTACCTGCAGCGTGCGGTCGTTCTCCGCGACGAAGTTTAGCCGCAGCGACTGGACGCTGAGCCCCATGCGCCCAGCGCCCTGTTTTGCCCCGGCGAGCATCAGGTCCTCGATGTCGCGTTGCGTGGCGCTGAAGGTCATCTGACCCGACTTCGCCTCGACGAGCGCCAGTTGCGGTTTGCCGGCCTTGTCTCGCCGCAGGTCGAGCCGGGCTTCGTCGGCGGTCATGCCAAGGTTGATGAACGACTGGTTGATGCGAATCGCGTCGCCGTGCAGTTCCAACCGGCCGACCCGCATCGTCCCTTCCACCTTCGCGTTGCGGGCCGGTGAAACTGTCTTGCGCTTGGGGTCGATCGACGCGTTAGAAAGGTTGATCGTCAATGCTGCCATCACGGGTGGTGCGCCGACGGCGGTCACGGGCTGGCTGTCAGGTGGCAAAAGCAGGGGGGTTCGTTTCCAGCCTTCGATCAGTGACGCTGCCAGTTCGTCGCTCGTCTGCGGGAACGTGTCGCTTGCCAGTGGGAACATCAGCATCCCGCGCGAGGCGTTGAACCAGGAGGCCTTGTCCTTCTTGGGCTTTCGGGCAGCACCGTTAAGCGAAAAAACCACTGTCATGCCGATCGCGATGATGACGATCGTGCGCAATGCTCGGCGAACGCGGGTTTTGGTCGTGCTGGACATATGGGCCATCCCACTGGTAGGCGACACATCTTAGTCACCCAGTTCCATCTTCGTCACGTAGACCAGATCATTCAACGTTTTTCCGGCCGGTCCCTTGTCGCGCTTGTGGAGGACGATCAGGCGTTCCTCCCCATTGTCCGCCCGCACATCAAAGGGGACGACAATGCTCCCTTTAATCGTCCGACCGTCTTTTAGCGTGAAGGTGTAGATCGTCTCACGGGCCGGGTAAGTGCGGCCGGTGAAGGTCTTAATGTCCGATCCACTGACGAGAAACTGGTATTCCTTGTCCAACCGTTCCCACACTACGTCCACGGTCGCTGAGCGGATGTGGGCGTAGGGGACGTCGATGAACTCTCCCTGCGCTTCCACCCAGATGCGAAGCGGTTTTTCGAGCGTGGTGGTGGTCCAACCGGTGAAGGTCGACCCGTCGCTGTACGTAAAGGTGCCCCTGCGCGCTGCGGTGTCGGCTTTGGACTTAAAAGGAGTCGACGGCGCGGTCGTCGCAGGCACGGTGGTTGGCGCGCTCGGTTTCGTCGCGGCGCCGAGAATGAAATCGACGGCGTCCGTCGGCGCGGGGTCGATGGCACGCACGGTAACCGTCGTCGCCAGCAGTGCCAGGCAGATTACGTATCCGAATAGAGGAGAGCGGCGACCCATGGATTACAATGGTACCCATTCGATGGACGATCTGTTGCAAAAAGCGATCAACACCGTGCCCACCGGTCACTGGGCAGTGGGAGTCAGTGGCGGCGCCGACAGTGTCGCGCTGCTGACGCTGCTGCGCGAGCGCGCCGACCTCACTTTGCACGTCGTCCACCTCGACCATCAAACACGCGGTGAAGCGTCGACCGGTGACGCGCTGTTTGTCATCCAACTGGCCCAGCGATTGGGCATTGACGTCACCACAAAAACGCTCGCAGATGTCCGGCCAGCCATCGAACGTCCCCCCACCAACCGCAGTGCGCTGTTCCGCCAGGCAAGACTCACCTTGTTCCGCCAGGTCGTTTGTGAACATCGTTTGGATGGTGTCATTCTGGCGCACCATCGGCTCGATCAGGCCGAGACCATTCTGATCCGCCTGATCCGCGGTTCCGGCCCGCTCGGGTTGTCGGGCATCGCGCCGCGCGTTGATATGCCGGGGCTGACCGTCCTTCATCCGTTGTTGAACGTTTGGCCTCATCTCCTGCGCGACGAACTGCATCACCGCGGTCAGACGTGGCGCGACGATGCGAGCAATCTCTTGCCGGCGTATCGGCGTAACCGTGTGCGAGCCCGGTTGTCGAACGAGCCCGATCTCGTGGAGGCGCTGGTCGAACTCGCTGATGCCATTCGCACGCTAAGCGTCTGGTTCGAGCGCGTCAGCCCACCCCTCGACTCGCGATTTATTCAAAGCGCCCTGGATGGTCTACCCCCGTTCGTGCGCGAGTTCGCCGTTCGACGTTGGCTGGCACGCGTCGGGGTGCCGGTAGACAAGGTGAATCAACAGGTTACGGCAAGATTGCTCACGATGATCGACGACGCTGCGGTGGGCAATCGGGCCGACTTCCCGGGAGGTGTGCACGTCGTGCGTCGGCGGGGTGTCATTTTCGCAAAAACCACGGTCCCCTCGCTTCCCAGAACCCCGCCGATACAATCCCGCCATCATGAGTAGTGGTTCGTCGTCGTTGCGTGTCGCGGTTACAGGTGGCAGTGGGTCGATTGGGCATCGGGTCATTCAGGAACTTGTCGCGCGGGGGCACCAGGTCGTCAACCTCGATCGCAAGCAGTCGCGCGACCCGGTGAAGGGGGTGCGCTTCTGCTATGTCGATTTGCGCAATCGCCAGCTCGTTCAACCCGTCCTCGAAACCGTCGACGCAGTCTGCCATCTGGGTGAAATTCCCAACCCGGGCGCGGGTCCGAGCCCGGATGAGATTTTTTCAACGAACACGACGATCGGTTCGTGCATTTTGCAGACCGCAGCCGACCTGAAGTTGCGGCACGTTGTCTACACCAGCACCTGTCAGGTGTACGGCTGCTGGGGTGAGATAACCGTTCCACCGGTCACCCTGCCGCTCGATGAATCGCACCCTGTTCAACCGCAGAACCATTACGCGTTGAGCAAGGTCGCCAACGAAATGTACGCTGCTTACGTTTCCAAACAGTGGGGGCTGTCGGTTTCCATCTTCCGGTTGCCGGTGACCCATGAGTTCGGTGAGCGGGGGTACTACCGCTTGGAACATCAGACCACGATGTATGAGCTCGGCACGTATCTCCATTCAACGGACGCCGCGACGGCGTATGCGCTGGCGGTGGAGAAGGCGTTGCCCGGTTGTGAGACGTATAACCTCGTCGCCGACGACGCGATCGCCAACGAGCCGGTCGCTGCGGGGCTGGCCAGCGTTTATCCGAACGGCCCACACCTTCCTCCCGACTGGCCTGCAACGAAAAGCCCTGTGTTGAGCGATAAAGCCAAGAAAAAGCTCGATTGGCAACCAAAAATCAGCTTTTTGGAAGAGTTCCGCAAGAAATTTGGTCGAGAACCGTTAAAGGGAGGGGTCCGGTAGATTACGTTGTGCTGTAAAGGTGCCACGGGTTTGTATACCAACCCGTTACCCTCGGCGTTTCGGGCCTTTTGCGAGTGCCTTGCAATGTCATCCCGAGCGGAGCGGTAGCGACTTGAGGGATCTTGAAAGTCCAGACGTTGCGCCCAGTCGAGATCCCTCAGGTCACTACCGCTCCCTCCGGGATGACAGGCAATTAGGAGGCCGAATAGGAGGCCGAAACGCTTCGGCCGACGGGATATTTACAACGGTCTCCATGCACGGATGTATGGAAGGATAGGAAAGGGTGTTCACGCCGGTTGATCGTGGGTGCGTGACGGAGAAGATGTCATGAAAATGCTTTCAAAACGAAACGCGGGTTTCACGCTCGTCGAGTTGCTTGTGGTCATCGGGATCATCGCGCTGTTGATCGCGATGCTGCTGCCGGCGCTATCCAAGGCGCAGGCGCAAGCGAGGTCGGTTGCCTGCAAGTCAAACCTGCGCCAGTTGGGTTTGAACCTGTCCCTTTACGGCAACAGTTATCGCGGTTGGATCTTTCCGGTCGGACAGTGGAACATCCTGCAGGGCCAGTATGAATCGCTTGGATCGAACGTCGACCCGCACCAGCGCTGGCCGATGGCGGTCTATCAGTTCAGCCACCCGCCGTTAATTCCGACGCCGACATATTCTGCCGCTGGCGATGCGATTCCGGACATCGAAGTGGCTCCGTGGACGCCTCAGGTTATGCTCTGCCCGGCCGACCAAGAGCCCAAGGCCGCCCATTCCTACGTCGTCAATAAACTGCTCGTGAAGAACCAAGCCACGCTCTTGAAGTTCGGCGGCAAGACGACACGTTTCGGCCCAACCGAGATCATCGTCGCTGGAGAAAAGACGAGCATCGTCTCCGATTACTACATGGAGTTGACGATCACCGACGGTTCGGTCGACGTCGATGGCAAGACCGAATACGAGCGCGTGATCGAACAGGCGCGCCACGGCCGAAAGATTGGCTCGAACTACCTGTTCTTCGACGGGCACGTCGAGACGCGATCGCCTGAGGAAGCCAAGAAGGCGCTCGATCCGTGGAACGCCACGTAAGTGTTTAACAATACTGGGAAGATTCACCGCGGAGACGCGGAGAACACCATCGTTCCGATCTTCTATGCGTCTCTGCGGTGAATCTATCTTTGGATTGGAATGGTTTGCAAACGCTATGACCCAGTCGAACGAACCAGGTCGAGCGACCGAACTCCGCGATCTCCCCACGTGGTTGACGGTTGTCGTCATCCTGCTCTGCCTTGCCGGTGGCGGGGGGTTGGTGTGGTGGTATTTCTCGTCACCACCGAAGGTCGTCGCAGTGCCGATCTCGCAAGAGATGCGGATGCCGGTGCGGCAAAACGGGGGTGGCGGGGGCAACAACCGTCCACCGCGCGTTGTAGAGGATTGGAATGGGGACATCCGCCCGGGTAACAACGGGTTCCAGGCGCGGTCCGGCGACGTGCAGATGTGGGTTCGCAAGCGCGACGGGCAAGCCGAGCCGAACCTCACGGTATACTATCGCAACCAACTGTTGCCGCGCGAGCAACTGAACCTATTGCGCGTCACGCTGCTGGCCAACCGCGAAGACCAGGCCCAGCGAATGAAGCTGACACCCGAGCAGATCGAAGCGCTGAGAAAGATCCCCAACGTCCGCGGGATGCAACTTTCCGCCGACGAACAGAAGGCTTTGCGCGTCACCTGGACCGCCTACGAGTCCGCCGCCGCCGACAAGAAGGAAGAAGCCAAGGGCGCCGTCCTGGCGATGCTCGATGCCCTGGGCAAAAAAAATCTCGACGCCACCAAAACCGCTCTGACCGCCAGTGTCACCGCCGTACGAGCGGTGCTGACCCCCGAGCAGCAGAAGATGTTGGAATCCGGAGAGTTATAGGGCTGGAAGGCCCGGGGCCACTTACCGGTAGTTCTTGAACTGCAACGGCACCTTCTGCGGGTTGGATTTCAGGAACGCGATGACGGCTTGCAGGTCGTCCTTCTTGGCGCTGCTGACACGCAGGGCTTCGCCTTGGATGGACGCGTTGACCTTCAGCTTCAGTTCCTTGATCGCCTTCTGGATCTCCTTGGCGGTGTCCTTGTCGATACCGTCCTTGAGCTTGACCTTCTGGCGGACGGTCTTGTGGGTCGCCTGTTCGAGCTTCTGGTAGTCGAGCACCTTCGGGTCTACGCCGCGCTTGATCATCTTGGCGACCAGCACGTCCTTCACGCTCGTTAATTGCTGTTCGGCGTCGGCAGTGAGCGTGAGCTCCTTTTCCTTGCGGTTCAGCTCGGACACGCTCGCTGCCGTGCCCTTGAAGTCGTAACGGGTGATGATCTCCTTGATCGCCTGGTTGACGGCGTTGTCCATCTCCTGCAGGTCGATTTCGGACACGATGTCGAAAGATGAGTCAGCCATGGGGTTCTAATCGCGTGTAAAAGGGTTGCAATGGACGCTACTGCTTCATCTCACCTTGCCGCATGGGCATGGCGTCGATGATGCCGAACAACTCGTCGGCGTCGATCGGCTCGCTTCGGCGGAGCTTCTCGGTGCCGTCCTTACCGATCAGGACGACCGTGAACTGCTCGACGGGCACGCCGAACTGTTCGCGCAGGAATCGGCGGTTGACCTCGTCGCCGTGCACGTCGACGCGGACGAGGTCACGCTCGATGACCCCGTCCCCGTGCGTTTTGAGCGTGTTCCGCTGACGGATGCTGCGCTCGTCGCCCATCACCGGCGCGAACAGCAACAACACGCGGTTCTTGGCGCGGAATTGAGAGAGGTCGATCGACGATCCTGATGAAGGCGGCATGACGGCGGGCTCCGGTCGTGTTTCACACGCTGCCGCGCCGACGGCAATGCCGACGACGAGCGCAGCGGTCAAACGACAGGCCCAAACGTACGCCATCACCGCCAGTGTAGGCAAGCGCCCCGTGATCGCGAGCATCATAATCCCCCGCACCTAACGGGGACTCGTCCAGGGTCAGCGACGTTACCGCAGGAATGCCTCGTGCAGCCCACCGTCGACGGTAATGACCTGGCCGGTGGTTTTACTGAGCCGATCGCTGAACCAGATGAAGTAGGCCTCGGCCTGGTCGGCCGGGGTGATCGGCGCTTTGGTGAGCGTGCGGTCGGCGTAAAACTTGGAGAGCTTGGTCGTCAGCGACTCATCGGCCTCCGATTCGTTGTACGGGATGTTGTACTTGGCCAGAGACGCGATGACCCGATCGCGCGGGAACATCGCGCTGCCCTGCACGACGGTCGCCGGCGCTACACCGTTCACACGGACCAGCGGAGACAGTTCGATCGCCAGCTCGCGCACGAGGTGGTTGGCAGCGGCCTTGCTCGTGTCGTACGCGACCGAGCCCTTCTTGGCGACCACCGCGTTGGCGCTGGTTGTCAGTACGATGCTGGCGGTCAGGCCCTGTTCCTTAAGCGTCTTGGCAGCCTCGTCGGCGACCAGATACGCGCCGGTGACGTTAATGAGGAATGTCAGCCCCCACTTGTCGTCGGCGATGCGACCGGCAGTGTCGGGTGGGACGAAGATGCCCGCGGTGACGGCGACACCGTCGAACCCGCCGTACGCCAGTGCGACCTGGTCGAGCATCGCGCGGATGCTCTCGCGTTTGGTGATGTCGGCCGACAACCCGACCGCGCCACCGCAACCCGAAATGCCACTGCCCGCGACACCGATGCCAAGGCCGACCTTGTCGGTGATCTGCTTGGCCGTCTCGTCCGCAGCGGCCTTGTTCAGGTCGACCGCGACGATCGTCGCGCCGTCCTTCATCAACCTATGCGCCACTTCACGCCCAATCCCACTGCCCGCCCCGATGACGGCGATCACGTTGCCGGCCAGCTCCTTTTCGGCGGGCATGCGCTTGAGCTTGGCCTCTTCGAGCAGCCAATACTCAATGTCGAACGCCTCCTGCTGCGGCAGCGCGATGTACTCGTCGATCGCCTCGGCGCCACGCATGACTTCGACGGCGCAGTTGTAGAACTCGGCCGTTACCCGGCTCTCAGACTTGTCCTTGCCCCAGGCGATCATGCCCAGGCCGGGGATCAGAACCACCGTGGGGTTCGGGTCGCGCATCGCAGGAGAATCGGGGTGTTTGCATCGCTCGTAGTAGGCAGCGTAGTCCTTGCGATACTGCTCGAGACCGGCCGTCAGTTTCGCCTTGAGCGCCGCCACGTCCTCGGCCTGTGGGTTCCAGTCGACGTAAAGCGGCTTGATCTTCGTTCGCAGGAAGTGGTCAGGGCAACTGGTGCCGAGTTCCGCCAAGCGGGGGGCATCCACACTGTTGACGAATCGCTGGATCGTCGCGTCGGTCTGCACGGTGCCGATGAAGCGGCGCTTCTTGCTCACCTGCCCGCGAAGCCACGGCAGGATGGCAGCGAGCGTCGCGTCGCGCTGGGTGTCGGCGAGCGGCTGGTACTTCTGTCCGCCGAACGTCTTGGCGCCCTTGTCCTTACTTTCGATGAACTTGGCGGCGCGTTCGATGAGGTTGAGCGTCAGCTCGTAGCACTTCTTGTCATCGTTGTCCCAGTTGATCAGGCCGTGCTGGCCCATGATGAAGCCGACGGCTTTGGGGTACTTCTTAACCGCCTCCTGCATCATCAGGCCCAGCTCCAAGCCCGGCCGAAGCCACGGCAGCCAGACGACGTCTTCACCGTAGATTTCACGGGTCAGTTTTTCCGAATGCTTGGACGCCGCGATCGAGATCGCCGCGTTGGGGTGCATGTGATCGACGAACTTGAACGAGATAAAGCTATGCAACGGCGTATCAATACTGCTCGGCCGTGGGTTGAGGTTGAAGGTCGCATGGTTGTACATGCCGACCATCGCATCCTCCGCCGGCGTCTTCGGACCCTTGTGGCTCGTTTTGGCGTAGGACGACTGCAGGCCGATCAGCTTCGACTGGTACAGCGACGAGAAGTTCTCGCGCTTGCTGGTGCGCAGGTCACCACCGCTGCCTTTAACCCAGAGCACTTCGACCTTTTCGCCCGTCAACGGATCGGTCTCAGCGATCTTGGACGACGTGTTGCCACCGCCGGTGTTGGTGATGCGCTGATCGGAGCCCAGCAGGTTCGAGCGATAAACGAGCCGACCGACCGGGTCCAGTTTGGCGGCTTCGATGTCGTTCCACAGGTAGTTAACGTGTTTGAAAGTGCTCATGGTTTCCTTGAAGAGACGCGAAGACGCGAAGGAAACGCGCGAAGGAAGACAGATCAATCCAATCTGATTTGCTTCGCGTCTGCTTCGCGCCTTTGCGCTTTCGCGTCTCCCTTCTTAAAGGTTCAATGCCTTGCGGCGATAGTGTTCGTCCTTGCGTCCCTCGATGCGCTGCACGTTTTCACGCGACAGGAACACCGGCCCACCCAACGCAGCGGCGGTGGTGAATATCTCGGCGGACTTGGTGGCCATCAGGGTCGCGACCATCGTGCCCGCAGCCGTGGCTGCTGGCGCTATCAGGCCGTGGTTCGTCAGCAGGATCACGCGCGGTGGAGCGTCGTTCCGCTGGATGAAATCAGTCACGTGCGTACGAATCGCCTTGGCCAGCACGAGGCCGGGATCGGTGTAGGGCACCAGCACCGACTCGCTGCCGCAGCAGACGATGTCGTCCGGGAAGGTCCGCCGGGTCGCGAAGTCCGCGGCGCGAGGCGAGCAGAGGATTCCGTTCACCGCGATCGGGTGCGTGTGCGCGACGTAGTTCATACCCGGCAGCGACAGCAGGTACGCATGAAACACCGCCTCGACCGACGGCTTGCGGCTGGTGGGGTCAACCCGCGCATCGAGCAACGCTGCGTCGACTGCGGCGTCGTCGAGGTCATTGCGTTCCAGCATTGCCAGCAGGGGGGCAAAGCGGCACTCGACCACGCCCGACTCGTCGAGCTTGCCGAGCTGGCTGCCACTGGCCTTAACGACAAATGTGTCGACGGACACGCGGGCCGAGGTGTTGCCTTCCCCAAGAATCGCAAGCCTACGGTCCTCACGACCGAGGTCGTGCGACAGGCGGATCAGTTCCGCCCGCTTTTCCTGAACGGACGACGATATGGTGCTGACTGGGGTCATGGTTTACGCGAGCAGATAATGGTCGTTGTCGACATCGACACCCGCGGCGCGGGCCTCGTCGAGCAGGACGTCGGTGATCAGCAGGTCGATCTTCTTCCACGCCGCCAGGAGCGCCGGCGCCTGCTTCCCAAGCTTGCGGCTGTCGACGCACATCGCGTGACGCGTCGAGCGTTCCATCACGGCTCGCTCGAGCTCGACCACGTTGTCGGCACTGTTCCAAACGCCTTCGGCGTCGAAGGCTTCAGCGCTGAGAAAGGCAAAGTCAAAGTGATGCATCGCGGCCGATTTGTTGGCAATATCACCCAGCAGCACCGCCTGGTTCGGGAGCAAGCGTCCACCCAGCAGGCTCACTTCGATCGTCGGGACGTGGGCCAGCTTTTCACCGACCGCGAGGCTGTTGGTGACCACCGTCAGCGCGAGCGGGTTCTTCTGCAACAGGCCGGCGAGCGTGAACGTCGTCGTGCCGGCGTCGAGGAAGATCGTCATGCCCGGTCGAATCAGCTCGACCGCACGCTTGGCGATCTTACCCTTCGCGGTCGCCGCCAGTTTCAACCGATCGGCGAACGAGGCAAACCGCCGATCGTAGTCCACCAGCGCCCCACCGAACGTCCGCACGACCGACTTCTGCCGCGACAGCGCCTCCAAATCGCGGCGTGCCGTTGCCTCGGAGATTCGGAACCGCTTGCACAGTTCCGCAACAGGCAGGTAAGCGCGATCGCGCAACAGGAGTGTTATCGCCTCCCGCCGCTCGTCGATCACACTTTGAGACACTCGGGGCACACACAGAAGGGTACGAATTATATGATCGAAGTCAATCATAAAATTTGCAAGAGCGCGTGCCGTCGGATATGGTTCTCGTCAATTCTTTAACGCAGAGGCGCAGAGGGAGGATCGCAGAGGGACGCGGAGAAAAGCGGAAAAGATTGCTTCGATTCCTCCGCGTTTCTCTGTGATCCTCCCTCCGCGCCTCTGCGGTGATCTTTCCACTGAGGAGCAAGTAATATGAACAACCAAGACCACGTCATCAACCTGCTCAACGACTTCAAGATCGAGACGCCCAGTTGGGGCTATGCCGACACGGGGACGCGCTTCGGTAAGTTCGTCCAAGCCGCCGCCGCGAGCACGATCGACGAGAAACTCGCCGACGCCGGCACGGTGCACAAGTACACCGCGTGCTGCCCGACGGTGGCGGTCCACGTGCTGTGGGACTTCTCGGTCGGTGTCGACGCGCAGCAGACCGCGAGCGTCGCAGCGAAGCATGGTGTGAAGATCGGGTCGATCAACCCGAACCTCTTCCAGGACCAGGTCTACAAATTCGGCTCGGCAGCGAGCCCCGACCCACAGGCCCGCGCGCATGCGAGTCGGCACGTGCAGGACTGCATCGCGATCGGCAAGGCGGTCGGTTCCGACCTGCTGAGCTTCTGGTTCGCCGATGGCACGAACTACCCAGGTCAGGACGACATCGTCTCGCGCAAAAAGCGCCTGCAAGGCGCGCTGCGGCAATGGCACGACGCGATGCCCAAGGGCATGACGATGCTCGTCGAGTATAAGCCGTTCGAGCCGGCGTTCTATCACACCGACATCGCCGACTGGGGCATGGCGTACCTGCTGGCCAAGGAAGCGGGCCCGAACGCCAAAGTGCTGGTCGACACGGGTCATCACCTGCCCGGTGCCAACATCGAGCACATCGTTGCTCTTTTGCTCGACGAGGGCATGCTCGGCGGCTTCCATTTCAATGATCGCAAATATGCCGACGACGATCTCACACTCGGCAGCATCGACCCCTACGCCGTCTTCCGCATCTTCCACGAGATCCGCAACGCCGCCGAGATCCATGGCACCGACGTGTCGCAGATCGCGTATATGGTCGACCAGTCGCACAACATGAAGCCGAAGATCGAAGCGATGATCCAGACGGTGACCACGGCACAGGAACTGTTCGCCAAGGCGTGCCTGGTCGACCGAAAGAAGCTGCAGGACGCGCAAGCCAATCGCGACATCGTCGCCGCCGAGACGCTGTTGAAAGACGCGTTCTTCACGGATGTGAAACCCCTGCTGACCCAGTGGCGCAAGAGCCGCAACCTCGAGGCCGACCCGCTCGCTGCGTATCGGGCCAGTGGTTACGAAGCCCGCGTCGCCAAAGAGCGCGAGGCTGCCCGTGCCGCGCGCGGCATCACGTCCGGTGGTGGCAGCTACGCCTAGCGACCGCTTTAAGGAACACGTCAGCTCGGTTTATGCAGCCAATCGATCGAGCATCACCGAGATCGGTGGGCTTCCTCGCGCCCCGGTCTGGCCATCTCATCTCAACGCCGAAGTGGTGGCCGCAGTATGGAGATGTATACTTACGGTGGCGCAGGAGGCACGATGGGCCGAGGATTGATTCTAACGTTGTCGGTGATGCTTGGTTTGGCTGGCGCGCACAGCGTGTCAGCGCAAGACACGGAGCGAATGCAGAAGCTGGCGGCCGAAGCCAGACGATTCGCAGAAGAAGGCCGTGAATCGGTCGGTGTGATTGAGTTCAACGCCAAGGAAGCGGGTGATATCGCCACCGCCGACGTGGCCGAAGCCAAGAAGTGGATGGAAGGGTACGTGGCAGATTGGGAAAGCGTCGCAGCCACGTTTGAAAAGGGGGATCAGCAGGCCGGGTGGAAAGCGCGGAGCGAAGCTCAAAGGATGATCCAGGGGCGTGAACGCTGGAAGGATCGCATTCGGGCGAGGATGGAGCAGGCACGCACCGCGCCGACTGAACAGTGGGCTGCTCGTGAATATCAGCAAGCAGCACCTGAGTCGATTGCCGTCGTCGCTCAATACATCGAAGCCACCAAGGGCGTCTCGGAAGCATGGGCCGTATACGCGGAGGCGATTAAGCCGGGCGTCACGGACGCCGCGCTCAACGAGGCCCGGCAGAAGATTGACGTAGCGCTGGTCGAGCGCGACGTGGCGGCGTGGCGCGTCAACTGGGCGCGCGAGAATCGCGAACTGCAGGCGCTGCGAGGGAAGTCACCCGAGTTGGACGCAAAACTCGACGCCGTCGAGAAGCGGCAGGCGGAAATCGAGCAACTCCGCCGCCATCGCGTACAGCTTGAAGGCCAGCAGGATGCCGCGGAAACGGCCCGGCGGGAACTGATCGGCAACGCGCGAGAACTCGCCGAGCCGATCCTGCAGAAACAACGCGACGAGGCTTCGCGCAACTAGCAACAGCGGGCCGGCCCAACAACCGACAATGGAGTTGACGTGAACGTCCGACGATTGACATGCCACTGCGGCCTGCTACTCGCACTGGTGGGTGCGCCTTGCATCGCCGGTGAGGTTGCGCTGCCCGACGGCAAGGTGCTTAGCGGTGACGTGACGATCGCCGCGGACGGTTCGTTGACGATAGCCCCACCGGGCCAACCCGCGAAGACGATTCCGCTGACTGACGTGGTCCGCGCGACCGTTTCCCCGGCCGTTGCATCGGCTGCTGGCACGCAGGGCGCCGCACTCACCTGGCCGTGGCGATCGTCGGATGTCGGCAAGTCGCGCGTCGCGGGCATGGTCAAGGATGAAACCGGCGCGTTCTCGGTGTCGGCCGCTGGGTGGGGGGCGTGGAGTGGAGTGGATTCGTTCCACTTCGTTCACCAGATGCTCGATGGCGACGGGCAGATCCTGGCGCGCGTGACCTTGCCGGGCACCGACGGTTCGCGCGCGATCGGCGCCGTGATGATCCGCGAATCGCTCGACCCCACTGCCCCGTTCGTCGCAGCGGCATTGGGACCCAGGGGCCCGGGTCGACTTCAAGCACGCCCGTACCCCCCGTCGAAGCAACCGATCATTGATATTGCCACTGTTGTCGAAT
>JBBRHE010000084.1:0-14101 GCA_038223165.1 Tepidisphaerales bacterium
GGGTCACCGATGAACCGCGTGCCGTCTGTAGTGAAGTTGGTCGCCACCACGGCAGCAAGCTGATGGTCCAGATTGCGGTAGTCTTTGCCGACGAACGCGTCGACGATGCCAAAGTCACGGCGATTGACGATGCCGTCACGATTGACGTCGAACTTGTTGAAGGCGTTGACACCTGCGGCATCGTTGATGGCATTTGACCGGGCGTCGATTTTCTGCTGGGCTGAAGCCGTGGACTGCAGCATGTCGAGTGCGGCGTTCTTGCGGAGAACGCCGTTGCGCAGCTGGTCGCCGAACGTCGCGCCGGATGCGACGGTTAACTTGCCGTCGGTGAAGCCGGTCCCGCTGGCGTCGGACAAAGCGGTTCCCCGGGCCATGCGGTACAAATCTTTGCCGTCAAAGTCGCCGTCCGAGTCGTAGTCGCCCAAGGCGATCAGGTCACCCTTTTTCGCGGCAAAGCCCAACGCGGCGGGCGCACCAGCGACAACCCGGCTGTTGAGGTCCGCAGCGTCATCCCAGTGGTTGGTGAGCCCGGCCCCGTTGACGAGCGCTGCCTGCGCCTGGCGGGCGATGTCCAGGTCGCTAAGGTCGCGAACCCCCTCGCCACCGGACGTCTGGCGGAAGTCGCCAAAGAGGTAGTTGTCGGTATTGATCGCGATAGCGCCACCGGAAGTGGCGATTGCGCTGCCACCGACGGTGAAGCCTTTGGTGTTGTTGCCATACGTGCTGCTCGAGCCGGTCGTCACTGTTGCCGGGTCGGCCGTATTGAAGGCCGTCGCCGTGGCGGTGAGGCCGAGGAAGGTGCCCTGCTGGGCCACATTGAGGCCGGTGTTGGTTACCGACTGGTTAATCCCGTCACGATCCTTCTTCACCGACATGAACTGCGGCAGGATGAAGCTGGTGGCGACCAGCGCGTCGGCGGGGTTGTTCACGCTTGAGCCCAAGCCGAACGTGGCGACCGAGTTGAGGATGTTGTCGCGGAAGTCCTTGACGTCGTTGCCGCTGTTGTCACCCTTGATCAAGTCCTGAGAGTATTGGGCTGCATCGGCGCGTTTGACGGTCACGTAGGTCTCGTTCTGATACAGGACGTACTGACCGGACACGATGTTGGCAGCGCTGACGCGCGTAAAGGCACCCGTGCCTGGGTCGTTGTAGCCGAACGTCGCGTTGTTGGAACTATCCGACACGTCGTTCGCATCGTCGCGGTAATCCAGCGCACGCAGCGGGCGGCTGTTAGTGTTGTCGCGAGCCGTGCCGATCACGTCGCTGATCGACAGATGTCCGACGGCCATGCGGCTGTTCTGAACGGTCGGACGGAGCTGACTGCCACCTGCGGTCTTGTTGGAGAACGTGATGTTCGCGCCAACCACGATCTGGTCCGTGCCACCGGTGGCGTTGTTGCCGTTACCGGTGTCGTTCTCACCGACGGCGAAGGATGGGTCGATTCCTACGTTGACCGCAGCGACGTTGAGCGTGCCGCTGTTGACGTCGCGGGTCGTCGAGTTGAAGTCGGCACCGTTGGCCAGGCGGCCGGTCGATTGGAGCCACTGGGCGTCGGTCCGGTTGATGCGCGTCAGACCGGTGCCTGGGTTGGCGGCGAACGTCGTCGCAGTAATGGCGACGGTCTTGTTCGTCAGGTTGTTAATGCCACCGTTCTCACCCGGATTGCCTCCGACGTAATTGGTGCCCGTGCCGGGATCAATCTTGCCGGTCGAAAAGTTGAGGACTTCCTGATCATTCAGTTGACGACGCGCGCTGGCCGAGCCAAGCCCCGCGCTCTTCAGGAACGGGTTCCCCTTGCCGTAACCGTTTTGCGTCGGGATAGCGTTGAGCGTGCCGCTATTGTTGAACACGGTGCCACCCTTGGCGAACCCCTGAGTGGCCGTAACGTCGGAGATGGCCATCTGGACGCGATTCTGGGCGGTGGCGACACGAGTGGTGTCGCTCGTCTGGACGCCGAGGAAGTGACCACTAATCGGGGCACTACCAGCCGCTGGGCCCTGTGGGCTGGTGCCGAACCATTTATTGCGATTGACGTATGTACCGTTGCCGCTGGTAGGGTTGTAGGACAAGTTACCGATGATGTTTTCGTCGATCTGTCCATCGGCCAGCTCAAGAATTCCTTCGACGGAACCCTGTTCGTGCCACTCGAGCCGGATTGCTGAGTGGACTTGGCTGTTGCCGCTCGTCGTGTCGACGGTCGTGAAGTCCTGCTTGCCGAATTGCAGGCCGGTGAAGGCTCCGGTGCCACCGATCGTGTCGCCGTAGATAACCTCAGACCCGATCTCGCCAAACGTGATCGAGTTGCCGGCGTTGGGCGTCAGTGCCGTGATGCCGGTGCTGATTGTGAAATTTCGCATGGCGGTCGAACCGCTCAGCGAGATGGTTGGCACGTCTGAGCCCGTGCGGACTGCACTTGCAGGTGGCGTGGATGTTCCGGCATACGCGACCTGCGCGGCTGTGGCCACTGCCAGGGAAATCGCCGCTGTGGCGCGAAGCATCTTCGTTCGGTCGTTCATCATGTCTCCCTCGTCTGCCGCTCCCGCTTTGCGGTGCGGCCTTTGTGCTTACCTTTCTCCCGGCCAGGAACATCCCGGCCGTACTGCGCGGACCCACGTCCGCGCGTGATACGCATGTCTAACTATTCAAGTACTACTGTTGGACGTCGTCGCTCGGGACACCGCTATAGAGCTTCTCGCCCCATTGGAATTGGCTGCCCGGGCCGACTGTCTCGTAAATTCTCTTGTTTTCCACATGTCCATCGACGTAGAGGAAATTTGTGGTGCGGGCATCCCGATTCTGTGCGTCGAATTTCTTCCGCCCATGGTTGCGTCCAACCCAGTTCAGTCGCGACGAAGCCTCGGCGGACCCCGGCGTCGTGAACTGCCCCTCAGGGTCGTTGACGAGGTCCGTCGCCGTGCACTTCTCGATTGCGGGAAGCAAGGGGTTAAAGCTCGGCCCAACGGAGTTCATGTCATAAGCACCAGTCGCGATCGCCTTGAAACCATGGACCGGCCGGTGGCTCTTGGACACCACGGCACCGCCGCCCCCGGCGCCCGGTGCGGACACGACGTTCCAGACAAACGTAAACTCGGTCGCGAGGATCGTTTCGGCCGACTTCTTGACTTTACCCGCACGCACATAAACCGATGGACGAACGGTGTTCGGCATGTTCGTGCGAAACTTGTTGCGCGGGCAGATCGCCTCGTTCAACGTGTAGGCCATCCGCGGCGCTTGTAGATCGACGACGCCGGCGACCTCGTTATCCTGCCCACCGTCAAGGTTGTCGTTTGTGGTGTTGGTAGGCGGGAGGCCGCCCTTTTCAATCGACGGGCAGAGAAAAGACGACGGCGCAGTCGGTTCGCCGGAGGTCTTGTTGCCGTAAAGGTAGGACGACCAGTGGATGTAGCCTGCATCGCCCGTCGTGGGCGTCTGCGTGTTACCGTTGATCGCATGACCGATATATAAGTAGGACGCAGGGAACGTCTGCTTGTAGTTGGTGACGTACATCGCCAGACCCTGTCCGACGCTGCGCAGGTTGGCGGAGCACTTGAGCGTGTTGGCCGAGTCCTTCGCCTTTTGCAGCGCTGGCAGCAAAATGCCGATCAGCAAAGCGATAATTCCAATAACCACCAGTAGTTCGACCAGTGTGAATGCCGAGCGTGTCCGGGACGTGGCCCGGACGAGCGTGTTTCGATCCATGAGACTTGCCTTTCCCCCGGCGCGCAATGACTTCCTGTCACGCCGGCGTGTATGTTTGCGTTCAATTGTGTGATTCCCGTGCTCCCAAGCCGCGGAAGCCTCTGACGAGGCGTGCGGCGTTGCCGGATGGCTAACGTGCCGTAGTGTAGTCGAGCACGTATGGAAAGCGTGACCGGTATGTTAAAAGTTGGTGAAGGCCCCCTGTTCGACTGAAACCTTTCCGCAGTCGTGTCGATGCGACCAGGCCACTGTGACGGTCAATCCGGATTTGCCATGTGACGACCGAATATATATCAGTGACGCCTGCCACTGGCTGGGATCACTAGCGAACGTGCTCTTGGAAAAATGAAAGGGGACTTGAGGAAGATTGCAGCCGGGAGGGTTCGAACCTCCAACCCCCTGATCCGTAGTCAGGAGCTCTATCCAATTGAGCTACGGCTGCGCGCTTGGCGGCCCTGTTGGCCGGGTTGGACAGTGTGGCAATTCTGCGTCGACTGTCAAGCGCACGGATCGGGCGCGCGCCGGTTCGTTCGGGAGCAATTGTCGGGTACTATCGACGGTCCGGAGGCTCAGAACGTGACCTTGACGCTGAAAGAACTCGCTGAACGCATTGGGGCCGAACTCGTTGGTGATCCAGCGATTACCGTCGACTCCGTCAGTTCCATCCAGGAGGGTCGACCCAGCCAGGTCGCGTTCCTGTCTAACCCGCGCTACGGCAAGCATCTGGAGACGACCCAAGCCGCGGCGGTGATCGTCAAGCCGCAGGTGACCAGCAACGGTAAAGCCGCTTTGCTGCGCATGAACGAGCCTTATTACGGTTACGCGCTGGCAGCGACGATCCTGCATGGGTTTCGCCGGCACCCGCATGCGGGCATCCATCCGCAGGCGTTTGTCGACCCGACCGCGACCATTGGTGAAGGGGCGATTCTGTACGCGGGTGTCTACGTCGGGCCGCGGGCGAAAGTCGGGCGGGGTAGTGTGTTGCATCCAAACGTGGTCGTCTATGACGACTGCATCCTCGGTGACCGTGTGATCGTGCATGCGAACACAACCATCGGGGCCGACGGGTTCGGTTTCGCGACGTACAAAGGTGAGCATCATAAGATCCCACAGGTGGGCAACGTGGTGATTGGTGACGATGTCGAGATCGGCGCCAACTGTGCCATCGACCGGGCGGCCATGGGCAGTACGGTGGTCGGCAACGGCAGCAAGCTCGACAAGCTGGTTGCGATCGGGCATGGTGCCAAGATCGGAGCTTATTCACTGCTCGTGGCCCAGACGGGCATCGCCGGCAGCGCGACGATCGGACACCACGCGACGATCGCGGGACAAGCCGGGGTTGGCGGGCACCTGGAAATCGGCGATAACGTCACGGTCGCGGCGCGATCGATGGTCATCAACGATGTTCCGGACCAGACCGCTGTCATGGGTGTGCCAGCGTTGCCGATCGCCCAGGCCCGAAGGGTCTACGTCGTCTGGCAAAACCTGCCCGAACTCCTCGACCGGGTCCGCCATCTGGAGCAACACCTGAACGAGCTTGGCTCGACGTCGAAGGAAGAAGAGTAGTTCACCCCAGGGGCGCAGAGACGCAGAGTCGCAGAGAAGTCCAAAGCAGATGGTGGTTGATTTGACATAGCACACACTCGCTTCCGTTTCGCATCGCTGTTTCTCGTCCCGTTTTTCTCTGCGCCTCTGCATCTCTGCGGTTACAACGAATTTCCATCATGGCTTTAGCATCGTTATCCAACATCGAAAAGACCTTTGGCGATCGCGTGATCTTCAAGGACCTGAATCTCATCGTCGACCGCGGTGAACGCCTCGGGCTCATCGGGGACAACGGAGCGGGCAAGAGCACCATCTTCAAGATGCTCACCGGCCAATTAAAGCCCGACCTGGGCACCGTCGTCGTCAACAAGGGCACCAAGGTCGGCCACCTGACGCAGGACCCGGTGTTCGACCAGAACAACACCGTCATGGACGAGGCCGAGCTGGCGTTCGCAGAATTGCATCGGCTGGCCCACCTGCTGCGCGACCTTGAGCACAAGATGGCCGAGGTTGAAGGGGACGAGCTTGAAAAGGTTCTCGAAAAATATCAGGACGTGCAGCACGACTTCGACCTCGCGGGGGGTTACGCCTGGACGCATAAGCTGGAGGCGACACTGCTCGGTGTCGGTCTGGGTCGCGATACGTGGGAACAGAGCGTCGGCTCGCTGAGTGGTGGGCAGAAATCGCGCCTGGCGCTGGCGAAGATCCTCATTGCGGCACCTGACCTGCTGCTGCTGGACGAACCGACGAACCACCTGGACCTCACTGCGATCGAATGGTTGGAAAACTACCTCCTTCAATACGATGGCGCTGCGATCATCATCAGTCACGATCGCTACCTGCTCGACCGGCTGGCGACGCGCATCGCGTGGCTGACGCGGTCGCAGATCAACAGTTATCCGGGCAGTTACAGCGCTTTCGAGACCCAGCGGGAACTGCACGAGTTGTCGCAACAGCGGGCCTTTGAGAAGCAGCAGGCCGACATCGACAAGCAGGACGAATTCGTCCGCAGGTTTAAGGCCGGTCAGCGTGCCCGCCAAGCCAAGGGGCGCGAGAAGCGGCTCAACGCCCTGCTGTCGTCCGACAAGATGATCGACGCGGTCACCAAGTCGGCCCACATCCACGTCAGCATCCAGACCGACCAGCGGGCCGGTGATCGCGTGCTGGCGGTCAAGGAACTCTCCAAGGGGTTCGAGAACAATAAGCTGTGGAAAGACCTGAAATTTGAGGTCGCGCGTGGCGAGCGCATCGGGATCATCGGGCCCAACGGCGCGGGCAAGAGCACACTGCTCAAGGTTCTGCTGGCCGAGATGGATGCCGACAGTGGCGTTATCAAGTGGGGCTCGAACCTCAACGTTGGCTACTATGACCAGACACTCGGCAACTTCGACCCCGAGCTGACCATCTTTGAAGAAGTGCAGGAAGAAAGTGGTGCCAAGGACCAGGAGGTCCGCAACATCCTCGGCACCCTGCTGTTCAGTGGGGAAGACCAGTACAAGCAGATCAAGCTGCTCTCCGGTGGTGAACGCGCCCGGGTGCGGCTCGCTGAACTGTTGCTGGAGAAGCCCAACGTGCTGGTGCTCGACGAACCGACGAACCATCTCGACATCGCGTCGTGCGGCGCGCTGGAAAAGATGCTCAAGGAGTTCAACGGGACGATCATCTGCGTCAGCCACGACCGCTATTTCCTCGACCACGCGGTGAACCGGCTGTTCGTGATCACACCTCCGGACATGGATGACTTCGACGGCAATTACTCCAAGTGGGCCGCCAGGGAACGGTTAAAAGCGCAGGCAGCCAAGGACGCCAAGGCGCTGAAGGAAAAGGCGCAATCCAAGTCTCAGTCCAAGAGCCCATCCAAGGTCACCCCACCGCCCAAGCCGGTTGCGCCCTCAAACAAGAAGAACGACAACCCCTACGCCCGCCAATACGGCAAGCTCTCGATGAAGGACCTGGAGAAGCAGATTGCCGACACCGAGATCGCGCTGGGCCAGCACCAGTCTCAACTGTCGGAAGTGTCGACCTTTAGGGACGCAAGCAAAGGCAAGCGCCTGCAGGCCGAGTACGTGGAGCTGGAAAAGAAGCTCAAAGGCTTGGAAGAAGAGTACTACGGGCGGGATGCATAGGACTGGCAAACCGCCAGCCAATGCCCTGCTTTGCTCTCTCCCGCCTGTTCAGAGCGCCGCGCCGTTCCGGATTGGTCCGTCCGACGCACGTCATGCAGTAACGCGGACCGTAATGGCTTCCTGGCACGGGCCGGCGGTAAGCCCCCTTACTTGCCGGGCTTGGGTCCGCATAAAGACCGTCAGTTCGTCCACAAGTTCTGCACAAGTCCGATAAAACTGTGCATCAGAGGTTGATAAAGAATTTTCCTAACGCGCTGGCCTAGACGCTACCGATGGTTGGGACGTTGTGAACGGAAAATCCCATAAAGATTGCCTTGCCAGCACTGCCGCAGCGACTTACATTTCGCCTCGACAGTTCAGGGATGGTCAGCACTGATTGAAGGTTGTGCTAAGCGGTCAACGCGGGGAAGCGTTGGCCCGGGCAATCGGTTTGGTTTGAAGAGCAGGTTCAATCGGGCTGTTCACACTTCGCACGGATGCGATTCACGGACGAGACAACCAGGCAGGATGCCTTTCCGCCGCAATGAGAAATGCCATGGCGGTTGACGGCTTGTGTTGCGCACAGGTCGGCACCCAACATGACACGCGGCGGGAACGGGGATCGTCGTCTGCGCTTCGCTCCTGGAGGGATGCGATCGCAAAACGATGGCCAGATCAGGAACGCGACGTCGCCAAGGGGGACGGGCCAGCCTGGCCCGCCACGAAGGTGATGCGCGGGGTAGCGATGCCACTTCGTCCGCGTTAACGCGCGGCGTTCGGTGCGCATCGTTCGGAAGGAGTAGATCCGTGAGCTGCATCGGTGCCCAGGACTTGCAGCTGGCGCGGTTGGCAGATGCCATCGCCCAGCGTGTCGGACAACAACGTTTTCATGTTTGGTTTAACAACTCAACCCGCTTGGACTTAAAGCAGGACGGCCTGGAGATCGCCGTCCCCAACGATTTCATCAGTGATTGGATCGGCACCCATTTTAACCGCCCTATTCAGGAAGCCGCCCACGAGGTGCTCGGTGGCCCGTTGACGGTGCGATTCAACGTCGTGCCGGAACTGTTCGAGGTCGAAGCCGCGCTCAAGAAAGCCGAAGGCGTGCCCGCCAACGAGTCGACGCCCATGCGGCCCTCGATCCGCGCCCAGGGTGCCGCCGCCGTCGCACAGGAAGTGCGTCGCGCTGCCAACGCCATCTCGACGTTGCCGGTGATGCGCACTCTGCCTCACCCTGCGGCCCCCTCGGCACAACCCACAAACGACCTGTCGGCGACCAGCCTCTACTCGCATCGCCCGCGCCTGCGTCACGACGTCGAGAGTTACGTCGTCGGGCCGAGCAATCAGCTCGCGTACAACGCCGCCCTTTACGTCGCCGAGTTCCCCGGTGCCCAGTACAACCCGCTGTTCATTCACGGCTCGTGCGGGCTCGGTAAGACCCACCTGTTGCAAGGGTTGTGCAAGCGATTCATCGAGCACCACCCGACCAAGCGCTGGATGTACCTGACGGGTGAAGAGTTCACGAACGAGTTTTTATTGGCCCTGCGGAGCAACAAGCTCGACGCCTTCCGCCGAAGGATGCGCGACCTGGACCTGCTCGTGATCGACGACGTGCACTTCCTGGGCGGAAAGAAGGCGACGCAGGAAGAGTTCCTGCACACGTTCAACGCGATCGAAGCCATGGGCCGTCAGGTCGTTTTGGCCAGCGACGAACACCCGAAGATGATCGAGGAGTTTGGTGAATCACTGATCAACCGGTTCGTCAGTGGGATGGTCGTCCGGATCGACGCCCCCAACTACGCCACCCGCTGCGAGATTTTGCGTTCGTTGTCTTTGCGAAGCCGGTTGGAATTGAGTGAAGAGGTCATCAGCTGGGTCGCCCGCCGGGTGACGCAGAACGTGCGTGAACTGGAGGGCGCTATCGTCCGGATCGCCGCCCACGTGAAGGTGGGTGGCCAGCAGGCAGACGTGACGCTCGCCCAGCAGGCGTTAGGCGATTTGGACCGCCAGCTCGTACAACCCGTGAAGCCGGAAAACGTGCTGCAGTCGGTCTGCGATTATTTCGGTTTGGAATCCAAGGACCTGATGTCAGGCCGGCGTCAACGGACGATCAGTCTCGCCCGCAGCATCGCGATGTACCTCATCCGCAAAACGGCCAAGCTGAGCTTCCCGGAAATCGGGACGCGCATGGGCAAGCGCAACCATAGCACAGTGATCAGCGCCTGCCGCCGGATCGAACGGGCGGTCGCGAAGAATGAATCCCTAGTCTGGACGAGTTCGGTGGGGGATCGGGAAGAAGAGGCGCCCGAGCTCGTTCAACGTTTAGAAGAGCACAGTCGCGCGATCGCGTAAGAATTGCACTGAACGAATAGACGTAGGCGTGCCCAGCTAAGCTGTGCACGCCTACGCCGTTCCACGGGCTTTGCGGTAAACTGGGCAGAGTTTGACGGTCTTGCCTCCGTCGGGTTGGTATCCGATATGATCGACCCCGATCATAAGGATTATTCCGTTAACAAGGTGCCGTAGCTGGCATTGACTCATGCAATCGCAAAAAATCATAGGACGAAGTGCGATTTGTCGTGTATCTTCGAGTGGAAGATCATGAGATCGGGACCCACAGCCACAGACAGGATGATTTCATAAGTTTATGACTTCAATCAGGTTAGGGAACGACGCCCTTGGGGCCAATTGACCGGTACGATTGGTGGTGCTATATTTGCGCTGCTTCACCACCGCGGTAAGTCGTTGAAGTATAGGCGTTTGAAGAGCGTTGATGTTGTAACGAACCCGTGACCGACGGGCTCTCCTTTTCAAGGGGTGGTGCAGGGCAATTGGCCTGCAAACCCGCGGTGAGCAGTGGCTTCTGATGCTTCTAAGCGATCGTCGGGATCGGGTGACTTCAAGTCCGCAGTTTTAACTGCGGTCGACATTGTCGAAGTCGTCGGCAGGACGGTTGCGCTGAAACGGCAGGGACGTAAGTACCTGGGTTTGTGTCCGTTTCACACCGAGAAATCGCCGTCTTTCAATGTGGACCCCGAACGGCAGTACTTCCACTGTTTCGGGTGCAAGGCCGGTGGGAATGTAATCGACTTCGTGATGAGACGGGACTTGCTCCCGTTCATCGACGCGATGAAGCAGCTCGGTGAAGCCGCCGGGCTGGAGATGCCCAAGTATGGGGTCTCGAAGGAAAAGTCGGGTGAACGTCAGCAACTGCTCGACGCCCACGCGGCCGCTGTAATGTTCTTTGAAAACCAGCTCGCTCAAGCTGAACTTGGCCGCCCCGCTCGGGAGTATCTCGAGCAACGCGGCATTAACGACGAGTCGGTCAAGCGCTTCCGCATCGGTGTCGCCCCGGCTGCCTGGGACGCCCTGCTGCGGTCGCCGGCGATGAAAAAGTTCCCACCCGCCCTGCTCGCGGCTGGTGGCCTCGTCAAGCCACGGACGAACGATGAAGGGCATTACGACACGTTTCGCAATCGGTTGATGTTTCCGATCCGAAACGAGACGGGTCAGACGATCGCGTTGGGTGGCCGAGTAATGCCCGGGTCGGAAGACCCCGCCAAGTACCTGAACAGCCCGGAAACGCCGTTGTTCAGCAAGAGCCGGTCGGTCTTCGGGCTGGATTTGGCCAGGCAGAAGATCGTTGAGACGGGCACGGTCGCGGTCGTCGAAGGGTACACCGACGTCGTAATGGCCCATCAGTACGGCGTGTCGAACGTCGTGTCGATCCTGGGCACCGCGATGACCGAGCAGCACGTGAACCTGCTGCGACGGTTCGCGTCCAAGATCGTGCTGCTCTTCGACGCCGACGCTGCCGGTGACATGGCCGTCAACCGGGCCGTGAGTTTGTTCCTCACGCAACCGGTCGAGATCGCAATCGCGTCGTTGCCGGAGGACCTCGATCCGGACGAATATTTGTTGAAATACGGGGCCGAAGGGTTCGAAAAAGTCTTGAATAGCGCCGCCGACGCGCTATCGTTCAAGTGGAAGTTGCTGTCGGAAAAGTTCGGTGAAACCGACGACCTGACCGCAAAACAGAAAGCCGTCGAGCAGTACTTAGAAGAGTTGGCCGTCGCCCGTGGGACCGGACCAGTCGACACCGTCCGCTGGGGCATGGCCTTGCAGCGGGTCAGTCGGATGACGGATATCCCGACCGACGTGCTCAACCAACGCTTCGGTCGAGCCCGACCCGGTTCCGTCCGGTCAAAGCCGATGCGGCAACCGGAGATGCCAGCAGAGCCTGTTGGTGAGCCAGCTTACCAACCGCCACGCGGTCCAATGACGGCCCGTGACCGTGCGGAACGATGGATTATGGGTGTCCTGCTGATCGAGCCCAGTCGATGGGACAAGGTTCAACGGGACATCGGCTTAGTCGATTTCAGTGAGTTTGGTCGGCAGAAGCTGGCCGAAAAGTTCTGGCAGCACCAACGCGATGAAGGTGAGCCGGTATTCAATGAGTTCCTGGGTGACCTTGGTGACGAGGGCCTGATGCAACTGGCGGTCGAACTGGTCGAAGAGGCCGAGTCGCTGGTGGATCGAGATGTGTTCCTGACCGAATCGATCGCGCACCTGAAAGAGATGCGCATCCGGCAGGAAGGTCAGAAATTGATGTCGGCGCTGCGTCGCACGAACGACGACCGCCTGCCCGAACAGGCCGAAGTGGACCTGTTACGGCAATTGCAGGAAAAAGCCCGTCGCCCGGATATGCGGCGGGGATGATTGAATGTGCAGTTCGTAAGGTGGGCACTGCCCACCGTTGTTTGTTGAACACCGTACAAGGTGGGCAGTGCCCACCCTACGGCGGACAGAAAAACTGAATAGCGTTTATGCCCTCGTTACAGGGATCAGGAACGAACCTGATGTCCTTGGCCCGGGCTCGGAAAGTTGGCCTTGCCATGCGTTTGGCGAGGATTGGATTTGCGAGAATTATGAAGGATGCCCCCGTCATTGTCGTCGATACTCCCCTGATTGGATCAGGGTCCCCCGAAGAAGTGGAGAACCGCGTCAACGCGATCCTCGCACTTGGCACGAGCCGTGGATACCTCACCTACGAGGAGTTGAACGAAAAGCTCCCCGACGAGGTCGTTTCACCGGACAAGCTCGACTCGTTGCTGATGACGATCGATGAGATGAATATTCGTCTCATCGACGAATCAGACATCGGCGACTTCGTCAAGGTCCCCAAGCCGCGCAAGAAGAAGGTCGAAGAGGAAGAGATCGAGCCGATCGTCGATGACCAGGGTGAAGTCCTGGACATGAACCTCGAGGCCGAGCTGGCCGAGGCGTCGACGAAGCGCATCGATGATCCGGTCCGCATGTATCTCACGCAGATGGGCGAGATCCCCCTGCTGACGCGCCCCGAGGAAATTCACCTCGCCAAGAAGATTGAAATTACGCGCAAGATCTTCCGCTCGAAGGTGCTTGAGAGCGACTACTGTTTGCAGAGCGCTGTCGAAATCCTGCAGCAGGTCGACGACGGTGACCTGCCGTTCGACCGCACGATGAAGATCAGCACCGCTGAGGATCAGGCCGACAAGGGCACGATCGGTGAGCGCATCCCGCTGAATCTGACCAGCACGCGCAAGATGCTCCAGCGCAATCGCGACGACTGGGAAAGCCTGCGTTCGGCCAAGAATAAGCAATCGACCGACGAGCTCCTGCTCGCCATCCGCCGGCGTCGTCGTCGTAGTGTCAAGCTGCTTGAAGAGCTCTCGCTGCGCACGAGCAAGGTCACGCCGCTGATGAAGAAGCTGGCGTCGATTTCGACCAAGATGGTCGAGCTCGAACAGCGTATCGCTGAGTTGCAGAAGATCAAAGACCCCGGCGAAGACCTCGAGGTCTGCCAGGAAGAGCTTTCTGGCCTCGAAGACCTCGTCCTCGAGAACGCTCAGGACCTGCACAAGCGCGTGGTGCAGATCCGCAAGATCTACTTTAAGTACGAAGACGCCAAGCGCAAGCTGTCGGGTGGTAACCTCCGCCTCGTCGTCAGCATCGCCAAAAAGTACCGCAACCGCGGGCTGAGCTTTCTGGACATCATCCAGGAAGGCAACACTGGATTGATGCGTGCCGTCGACAAGTACGAATACCGCCGCGGCTACAAGTTCAGCACGTACGCCACGTGGTGGATTCGCCAGGCGATTACGCGAGCCATCGCCGACCATGCCCGGACCATCCGTATCCCGGTCCACATGATCGAGACGATGTCCAAGCTGCGCAACATCAGCAAGGGCCTGATGCAGGAGCTCGGCCGCGAGCCCACCATCGAGGAAATCGCCAAGCGGGCGAAGATGTCGGTCTCTGAGACGCGCCGCGTCCTCAAGATCAGCCGGCATCCGATCAGCCTCGACCGCCCGGTCGGTGAATCGGAAGACTCGTACTTCGGTGACTTCATCGAGGACGAGAAGGCCGACAACCCGGTGGAAAGCGCGACGCAGGAAATGCTCAAGGACAAGATCGAGCAGGTCCTCAAAACGCTTACCTACCGTGAGCGTGAGATCATCAAGCTCCGGTATGGGATTGGTGACGGTTACACCTACACGCTCGAAGAAGTCGGCCGCATCTTCAAAGTAACTCGCGAACGCGTGCGTCAAGTGGAAGCCAAAGCGATCCGAAAGCTCCAGCACCCCGTGCGGGCGCGGAAGCTGGAAGGCTTCCTCCCCGGTGGTGGGGCTGACTAGTTCGTTTCCATAACTTACAACCAGTTCGGGGGGGGGGGGGGGTGGGTGGCCGCCCACCGGGGGGGTTTTTTATAA
>JBBRHE010000085.1:0-14006 GCA_038223165.1 Tepidisphaerales bacterium
TAATCGCGGTATGTCAGACTGCTGGCCGAGTCGATGATCTTTGCGCCGCGGCAATCGGGGATGTGTGCTTCGATGCGATCCATCACCGACTTCGTTCGCTCGTTCTTGTACGCGTAATACTCCGGTGGGCGGCGCTTGAGCTTCGTATCAAACCAGCGGTCAGTTGTCTGCGTGAACGCCACTTCCAACGCTGTCATCGTGTGAACGGGCGTTCCGTTAGCTTTCTTTTCCATGCTGCGCAACACCATCATCGGGCCGTCGACGGGTTCTGGCGAATGGCAGGTCAGCATGTCATTCAGATCCGTTCCCGGCAGAATCGATGCGAGCGTCGCAGGTCCGTTGCCGGCGATTGCGGTGTCGAGTGTTCCGTAGAGAGTGAAGAAGCCGTTGGTCGTCTCAAAGTCGGCCACCCGGTCACGGAAGGCTTTGGAGAGATTCTCTTTTGGAAGCGCATCGACAATTGCGTTCGGGTGGATCGTGAAGATGCAGTTCTGCGCGACGACCTCACTACCGTCGGTGAGAACGAACCGGCCGACCTTGCGGCCCTGGATGTCTGTGCACGCCGCGATTGTCGTACGCGTGCGGATGTCAACACCGTCCTGCCTGAGCACGTCGACGAGCGCGTCGACGAACGCGTCACCACCCTCTTCCGTGCGGGCCAGTGATTCGTGCAGGCCGTAGCTTACGCGGCAGTGGGTCGAGAACGACACCTCGTCCGGCCGCGAACCGTAGCACATGCACAGCCCACCGAGGATCGTCTGCAGGATGCGGTCGCCGGGCACGTATTCGTCCAACACGGACTGCAGCGTGATGCGGTCGTCCTCCAACGGTGGGGGGAACTCGTCAAACCCACTGACTTCCAGCGTTGGCGTCGCCTTGATGACGGCGTCGAAACGAGAGAAGTATTTGTCGAGGCCGTCGGCGCGTTTCGGAAAATCGCGCTTCAGCTTTTCATGGACGATCGCGGTGCCACAGGGGATGGAATAGTCGAACTTCGCGTCCGGAAAGTACATGTGATGCGACGCGTCGCGCGGGAAGTAGAGGGGTCGAATGTGATCGCGCACACCCAGCAGCGAGAGCATAACGTCGAGCACACCATTGCGGTCGTCGTTGAAGCCGCCCGTGAAGTGGAAGCCCACGTCGAACGGCACGCCACCCAGACGGAATCGCGCTAGTGAACCACCCAGAATCGGAGCCTTTTCCAGTAGCAATACCTTCTTGCCTAGCTGCGACAGGATGCGCGCCGCGGTCAGTCCCGTGATGCCGCTGCCAACGACAATGGAATCGTAAGTCTTCATCTGCCTCGATCTGGAAATCTCAGATTAACCGCAGACCTCGCTGGTGGCCGCTCGTTAGGTCGCGAGCCCACCGTTGATGCCGATGACCTGGCCCGTAATGTACATGTTTGGCTCGCGGCAGAGAAATTCGATGACGGATGCGACGTCGTCTACCTTGCCGATGCGCCCTAAGGGGATCATGGGCAAAATTTGCTCTTTGGGCAGGTTCTCTGTCATGTCCGTTTCGATCAATCCCGGGGCCACAACATTCACACAGATGTTTCGCTTGCCCACCTCGCGGGCCAGCGCCTTGCATGCGCCGATCAATCCGGCCTTGGCGGCCGAATAGTTTACCTGACCCGCTTGGCCCACGACGCCCGACACCGACGACACGGCGATAATTCGACCCTTACGCGCCCGGATCATGGCGAACAGAACCGTGTTGATGACGTTGTAAAAGCCATCGAGATCTGTCCGGATGACGTCGGTCCATTCCTCCGGCTTCATCCAGACCATCAGGTTGTCGCGCGTGATGCCGGCGTTGTAGACGACGACTGCAGGGGCGGTCTCTTCGACCTTCGGTTGCAATGCCGCGACGACGGCGGCGTGGTCGGCAACGTCGAACGCCAGCAACTCGCAGCGACGACCGAGCGATTCAATCTGACTTTGCGTCGCCTGCGCTTCCGTGTGGTTGCTGCGATAGGTCAGCCAGATCTCAAAGCCAGCCTTAGCCAAACGGACCGCAGTGGCCCGGCCAATGCCGCGGCTGCCACCTAACACCAATGCAATTCCCGGTTTTTCGTCGGCCAACGATCTACCCTTTCCATGCTCCGAAACGCTCTTCCCGCGCCGTCGTTCGATTATACGGGTGGGGTGTCGTTCGGCAATTGAAACCCGTGGGCGACTGAGGGATTGAGTTGTGAGTCGATTTGCCTCATCTTTGCGTCACCGTTAGACTTACATCGATTCCGCGCAACCGCACGTAAAGGGCACACTGGGAATGACCGACGCAGAACTGGTTCAGGCCGTGAATGACGTGTTCGCCGATTCGTTCGAGATCGATCGCGAAAAGCTGACGCCCGAGGCTCAAATCTTTGGTGACCTGGGTCTGGACAGCCTCGACATCGTCGACCTCGTGGCCGCCATTCAAAAGCGGTTCAGCGTGCAGGTGCGCGACGACGAACGCGTGCGGGCGATCCGGTCGCTGCAAGATCTCTACAATTATTTAATCCTGATCCGTACCGAGCAAAACAAGGCCTGACAGTCGTGACGACTGCTGTTTCGCCACCACTCCTGTCAGCGATTCGATTGCCGATGTCGTTTCACTTGAAGACCGTTTGGCTGAACCTGCAGTTCTGGACGATCGCGCCGTTGTACTCGGTGGTGTTCGGTGTGTTGGCGACGCTCTACGTTAACTTCCACTATCTTGTGACTCGGGACCGCCGGCGTAAGAGCAGGCTGATTCGCCGGTCACTGACGCATTATGGCCGCGGTATACTTTGGTGCAGTTGGCCGTTGATTCGTGTGCGTTACGTCGATACCGAACCGAACTTGCAACCACCGTTCGTGGTTGTGGCAAACCATCGGTCTTCATCGGATGGATTTCTGATGTCTCTGCTACCGTTGGAGCTGGTGCAGGTCGTCAACATCTGGCCGGCGCGCGTACCGATCATGGGTGGCCTGGTGCGCGTTGCGGGGTATCTGAAGGTTCGCGAGATGTCGCACGAGGACTTTGTGCGCGATGGTTCGCAACTGTTGGCCGAGGGATGCACGGTTGCGGCGTTCCCGGAAGGCACACGGTCGGGCTCGCGGCGGATCGGGCCGTTTCACGGATCGGCGTTCCGCTTAGCGCAGGCAACGGGCGTTCCGGTTGTGCCACTGGCCATCGCGGGCAACGAACGAATGCCACCGCGTGGCTCGCCGTTCCTTCGGCCGGGCCGGGTCGTCGTTACCAAGCTGCCCGCGATCACTCAGGCTAACTATGCCGGGATGAATCCGTTTCAGCTAAAGACCGATGTACGCGAGACGATTCAGACCTATCTCGAATCCGTAGAACACGTCGCACCGAGCGTCGCGAAGGTCGGGGGTCGTGCATGAACCTGCTCGGCGACACTTCTATCCTTACGCGGCCCATCCCTTTTTCAACCGAAGACGTCGTGGCTTGCATTGCACGCACGGGGCTTCTGTCGTTTGAACTGCAATTGTCGAACGCAGCGCACTGTGATTGCGCCACCTGCGAGGCGGGCCTGACACGCGAGGTGGTCCTGTCGCTCGATGAGATTTGCGACGTCATCCGTCAGGCAAAGGAAATTGGCGCACGCCATTGTATCGTCGTTGATAGCGGTACGTCGCTGAATGCTCGTTTGGTCAACGTGCTCGACGAACTCAATCGCTCATCTCTCGATGTCGAACTGTATGCGGCCGGTGACGCGATCGACGACACCATGGCCGAGCAACTCGCGGCCCGCGATGTGGCGGTCTCATTGGTTGAATTGGATGAGCTGTCACTGGCCCGTCTGACGAAGCGCGGCATTCGTCGTTTGGCCGTTCAGTTATATTTTCGCCAAATAAGTTCACTTCCGGCGATTTGGCGACGACTGCGGAACAGCAGCGTCGAGCCGCAACTTCATATTGCGCATCCAAAGATGTACGACGAAGGCGATCTGACCGCATCGCAGATGTCCCACGTGGTGACGGAATTGATTCGTATCGATCGTGACGAGTTTCGAATTTCCTGGCCGGTCGAATCGCCCCATGCGGCGCGGTCTAACATGCGGCATCGGTACGCTTGCCGCATCGCGTCGTGCGGCACGGTTTACGCGTCAGCGGACCTGCCGATTCCAATGGGCTCGGTGCGCACAGAAACGCTGCGAGACATTCTCTCGCTGAGCGAAGTGCTTGAAAATATTCGTGATTACCGAACGAAGGTGAAGGAGCCGTGTCGTACGTGCAGTCAGTCGGTCGACTGCTACGGTAGCCGTGGGGCGGCATACGCGTTGACGGGTGACTACCTCGCGGGTGATCCGTTCTGCGAGCGAGCCGAGAGTGCCGAAATTGCTTCACTTTCCGTGCCAATTGCGGGTCTGGTGCCCCATGGGCGGTCGATCCGCATGGTCGACGAGTTGGTGGCTGTCGGTGAACGGCGGGCATGGACGAGTTACACCGTGCCGGCCGACTCACAATTCGTCGATGAAATGGGACGGCTCGATGAGACCGCCTACGTCGAGATGATCGCCCAATCTTTCGCTGCCTCGCATGGCTTCCACATGTCGGCTGACGAGCGACCCCTGCACCGCGGATTGCTGATCGGCATAAAGGACTTGACCATTGTAAGCCAAGCGGTCGTCGGTGATCGATTGCGCATCGGCGTTCATAAAGTCACGCGCTTCGGTGATTTTGGAGTTGTGGACGGAACGGTGCACCACGAAGATGGACGGCTTCTTGCAGCCGGTCAGATCAAAGTATGGCGGCCAAGTGATGAGCAGGCAAAGGCGATAATCCCATGACGAAAATTCAACCGCGAAGGCTCGAAGACAACGCGATTTTCGCAAAGGCGGAAGGAATCGGCAATGCTTTCTCGCGCCGTTCGCGCTTACTTCTGCACGCCTTCGCAATGGCATTTCTACTGTCTGTGCCAACCACGTTTGCCCAATTGCCAAGCACACAACCAGATACTGCACCAACTTCTCAACCCGCCAAACCGGCCTCACCCGAATTGCTTCAACAAGTGCAGGAGCGACTAAAAAAAGTCACCACGGTTCAATCGGAATTCATCCAGGAAAAGAACCTGGCTGTGTTAAAGCACAAGCTGCTCATCAAGGGCACCTTCGCGCTGCAGCAGCCGAACCGAGTGATGTGGAACGTGCGCGAGCCGGTGCGCTATGCGATCCGTGTTGATGGGGACGAAGTTCGCCAGTGGGATGAGGACACGAACAAGGTGAAGACCATGCACGTGGGCAGCGACCCGACGTTTAAGGCGATCACCGAGCAGATTCAGGCTTGGTTTCTAGGCGATTACGCTGCGCTATCGCAGACCTATGACGTCAGCGTTGTCAGCGAGAACCCACTCAGCCTTGGCTTCACACCAAAGCCGGGGACGATGGTGGGGAAAGTGTTGCAGCACGTCGACGTTGGGTTCGGGCCCGGCGACGCGTACATCAATCGCATGGTTGTGCGCGAGGCCAGTGGCAGCGTGACGACGTTGATTTTTATCGGCCCGAAACTGAACGAGCCCGTCCCGCCGACGACTTGGGAGATTCCCCCGCATGACCGCTGATGCTGTCGACCCAACGCCGCCGGCGTCGCGGGCGCGCAGAAAGCTGTTGATCCTCTGTGTTTTGATGCTCGCGGGGCTGTCACTTGCAGGCTGGCTTCGCTTGCGCGTCAATAGCGGCCTGGAGCCCCTCCTTCCCGAAAACAGTGCGGCGCGCAAATCGATCCTGTTCCTGCGTGACTCCAGCTTTGCCGCTCGGGCCGTCCTGTGGTTTCAATTGAAGGAAGGTGGCAGCGAAGCCGACCTTTACGCCGCGGCCAACGAGGTTGAAAAGCGGATCGACAGGACGCTCATCAACCGCATCGTCACGCCACCGCGCGAAGGAGATGCAGTTGACGAGGTCATGGGCCTGCTTGACCACGCCGGCCAACTGCTGGGGGAGAAAGACCTTCAACAGATCGCCCGCACAATGGAACTCGATGCGCTCGCCAAGCGCATGCGTGCGAATTATCTGCAACTCGTAAAACCGGAAGGGGCCTTTTTCCTCGGCGTCATCCGCAAGGATCCGCTGGGCGTGAACACGCAGGTCCTCGGTCGCCTGCTGGCACTCACCAGTGGCATGGGCTATCGCGTCGAGGTGAAAAACGGTCACCTGATGCACCCGGACGGTCGCCAGTTGATCGTCGTTCTCGAAACGAAACAGGCTGCAACGAGCATGGCGTATTCGCGGTCGCTCGTCGCGCACCTGGGCGCCTTGATCGCCGCTGCTCCACCGAGTGTCATGGTTCGCGCTATCGCGCCACAGGTTCACACCGATCAGAACGCCAGCGTGATGCAGGGTGACATCGCCCGCGCGGGGATCATTGATGCGATTGGATTCGGATTGTTGTTCCTGTTTGTCTGCCGTGATTGGCGCGTCGGGGTGGTGTTCATGTTGCCGGTGGTGACGATTGTGATGGCCATCGGACTGTGCGCGCTGGTCTATCCGAACTTGTCGACGATCGTGATGGGTCTGTGCGCCACAATGGCCGGTAGCGCGATCGATTATGGCATCTTCGTGTACACCGCTATCAACGCTCGCACCGACATGCGGCGGGTTCGAAAGCACCTGCTCATCAGCCTTCTTACCACGGCGGGTGTGTTTGTCGCGTTCGTTTTCTCCGGGGTGCCCGCCTATCGGCAATTGGGCTGGCTCACGACCGTCTCACTAGTCCTCTCGGTCGCGGCGGCGGCATTTGTTTTGCCGATTATCGTTCGACCGGGCGGTAAGCTGCTGACGCTTGGCCGAGGCATGCCACTGCACGCGTGGGGACGGCACATGTCGCCAGTCGTGGGTGTTGTGGGGCTACTGATCGTCGGTGGGATGTTCGTTTCGCGCAACATCGAGTTCGACCCTAACGTCACACGTCTCGACGGTGTTGCAGACTCCGTCAAGCAAACGGAAATGGACTTCCAAACGACCTGGTCGCGTCACAAGGGTGAGATGGCGATGCTCGTTGTGCCCGCTGGCACCCGCGAGGCGGCTGAGGACGCCAATGACCGGGTGTACCAGCGCATCATGCCCCAGTTCGCAGAAGGGCAATTCATCTCTATCAGTAGCTTCTGGCCGTCCGCTGCGACACGGGCCGCGAATGAAACGCGTTGGCGATCATTCTGGACAGCCGACCGTGTCGAATCACTGCGGACGAATCTTGCCATTGCCGGTGAACCGTACGGCTTCGCGGTCGACGCGTTTAACCCATTCTTCGCAAGTGTGACCAGTGCCCCTGCTGCCACCACGCAGCAATCGCGTGAGATTCTCGCCAGTGTGGAAAATCAGTTCACATCGCAGACGAATGGTCTGTGGCAGATGCTCAACTACTTTGACGACACCGCTGAAAACGTAGCCAAGGTGAGGGCCGCCGTCGCTGACATGCCCGAGGTCCACATTGTCTCGCGTCGCGCGCTCGGACAGGCGTTTGCTCAGGCAGCGTCATCGGAAACGCGCATGTTGATCGGCATCGCTGTTTGCTTCATCGTTGTCTCGCTGATAACGATGACACGCAGCGTTACCAAGTCCCTGCTCATCATGTTGCCCGCGTTCGTCGGGGTCGTGGCGATGCTTACAACATTGTCTCTGTTGTCCCTTCCCTTGAGCGTTGTAACGGTGATCGCCGCTGTCGTCATCATGGGGCTCTGCAGCGATTATGGCATTTTCGCCGTGTTCAGTTGGGATGATGACGAGACAATTCTCGGCCAGGGAATGACCGCGATGCACCTGTCGAGCGCGACGACGCTGATCGGCGCGGGCTCGCTGATCTTCGCGAATCATCCAGCGTTGTTCCTCGTCGGTGTCAGCATGACGTCGGGCCTGTTGGCTGGGTATTTGACGGCGTTCGTCGTCGTTCCGGGCGTTCGGTATCTCCTCGATCGATCGCGAAAGCTGGGTGTGGCATGAATCGAACCGTCTGGGGAATTGCGATGTTGATGACAATAACCCTCGGGTGCTCAAAGGAACCCTTTAGAAGAGGGGCGCTACCCCCTCTCGTAAATCGGGATCCTCAAGCGGTGCGTAATGCGTTCGCAGTCAAACCGGCGGCAAAATTTACATCTGATGACACCGTCGTGATCAAGGCGCCGTTTCGCGATGAGATCGCGGTGCTTGGAGTGCTGCAGGTCGATCGGACGGCGGGCACCTTTGAACTGCTCGGTTTGAGCCACATGGGCGTACAGATCTTCCACGTCGCGGGCGATCGCGATGGCGTCTCGATTCGGTCGGCCGTCCCGCAATTGATGGAAAACAAGCGCGTGTTGGAGGCGATTGCTCAGGACACGCACAACATGTATTTTGATCTGGTGCCCCCAGCGCCAAGCAAGGGCACAGTGACCCAAACCACAGTCGAACTGCGAGAGAAAACAAAAGACGGAACGCTCGTCTACGTGTACGGTGGTGACCCGGTGGTACTGTTGGAAAAACGCCTCGATGCCGGCCTTGGCAGCACATGGCGCGTCCGCTATTACGATTACGCCATGCAAGCCCATCACCTCTATCCACGTGGCATCGTCATGCAGAACGGGCAGTTCCACTATCGCATCGTCGTGAAAAATCGCGCGCTATCGATCGACCCATGAATCCCATCCGCCAGCAACTTCTCAGCATGCTGACGGTCGAACCGCGCGATGGTGGATTCCGCGCAACGTTGCGGCTCAGCGCCGATTTCAGCCTACTACCGGATCATTTTCCGGGCTCCCCTATTCTGCCCGGTCTCTGCATGGTGCAAGCAACCCTCCTCGCGGCCGCAGTGAGACAAGAAGTGATCGATTTGCGGCTGATCACGCTGAAAAACGCAAAACTGATGAGTCCCGTTCAGCCCGGCGATGCTGTCGAAATCGACGGTAGCGTTATTCCGGCCCAGGACGGCACGTTTGCCATCAAAGCCAAGTTGTCGACCGACGGAAAACGGACTGCAGAGTTCTCTCTGATCGCCGGGCTAGTCGTGGTAGAATCGGGTGCAGTCGTATGAACCAGCCCATGCCACGTCGACAGAAGGGCAACTACTTTCCGGCAGAAGAAGGTGCGCCCGCGCCGCTGGTGGTCTCGTTGAAACAGCGGATTCACTTTAGTGACGTCGACCCGATGGGCATTCTGTGGCATGGTCGATACGCCAAGTTGTTTGAAAAGGCCAACGAAGCGCTCGGGCAGTTGTGCGACATGACATACGCCGACTATTACCGCGACAAGATCAAGTCGCCGATCGTTCAACTGCATGTCGACTACTTTTCACCGGCCAAGCTCAGCGAAGAAGTGACGATTATCGGCAAGTTCATCTGGTGCGATGGGGCCAGGCTGAACATTGAGTACGAGGTCCGAAGTGAAGACCATCGCCTGATTGCGACGGGATACACTGTGCAGATGTTCATCGACGAAGAAGGCATTCCCTTGATGGCGTCACCAGCGATGCTCGATCGCTGTCGCGCTCGATGGGCAGCCGGGGAACGGGGGGAGGCGCGATGAACGTGACGATCGCCCAATCCGATGTCGCAACCGCTTACGGTTGGGGTTTGCAACCTCTGTGGAATGGCCTGCTGAGTGGGCGCACCGCCATAAAGTCGACCGATCGATTCGCAGGACGTGGATTCGTCAGCACTCAAATGGCTTTGGTGCCAGATGTCTGCATAGAACCCGGCAGCTCCCGTGCGATGGCGATGCTCAAGCGATCGCTTGCTCCACTGATCGACAACATCGATCCGCAAACCATGTTGATTCTTGCGACCACGGTGGGTGAGATTGAATACATCGAGCGATCGGTGCTGGAGGAAAAGCCAGAACTATCCGTTGAAGCGCGACCGGCGGCGCTGCTTGAGCGGGTTCGGTCGATGCTGGGGTTGCTCGGGCCAACCCTGGTCCTTTCCAGCGCATGCGCGTCGTCCGCCACTGCTGTGAGTCGGGCTGCATCATTCATCCGCCAAGGCTTTACGCCCGGTGTGCTGGTTGTCAGCGTCGATGCCGTATCGGAGTTCGTCTACTCCGGCTTTTCGACCCTGTTGTCGCTGTGCGATGAGCCCGCACGCCCGTTTGACGCCCAACGAGGTGGCCTCACACTTGGTGAGGCAGCGGCGTGGGTGCATCTGAAGCCCGGCGAAGATTCCTCGACAGCGAAAACGTCGATCGTCGGTTGGGGCAACACGACCGATGCAGTTCATATGACGGCGCCCGATCGCAATGCCGGTGGACTGTCCCGCGCGATTGCCAAGGCCTGCGCCATGTCCTGCCGAAGCCCTGCCGACGTGGCATTCATCGCCGCCCACGGCACGGCGACTTTGTACAGCGACGCCATGGAGCTCGTCGCGTTCCGCGCCGCGTTTGGTGATCCCAAACCGATTTTTTCGGTAAAGGGTGGTGTGGGTCATACGCTCGCTGCAGCGGGATTGGTGCAGATTCTCGTCGCTGCCGAGGCCATGCGATTGGGCATCGTGCCCCCGACGGTCGGCTTGTCGACCCCCGACGATGCCGCGATCGGTTGGGCGCGACCCTCGTCATTTGCACTGTCCCGTACACCATCGTTGGCACTGTCGACCAATTCTGGCTTTGGTGGCGTCAACACGGCTGTTCTGCTGGGCACATTGGCGTGATTCGATCGGCTGCATGGTTTTCGGTTGAGCAATGCGGCGTTATCACGCCCGTCGCGGCAACTTCATGGACGCGATCGGCGTCGACATTTGCAGAACCGGACACCGTTGCCAAGTTAATCGGTCGACCGGTGAAGTACTACTCGCGCATGACCGCCGAGGCACGCTCTTGCGTCATTGCTGCGGGGTTGGCACGCTCGACCGCTAATTGGGCCAGTGGGCTTGAAGTGGGACTGCTCGCTGCCGGCGATGACGGATCACGTCACGCCAACGAGCGATATTTTCGTGACTACGTCGCCAGCGGGCGATCGATGGGTCGTGGGAACCTGTTCATCTATACACTTCCGACCAGCACGATGGGTGAAGTTGCGATTGCCCTCGAATTGCAGGGTCCGTCGATGTACCTGCACGAAGCACGCCAACCCTTGTCAACGCTCATGGAGCAAGCAGCGCACTTGATCGGTGATGGTGAGGCCGCGGCGATGCTCGCGCTCTGGAACGATGAACACGCCGCAGTGTGTCTGGCGATTGACGGCGACCTTGACGACTTCCAGCGATACCCGTTTCTGTGCGATGGCACTCGCCCATCGCCATTGGTCTTGTCTCAGAGAATGCGCGCCACCTTGCTATGACGTCTGCCGACGCGACAACTTCGTCGATCGATCTTGCCGGCGTCTGGTGCGCCATTCCCGTCTACAACAACGCCGCGACCATTACCGATGTTGCGCAGCGGGCGCGTGCGCAAATCGCAAATGTTCTGGTCGTTGACGACGGCAGCACAGACGCCGACCTGCGCGAACTTCTGAAATCACTATCGATCACCGTCATCCGCCATGACGTCAATCGGGGTAAAGGCGCGGCGTTGCTGACGGCCTTCAAGCACGTCGTCGATCGCGGCGGGCGATATGTCATTACTCTCGATGGTGATGGCCAGCATTTCCCCGAAGACATTCCCAGGTTTCTCTTTCGTCTGGCGCCGTCGACGATCCTGATCGGTCACCGCAGTGAAATTACCGGCACCATGCCGCCGCGAAGCACGTTTGGCCGGGATTTTTCGGATTTCTGGATCTACATCGAATCGGGTGTCGCCGTTCGCGATACGCAGAGTGGGTTTCGCGCTTATCCACTGCCGGACGTACTTCAACTGCGCTGCGGCGCGCGGCACTACAATTTTGAGATGGAGATCATCACCCGCGCGATGTGGGCCGGGCTGAACGCCGATCCGGTGCCCATCCGTGTCTGGTATCCAAACGCCGCCGAGCGCGTGTCGAGCTTCGACCCGGTGCGCGACAACTGGCGCATTTCGAAAATTCATCTGCGACTCGTGCTGAGACAACTGATGCCATGGCCGCATCGGAAGTTTGCATTGCATCGTCCACCACACGAATGGCTGAGCGAGAACCTCAGCCCACTGGGCATTTCGCTCGCGGCCGCGGCAGGAATTTTGCCCTCCGTGGTGCTGTGGCCATATGGTGGCTTGTTGGCGATGTACATCGCGCTGCGTTTGCACCTGAACAAGCTTCACGTGGTCGGATGGTCCGGGCTCTTGTTGCTGCCGGCGGTCCCGGACTTGTGCCAGCGCGTCGGTCGGGCAACGGTCGGCGACGGCTCACGCCTTCAATGGTTCGTGGGGTCGCATCTCGTCGCATTCACCATGCTCATGCTCGTCATCGTGGCCACCTATACAGCCAACCGGCGCGAGAGGACTGCCGTTTGAACATCCTGGACGTCATCCAGTCTGAGACGCGATTGCTCAAGAACCGAAGGGCGGTCATCGAGAGCGATTTGACCGTCACCTACGGTCAGTTGATCGATCGTGCTTATGCGCTGCGCGACCGGCTGATGCAAATTGGGATCAAACCCGATGACCGGGTGGCCTTTCGCTGTGCCGACGGCATCGACTACGTCGCCGGCGCGTTGGCGCTGCTCGGTTGCGGCGCAGCCGTGGTGCCGCTGGCCGATTCGCTGACCCCTGCGGAATGTCACGAGACCATGGACCGGATCGATGTCTGCGGCTTGTTGACTTACTCCGTTCTTCCGCGGTTGGCCGTCGTTAATATTGACCCGCTCGAGCATCGCCCACCTGACGCAATTGCCGACGCCTTTAGCTGGTTCCGTAGAGATGTGAAAGGGGAGTTGACCGAGCATTGCCGCGGCCTCAACGCCGCGTTCATCCGCTTTTCGTCCGGAACCACCGGAGCCAGCAAGGGGGTTGTCCTTTCCCATCAAACGATCATTGACCGCACAGACGCGGCTAATCGCGGGCTCGGAATCACCGCTGACGATGTCATTCTCTGGACGCTGGGGATGAGCCATCACTTCGTCGTCTCGATCCTGCTGTTCCTGCGGCGAGGCGCGACGATTGTCGTGGCCAATCGAAATTTTCCGTTCTCGATCATCGCCGCTGCCAGCGAGCATCCGATCACATTCATTTACGGGTCGCCCGTGCACTACTATCTGCTGGCGATGTCAGGCGCGGTGTCGCGACAGAACCTGAACAAGGTTCGGTTGGCAGTCAGCACATCGATGAAGATGCCACCGGACATCTCGACGGCGTTCACGCTGAAATTTGGTTTCGCACCGGCCGAAGCCTATGGAATCATTGAGATCGGTTTGCCGTTCATAAACACCGATCCTCAGGCCGGAGGTGTTAACACAGTTGGAAACATCCTGCCGGACTATGCACTGCATATTGCCAACCCAGATCCCAGCGGCGTTGGTGAAGTGATAATTCGCGGGAAAGGGATGTTCGACGCGTACCTGTCGCCTTGGCGTACGCGCGAGCAGTGCCTGGAAGATGGCTTCTTCAAGACCGGTGACCTTGGCCGGGTCGACGAGTTGGGAAGGCTATCGTTGCTTGGCCGCAGCAAGACCGTCGTCGTGTGCGCGGGAATGAAGGTTTTCCCAGAAGAGGTCGAAGCGGTCATCAACACGATCGAAGGCGTGAAGGAATCGCTCGTGAAAGGTCAACCACACCCGCAGTTTGGGCAGGTGCCAGTCGCCGAGGTCGTACTGAATGGTGCAATATCGACGGATACGGCGGAAATCTCCAGTCGACTGCGAACCCATTGCATTGCAGAACTGTCGAGCTTCAAAGTACCCGTCGAGTTCCGGATCGTTAGTTCGTTGGCGAAGACGGCCAGCGGGAAGCTCGTTCGCGCGACGTCGTGAACAGTGAACTACCGGCGGAATCGCCGTGGCATCAATTGTTTCATGGCTTCGATGCCCAGCAGGTAACACATTCCGCAATAGACGACGACACCGAGCCCCATCAGTGAGATCAGTTGGCCGATCCACACGCCGCGCGAATTACCCGTAGGATATAGTGGCGATTCGATAAGCACCCAGCACGCGACCCCCATTACCACGGTCGCTAGCAGCATCTTCAGAACCGGCACGGTAAGTGT
>JBBRHE010000086.1:0-13929 GCA_038223165.1 Tepidisphaerales bacterium
TGGCTGACCCGCTCGTCTCCACCTTGATGTCCGTCTATAACGGTCAGCGGTTCCTCGAACCGGCCGTACGGAGCATCCTTGCGCAGACGATGACCGACCACGAGCTGATCGTCGTCGACGACGGCTCGACTGACGGCTCGCTGGCCATCCTGCAATCCATCGCTGACACCGACGCGCGATTGCGCGTCGTCACCCGCGCCAACACGGGCATCGCGATAGCGCTCAACGAAGGCTTTGCGCTGGCGCGTGGCCGGTACATCGCCAAGATGGACGCCGACGACGTCTCACTGCCCGATCGCTTCGCGTTGCAGGTCGCGTACCTCGACACCCACCCCGACGTCGCCGTCGTCGGTGGCGCGTGGCAGGTCATCGATGAAAAAGGACGGCTGCTCACAACGCTCAATGGCCCGCTCGACGACGCGACGATGCAGGACCTGGCGCTGCGTGGGCACGCGCCCATCACCCACTCGTGCGCGATGATGCGCCGCGAAGCCCTGACGACCATCGGTGGATACAGCGCCGACTTCAAATACTCCCTCGACCTCGACCTCTGGTTGCGCCTCGGTGAAGTCGGCAAGCTCGCCAACCTGCGGGACACTGTCCTGCAGTTCCGCGTGCACGAGGGATCGATCAGTGAATCCAAACGCCACCAGCAGCGGGCGTTCGCCAAGACGGCCTGCGACCGCGCCAGCGCCCGCAGGGGCCTGCCACCCATGTTCGACGCCGCCGAACCGTGGCGCCCCGGCAAAGATCGGGCCAGCCGGCACAAGTACGCGTTACAGTACGCCTGGTGGGCGATGAATTCCGGTGAACATCGCACCGCAAGCGTCTACGGTGTGCGCGCGATCCGCGCGATTCCGTGGTCGACTGCCGGTTGGAAAGTCCTGTTGACGGCGCTAAAGGGCAGCCTGTCGTCAGGACGAAAGGCCGCGCGCCCATGACGGAAACGGAAAACCTATCGTCGTCGACCGGTTCCCCCGCGCAGCCGCGCGTTAGTGTGCTGATGCCGGTTTACAACGCCGAGCGCTACGTCGGTCAGACAATCGACAGCATCCTCTCTCAGACTTTCACCGACTTCGAATTCATCGCGATCGACGACGGCTCGACCGACGACTCACTGGCGGTCGTGCAGCGCTACGCCGCCCGGGATGCGCGATTACGTGTCGTCACCCGGCCGAACCAGGGAATTGTCGCAACGTTGAACGAATCGATCGAACTGGCGCGGGGCACTTACCTTGCTCGCATCGATTCAGACGATGCGTCCGACCCCCGCCGGTTCGCGCTGCAGGTCGCTCGACTGGATGCCGAGCCGGACCTCATGTGCCTCGGTTCCAATTCGATCGTCACCGACCCTGACGGCCGCCCAATCGGGTCGTATCCGGTGCCACTGGACCACATCACGATCGATGCCGCGCACCTGGCGGGGGCTTCGAGCATTCACCACCCTGCCGTCATGATGCGTGCCGACGCCGTGCGGCGTGTCGGTGGGTATCGCCAGGGCTTCTGCCCGGCTGAGGATTTGGACCTTTGGATACGGCTGGCAGAGGTTGGTCAGGTCGCAAACCTCCCCGAGCCGTTGCTCATCCGCAGACTGACGCTAGACGGGCTCGTCGCGACGAAGGAACACCTGCAACAGCAGACGGTCCAGCGCATCCTGACGGACGCGTGGGTCCGCAGAAGCCTTCCCGGTCAACCACCGACCATCCAGCGAAACGCCATCACCTTGGCCGAGCGTTACCGCCAATGGGCCTGGTTGGCGATCAAAGGGGGTCATCGCAACACCGCCAGGCGCTACGCCGGGCTCGCCGTGCGTCACGAACCGTTCCACAAGGCATCGTGGAACGTGCTGAGCTGTGCGCTACGCGGTCGATAGTCTTTCCGGCCCCTCTCCCATGTACTCGTCGGCGAGTCTGGGTGAGGGTCCTCCGTCCCTTTCATTCCTGAACATGTCGGTTACCATCCATGCAACCGCGTTACCGGATGAGTGGATCCCACCTATGTGCAAAGTCTCTGTTCTGATGCCCATGCGTGACGCCCGGCGTTATGTGCAGTTGGCCCTGGCATCGGTCCTCAAACAGCGCGACGTCGATCTTGAGGTCGTCGTCATTGACGACGGTTCCACCGACAACTCGGCCGACATCGTCCGGCAGTTCGGTGACCCGCGCGTGCGCATCATCGCAGGCCCCTGTGGGGGTGTGTCGGTGGCGCTCAACCGTGGGCTGGAGATCGCGCGCGGGCAATATATCGCCCGTTGCGATGCCGACGACCTGTACCCGGACGACACCCGCCTGGCCCAGCAGGCAAAATTCCTGGATGAGCACGCTGAGTACGATGCCATCTGCGGGTCCTATTCGACCATCAGCAGCAAGGGTCAGCAGGTTGCCGACCTCTCCAACGGCGCAACCGCCGAGGAAATTACCAGCGAATTGCGCGGTGGAAAGAACCGCACGCACCTGGGCACGTTCCTGATCCGCGCTACGGCGTATCAGGCCATCGGTGGCTTTCGCGCCTACTTTGTGACCGCAGAGGATATCGACCTGCAATTGCGCCTCACCGAGCATGCGCGCACGTGGTACGAACCGGTCCAGCGATACGCCTATCGGTTGCATCCCGGGTCGATCACACAGGTGCAGTCCGACGCAGCCCGCGTCTTCTACGAGCGCACGGCGAGGCATTTCCAGCAGCAACGCAACGCCGGTGGGAGTGACGATCTGCAGCGTAACTGCCCCCCTTTACCCCCGGAAAGCCTCGTCTCCCCCCCGCACAAAGCCGCCGACCAGATCCAACAGATGATGATCGGTGCCGCATGGCGCGAACACCGCGCCGGTGATAAGATGCGCGCCATCAACACCGGCTTCCGCGCCGCCTGGACCCGCCCCACCCACCTCAGCGCCTGGCGCAACGTCGCGGCACTGATCCTGAAACGACCCAACAGCGAAGGCTGAACCGCACAACCGATCGCGCGCAACCACCGCCCGTCGACCCTCCCCTTCCCACTTGTCGGATTTGCGATTTGCTTGATCGCGTAGAGGAGGTCGCAAAAGGGAATGGGATGAAATGGGGAAAACCCTCGTTTCGTGAAGTGCCTTACGCCAGGAACTCGATTTTACGGCTCCCCATATTTATCTCGCTTTTCACTACCCTTAGTCGCTACCCCGACCGATCTAAGAACTAGTGTCCAAGCTGTAGCTCCTCCGGGCGGCAGTTGAGTTAGAGGTAATTTTTACACCCGTAACCAGCCTGTTTGGAAACGTGGTAAAGCCGGACCTACCATGCTATCTGCATCGCTTCCACCCGATGAATCGCAGCGGGTTGCAAATCTGAATGACTACGATGTGCTCGACAGCGCTGCCGAACGACAGTTCGATGATCTGACACATCTGGCCGCGCAGATTTGCGATACACCGATCGCGTTGATCACCCTGGTCGATTCCGATCGGCAATGGTTCAAGTCCAAGGTCGGCGTGCAAGCGGATCAGACGTCCAGAGCGTCAGCATTTTGCGCCCACGCGATCCATGGCAAGTCGCTGTTCGTCGTTCCCGATGCGCTGGAAGATGAACGATTTCGAGACAATCCGTTGGTCTCCGGCGAACCCCGGGTTCGGTTTTACGCCGGCGCCCCGTTGATCACGCCCGAAGGGCATGCGCTGGGCACGTTGTGCGTGATCGACCGCAAGCCTCGCCGGCTAACGCCGCGCCAAGCCGAGGCGCTGGTAACGTTGTCGCAGCAAGTGGTACGTTTGCTGGAAATGCGTCGATTGGCGAAGCGCCTTGGGCTTGAGCAGCGTTTGCTACGAGGCCTGGTCGATGCAATCCCCCACGTCATTTTCTGGAAGGATCGCAACTCCACCTATGTCGGATGCAACAACGCCTTCGCGAAAACGGCCGGTCTGGCGTCGCCGGCGGACATTGTCGGCAAGACCGATTACGACCTCCCCTGGACGCGCAAAGAATCTGACTTCTACCGCGAGTGCGATCATCGCACAATGACTGATGGCATCCCGCTGATCGACATCGAGGAGACACTGCAACGGCCTGATGGCCCGCGGTCGCACCTTCTCACCACCAAGGTTCCATTGCGCGATGAGTCGGGAAATGTGACCGGGATTCTCGGCGTGTTCCGCGACGTCACCGCCAGGCGGCTGGCCGAGGATCGGTTTCGGACGATCTTTCAATCAACGGGGATTGGCATTTCCCTCATTGATGCGTCCGGCGCGCTCATCACGCCCAACCGCGCGCTGCAGTCCATGCTCGGTTACGACAATGATCTGAATGGCGTATCGATCGAACACGTCACGCATCCGGCCGACCTGGAAGCCAGCGCCGACCTGTTCCGTCAACTCGTCGCCGGCGAACGGACAACCTTTCAGGTCGAAACGCGATACGTTGCAAAAGACGGTCGCGAAATTTGGACGAATACCACCGTCTCGCGGCTCGAAGAGGTGGGAACGACCGGACCGCTCGCCGTGGCGATGATCGAAAACATCACCGAGCGGAAGAACGCCGAACAGGCGATGATCGCATCGGAGCGATTCGCCCGCGCGACGGTCGATGCGCTGACCGCCCACATCGCGATTCTCGATGAACACGGCGTGATCATCGCCGTCAACCAGGCGTGGCGAAATTTTGCCACTGAGAATCCCCCCGCCCCGTCCAACTTCGCGCAGGGAACCAACTACATCAAGCTGTGTGAATCGGCGACTGGCCCGTGCTCGGAAGACGCCCTGTCCGTGGGTGCCGGGATTCGCGCCGTACTTGCCGGTGAAGGGTCTGCATTTGAATTGGAATACCCTTGCCATTCTCCCACGCAACAGCGGTGGTTCGTGGCGCGCGTCTCTCGCTTTGGGGGTGATGGTCCGGTCCGAGTCGCCGTGTCGCACGAAAACGTCACCACCCGCAGGCAGCTGCAGGAAAAGTTGCGGCACGATTCATTGCACGACACCCTGACCGGGCTGCCCAACCGCATGCTCTTCAACGACCGGGTGGAGCAATGTCTTAAATCCCTGAAGCGCAACCCGGGCAAGCATTTTGCCGTGCTGTTTATCGATCTGGATCGTTTCAAGATCATCAACGACAGCCTCGGTCATGCCGCCGGTGACAAGCTGCTGATCACCATCGCCGAGCGGTTGAACGCTTGCATGCGAAAGACCGACAGCGTCGGCCGCCCTGAACCGGTCGTCACAACGATTCTCTCGCATGCCGATGACTCGAACACCGTGGCACGCCTGGGTGGTGACGAGTTCACCGTGCTGCTTGAAAATCTGCGCGACGACACCGACGCCGCCCGTGTGGCCGACCGCATTCTGGTGGCGTTGAGCCAGCCGATCGTTTTCGCCGAGCACGAGTTCAACACGACCGCGAGCATCGGCATCGTGAATGGCAACAAGTCGTACGAAAACGCCCGCGACCTCCTGCGCGACGCCGACTCCGCGATGTATCGCGCCAAGGCCGACGGTAAGGCGCGGTACGCCCTGTTCGATTCCACCATGCACAAGGCTGCCGTCGCCCGGCTCGACCTGGAGAACAGCCTTCGCCACGCGATCGACCGCGATGAACTGCTGCTCCACTACCAGCCGATCGTGTCGCTCGCGACGCGCAAGCTCCACGGGTTTGAAGCGCTCATCCGCTGGAATCGCGGGGGAAAGCTCGTCAGTCCCCTCGATTTCATCCCCATTGCCGAAGACACCGGCTTGATCCTTCCGATCGGCGCATGGGTGCTGACCGAGTCCTGCCGGCAACTGACGGCGTGGCAGCAGAAATACCCCTCGATGAGCAACTTAAGCATGAGCATCAACGTGTCGCGCAAGCAACTTGGCGACCCGCAACTCGTGCCGCACCTGCAAGCGATGCTGCTCGACACCGGACTCAATCCCGAGTGCCTGAAAATCGAAATCACCGAGAGCGCCCTGATCCACGACACCGCCGCCATGTTTGAAACGCTCAGCCGCATTAAAGCGACCGGCGTAAAGCTTTCCATGGACGATTTCGGAACCGGCTATTCATCGCTTTCTTGCCTGCATCAATTTCCGATCGACGTGCTGAAGATTGACCGCTCGTTCGTCATGCAAATGGAAGGCCGCCGCAACGCCGCCGGTGTGGTGCGGGCGATCGTCGGGCTCGCGCACCATCTCGGCATGCAGGTGGTGGCAGAGGGATTGGAAACAATAGAGCAAGTCGCATTTTTGCAGGCGATTGAATGCGACCTTGGCCAGGGATACTTATTCGCCAAGCCCCTTCCCCACGCGTCCGCCGAACAGATGATCGCCGAGCAACCCCTTCTCAACTCCATCGCAGCCTAAGAGGATGCAAAAGGGACGTAATACGGATCCCGATCAATTTGCGCGCTCGACCCAAGGTTCATGGCAGAGGGTTTTGCAGCGATCGTTAGCAACCCGTTCCAGCCGTCGCGGGTGGCGTCGAACCGGTGGTCGTAGCCTGCATAGACCCAGACCCTCTTTCAACACCATTGTGCTTAAAAGCGTCACGGCCCTGAGTTGTGCGGCTACCCGAGTTCGTCCGGCGTTCGCGGAGCGATGCCGCGGCTAAATTGTTCTATCGCTACTACGCTCGGACGATCGTAGGTGGCAAGTGGTTGTGCGTTGTAGTTAAATATATGGACGCCGATGCGTCTGTAGTGACGGCTTATCTGACCGACCAACCCAAGCCCGGAGAAGAATTATGGCCGACAAAGTAAAAGTGTGGTTCGACGCGGAAGCGGATTAAGACGCGGATGCAGGTAAGCAACATCCACAAGGTGAGCGTCAGCCGCGCCGACGCGGTGGGCGGGAAGGACGAAGAAGGCCTGATCAAGCGTGGCGTGAAGGCTGTGGCATGGCGGGTGCAGGAAGGGTCGGACGCGCTGGTGGATTTCGAGGCCACGGCGTTGCGCGACGCGACGAAACTGCACAAGTTTCTGAAGGACGAACTGAAGCGCTGCGGCGTGAACCTCACGCCGTTGATGCTGGTACAGGTGGACAGCAGCGACAAGAGCGTGGAGAAGGCGCGGGAAAAGCTCAAGACGCTCGGATTCAACGAAGCGCAGATCGCAACGCACACCTCGGCAGAGCCGGACCCGGCCTTGCTGGCGCTAGCGAACGACGAACGCGTGGAAGTGCTTGTCTTCAAGATGGCAGTGGCGTTGGGATTTGACGCGCTGCGCGTGGACGCTAATTTCGATGCGTGCGACACGGGATGAAGATTTTGGCGTGGCGCGTGATGGACGCCGCTGGGTACTGAGCCGGCACGCGCCCCGGATGCATCATCTCTAACAGCCACCTGACGATTTCGAAGATTCCGCTGGAGGTACTGCCGCGCTTAAAATTTGGGTGGATTTCCGCCGACAAGTTTACGGATCGGGGGTATAATCTGTTTGGAGTTTGTTCGTGTTCCGGGCAATGGGATCGACGTGCGTCGGTTCCCGTCGTTTATCGGTCGTTTTACGTCGTTTCCATGTCGGTTCGCCGAGGCTCGAAACGGCGTAACCCTTCGCAGCGGATGAGGTTAACGAAAAGGAGGGGTCGAAAACTTTTTTGTTCGCCAGCAGGACGGTCGTGAACGCAGGACGGATGACGAAAGCCGATCGAGACCGATGGGGCAAAATGGGGCAGAATGGGGCACTTTTCGTGCGATTCGCTTGCCCATCCCGCCGTGCCCACCGCGGCGGAGGGTGGGGGTTGAATGCGTCGGTCCGCCGGGTGATCGTCCGTTGTGCTCGGCGAGTGAGGAGGAAATTGGGAAGGGGTTTATCCCCTGTTTCGTCCTCGGCTAAACGAACTCGACGGGATATTCTGGATGTCCCGTTTTTGCTGCTTGTCGTATGGTCATGACGATGCCGGCGCCCGACCCCGCTCCCCTGTCTGATACGGCCCGCCGCGCCGCGGTAGGGGTGGCGGTGGTCATTCTTGGGCTCGCCATCGCGGGCCTGTTCTGGGTGGCGCTGAACATCCTGTTCGTCGCGTTCGCTGGGGTTCTACTGGCTGTCCTGCTCCGATCGCTGACCGACCCGCTGCGGCGGTGGACCGGTTGGCCCCTGGGCGCAGCGCTGACGGTGACCATCGTGACCCTGCTGGCGATCATCGTTGGCGTGGTCTGGTGGGGTGGTGAACGCATCGTCGCGCAGGCACAGGATTTGAGCGACCGATTGCCGCAAGCGGTCCAGCAGTTGCGAGATCAGATCAACGGCACGTCCTGGGGCCGTTCGCTGATCGACCGCACATCGAAGTACGTTCAGAACCTTCCCGAAAACGAAACGGTGCGTCGGCAGGCGTGGCTATCGATGTGGGTGGCGTTCAACGGGCTGGGTTACCTGCTGCTCATCCTCATCGTCGGGTTCTATCTGGCGGGTGACAGCAAGCTCTATCGCGCCGGACTGCTTCACCTGTTTCCACTGCACAAACGCGCCCGCATTGGTGAAGTGTTGAACGCGTCGGGCCACAGCCTGCGCGGTTGGATGCTCGGGCAGATGGTCAACATGGCGCTCGTCGGCGTGCTGACCGGCGTGGGCCTGTGGCTGCTGGGCGTCGAACTCGCGATCACGCTTGGTGTGCTCGCGGCGGTGCTGACGTTCATCCCCAACTTCGGCCCGATCCTCAGCGCCATCCCCGCAGTCCTGTTGGGCTTAACCCACAGCCCGGGCACGGGGCTGGCGGTCATCGGGTTGTATGTGGGTGTGCAGGTGCTCGAAAGCTACATTATCACCCCGCTTGTCCAACAGCGGCAGGCCGACCTGCCACCGGTGCTGACGATCATCGTGCAGATCGTCCTCGGTATCATCAGCGGCCCGCTCGGCCTCGCGGTCGCCACACCACTACTGGCCGCCACGCTGCCCATCATCCGCATGCTGTACGTGGAAGACATGCTCGGCGATCACACTGTGGAAAGTAACGGGTCTTAGCCAGCCCCGCGAAAAGGACTAAAGGGACGCAGAGGAACAACAGGACGGTTGCAATGATCAAGGCCGCGACGCTTGTAGACGGGCAAATGGGCGCGTGAACAGCGGTGGGACACCCGGTCGCCGGAGGATGATGCCTGCTGCGTGTGCTCGCGGTCGCGGGCCCGTATAATCCTTCGCCCTATGCCAGCTCGCATTATCGATGGCGTCGCTATCTCGATTCGGATCAAGGATGAGGTGAAGGCGCGCGTCGTCGCGCTGGGGAAACCCGTGAAGCTGGCAGCGGTGCTGGTCGGAGCGACGTCGGCGGGGGAATTGTATGCGCTGCGGCAGGGGGAGGCGTGTCGGGCGTTGGGGATCGAGTATCAGTTGCTCACGTTCCCGGCGGATGTCACCCAGCGGCACCTTAAGCAGCAGATTCGAGTGTTGAACACCGACCCATCCGTCACCGGCATCATGATGCACCTGCCGTTGCCGCAGCACCTGGACGCGCCGCGGTTGCAGTATGAGATTGATGTGGTGAAGGACGTGGAAGGCGTCAACCCCGCGAACATCGGTTACGTGACCTACGGTCATACACTGATCGCGCCGTGCACGGCGCTGGGGGTCATCGAATTGATCGAGTCGACCGGCATCCCCATCAAAGGCGCCGAGGCGGTCGTCGTCGGGGCCAGCCAGATTGTCGGCAAACCCGTCGCGCTGCTGCTGACCGAACGCATGGCGACCGTGACCGTCTGCCACATCGAGACGCGCGACGTGAAAGCCCATACGCAGCGGGCGGACATTCTGGTCGTGGCGGTCGGGAAAGCGGGGCTGATCGGTGCGGAACACGTGCGCGACGGCGCAACCGTGATCGACGTGGGCATCAACCGCGTGGAACAACCGGACGGAACGAAGAAGACCGTCGGCGACGTGGACTTCGACGCGGTAAAAGACAAGGCCGCGTTCATTACCCCCGTGCCGGGCGGTGTGGGGCCGATGACCGTCGCGATGCTGGTCAAAAACACGCTGCGCTCGGCGGAGATTCTATACGGTGTGACGAAGGGATAACGGAGTCCATCGCGAGCCATTGCCGCTCCCGTTCAGTGTGCTTCACGATAATTCGCAATTGTGAAAGTATGGGCCCGCGGTATGCTTCGGGCATGAAGAACCAAACCTTGTCCACGATCTGCCTGGTGTGCGGGTTCCTGTCTATCGCGGCGTCGATTGCTATCTGGGTCATCGCCAAGACACCCGACCCGGCTCACGGTGAGCGTTTCGGCATTTTCGTCGGGCTCTGGGCGCCGACCTTCTTTATCCTGTCCGACCGATTTGCCCCCAAAAACGCCTAAACGGTTTACATCTCGAACGACTCGGGCTCGATGGGTGGTGGTGGCGTTACGGCATCGCCATCCAGGGTCGCGCGCGGAAGGTGGCGGGGGTCACGCCGACCTGCTTTCGGAAGACCCGGCAGAAGTAGTTGGCGTTGCTGAAGCCGGATCGTCTGGCGATGGCTTCGAGCTTGTCGTCACCCGATCGCAGCGCGGCGGCGGCGAGGCGGACTCGGTGTTGGGCTAAATAGTCGCTGGGGCTGACGCCCGTGGCGGCGCGGAAGCGGCGGGTCAGGTATTCACGCGAGCAGTCCAAGGCGTCCGCAAGCGCCATTACGTTGAACGACGGGTCGGTCGCGCGGCCGGTGATCAATGCCAGCGCCCGCCCGACGCGTGGTTCGGTCGCGACGCGCGACGCCGACAGTGTGCTGAAGATCGTCATGTACAACTGGTACAGCAGCCCGCTCATCACGTAGCGGTCGCCGAGCGCGTTGCTCTCGTGCCGGCGGACGAGATCGAGCATAAGGGGCGCGGGCGAGTTATCCCCGAAGTGCAGCACGTTCCCGAACGCGCGGATGATGCGCCTGGCCCAGCGGGTTGCGACCGGGCCGCGCGTGGAGACGAAGACCAGCTCGTACGTCCGCTGAACGTCGGTCCCCTTGTCGATCTCCCCCGCATGCCCGTAGCGGAACGGCCCGGGAATGATGTCGAAGAACGCGCTGCCGGTCCGCAAAAGCGTGCGCTCGCGCCGAGGTGACTCGTAAAATCCCGTGCCCGCGAGCGTCAATTGCATAACGACGTGCGGCTGGTCGGACCGCAAGCGCGCGTCGTACCTGTACGTCGCGTCGCGGAACTCGTGCCCCACACCCCCCAGCCAGAGAAGCGGCTCCTGCGTCCGCAACCACGCACTGGTGGTAGCCGTATCATGGGTTAGCCCTCTTAGAACCGTAAAGGACTCCAAGGCGGTCGGCATGTCACATATGTACTATCTTTTCCTCTGAATTGCTATTTCCGGCGATAAAAAGCGTGGTACGTTGTTCACTAGAGGGCAATTCGCCCGGTTCTAGTGTTTGTTTTAATTGGTTTTTGAGGAAGGATTAGATCCTATGGCAACCGCTACGCTCGAAGAGGAAAAGAAAGGCCACGTCGCCCACACCAAGGCCGCCGACTCGCAGGAAGGCCTGCGCGGAAAGATCACCCGGCCGATCAACGTCACGTTTTTCGGCGCGGGCTCGGGGTTCTGCCCGACGCTGTGCAAGGACGTGCTGCTGATGCCCGGCGCCGACCGGGGTGAGTTCCGGCTCGTCGATGTCGACAAGGATCGCCTGTCGACCATGTACAAGGTCATCGGCAAGCTAATCCAGGACAGTGGTCGTGGTGACGGTTGGACCGTGCGCGCCAGCACCAACCGCCGAGAGGTCATTCCCGGCACCGACTACGCCGTTTGCTGCGTTGAAGTTTCGGGCATGGCGTGCGTGGCGTTCGACAACGACATCCCCCTGAAGTACGGCGTGGACCAGTGCATCGGTGACACCCTCGGGCCCGGTGGGCTCTTCAAGGGCCTGCGCACCGTCCCCGTCTTCCTCGACATCCTGCGCGACCTGCGCGAACTGGCCCCGCAGGCCATCATGCTCAATTACACAAACCCCATGAGCATGCTCTGCCTCGCCGCCGGTCGCGCCGTGCCAGAGATTCCGGTCGTCGGCCTGTGTCACAGTGTGCAGGGCACCAGTCACCTGCTGGCCGGTTATGCCGGTGTGCCTTACGAAGAAATGGACTGGGAATGCGCCGGTGTGAACCACCTGGCGTGGTTTACCCGCCTGAAACATAACGGCGAGAACCTCTACACCAAGACGCTCTACGAGAAGTTTACGAAGGAAATCGAGGAAGGTATCCGCGAGGCCGACGCGGGCTTGGCGGTGTTCGACTCGAAGTACGCCGGGCATGGCGTCAAGTCGGATCAGCCGTACAAGATGACCGACTTGATTCGTAAGGATATGTGCGTGCAGTTTGGCGCGTTCATCACCGAGTCGTCGGGGCACCTGTCGGAATACCTGCCGTACTACCGCAAGAACGATGAGGGGCGCAAGCTCCTGCGCCGCGGGTACGAAGGGGGCAGCCGGTTCTACGCGACCAACTGGCCCAACTGGCGCAAGGGTGCCGACGAACACCGCAACAAGCTGGTCACCGGCGAGGCCAAGACCGATCTGAACCGCTCGTGGGAATACGCCAGCTGGATCATCGAAGCCCGCGAGAAGGACGCCGCCTATCGCATTCACGGCAACGTGATGAACAACAGCGAAAAGCCCGGCCAGCGCGGCAGTGGTGAGGGTGGAAAACTCATCACCAACCTGCCAGGTGACGGCGTGGTCGAAGTCTCCTGCATGATCGACCGCAACGGCATCAACCCCACCCGTTACGGCGCATTGCCCGCCCAGATGGCCCACATCTGCCACAGCCAGATGGCCTACTTCGACCTGGCCGCCAAAGCCTGCATCGAAAAGTCCAAGGAAGCCGCGGTGCACGCGCTGCTGCTCGACCCCCTCACGCAGGCCATCCTCAGCCCGCGCGAGATCCGCAAGATGACGCACGAAATGTTCGACGCGGAAGCAGAGTTTTTGCCTGGGTATAGGTAAGTAACCCGTCCGACCGATCGTAGATCAGCACAGCGGCACGCCAACCTTTGGCGTGCCGCTGGTGTTTGAGGTGCATTCCCAGATGGACGCCGCCGCCCGGGCCGGGGTATCGTCTGGCGGCATATGCCCGTCCATCACTCGCTTGCGTGGCAACGGCGGCAAGCGTTCTGGAACGCGGCCGACGACACATTCGACGTCGTCATAATTGGGGGCGGCGTGCAGGGGGCCTGCTTGTTCGACCGACTGGTGCGCGAAGGGTATCGCGTGCTGATCGTCGATCGCGGTGATTTTGCCTGTGGTACGAGCCAGGCGTCTGCGATGCTCGTCTGGGGTGGGCTGCTCTACCTCAAACAATTCGATCTGCCGGAAGTGATCCGGCTGTGCGAGGCGCGGGATCGACTTATTGGCCAACATGGGCGCGGTGTCGACAGGCGACACGTGTCGTACCTGTTCGGCGACCCCGTGCACCGTCCGCGCTGGGTGATACGCCTGGCCCTGCAACTTTACTGGCTCTCGGCGCTCGGCCGCCGCGCGGTGCCGGTTTGGTCGGCCCCGTTGCGCGAGCGAGATTTCCTGCGCGATTCGTCCGTAAGGAATCACGTGCGATTTGAGGAAGGAGGTCTTCGGTCGTCCGATGCGATGTTCGTCTTCGACTGGATCGACCGAGGCTCGGCTGCACCGAACGGCGTTGCGATGAACTACTGTGAGGCAACGGCCGGGCGCTACGACACACCGGCTCGCCACTGGCAGTTGGATTTGACCGGAACGCTAGAACCTCGAGCGCGATCAGTCACCGCGCGCTGGATTGTCAACGCCGCGGGTGTCTGGGCCGACGCGGTCAACGATCGATTCGGGATCGAGTCGCCTTGGCAACAACTGCTGGCCAAGGGGGCTTCGATCACCATCGATCGACTGCCCGGTCACCACGATACGCTGGTCTTCGACGGGCGCGGCAAACAAGAGGGTTTGAGCCTCGTGCCTTGGGGACGCGTGTCGCTGTGGGGCTCGACCGAGACGATCGTCGACCGCCCGGACACCGGATGGCGAGTCGATTCGGACGACGTCACATTCCTGCTGGACTCGCTCAACCGCC
>JBBRHE010000087.1:0-13781 GCA_038223165.1 Tepidisphaerales bacterium
CGCGACGGCGAGGTCGTCGAGCACCTTGCCTAACGGCTGACCGTTCAAAATGAGTTCATCGATCACACGGTCGCGCGTGTCCACGGTCACCGCCGTCGTGGTCGGTGTGACCGCCATGGTCGTCCAACAGACGGAGCCCAGACAGATTGCGATCATAATAATTCGGACAAGCATGAACTCCCCTTCGCTTGCAACATTGCAAGCGCTGCTCGGCACAGCTTGCGGTTTTGCGTTTTACCTTCGTTCGCAATGCGAATCAATTCTCGTCGGTCTCCTTCAACTTCGCGAGCACCGAGAAATCTTCGAGCGTTGTGGTGTCGCCTTTGATCTCGACGCCGCTGGCGATGTCCTTCAATAACCGCCGCATGATCTTTCCCGAGCGCGTCTTGGGGAGGGATTCGGTGAAGCGGATCTGGTCGGGTTTGGCGAAAGAGCCGATGGATTTGGCGACGATGTTGATCAGTTCTTTTTTCAAGTCATCGCTGGCGGTGATGCCCGAGCGCAGGGTGATGAAGGCGGCGAGGCCCTGACCCTTTAGTTCGTGCGGCATGCCGACGCAGGCGGCCTCGGCGACGCTGGGGTGGCCGACTAAGGCGCTCTCGACCTCGGCGGTGCCGAGGCGGTGGCCACTGACGTTGATGACGTCGTCGATGCGGCCCATGATCCAGAAGTAACCGTCGGTGTCTCGCCGGGCGCCATCACCCGTGAAGTACATGCCGGGGACGTCGGACCAGTATTGCTTCTGGTAGCGATCGGGATCGTTGAAGATGCCGCGCAGCATGGCGGGCCAGGGTTTGCGGATGACGAGCAGGCCGCCTTCGTTGGGGCCGAGTTCCTTGCCCTCGCGGTCGACGATCGCGGCGTCGACCCCGAAGAACGGCAGTGTGGCGGTGCCGGGCTTGGCGGTGATCGCGCCGGGGATCGGCGTGATCATGTGCATGCCCGTCTCGGTCTGCCACCACGTGTCGGCGATCGGGCAGCGCTTCCCACCGATGACTTCGTGATACCACATCCAGACTTCCGGGTTAATCGGCTCACCGACCGTGCCGAGCAAGCGCAGCGACGACAGGTCGTGCTTGTCGATGAACTCGCGACCGGCCCGCATGAACGCGCGGATGGCGGTGGGCGCGGTGTAGAAGACCGTGACCTTGTGCCGCTGAATGATGTCCCAGAAGCGGGAAAAGTCGGGGAAGTTGGGCGCGCCCTCGTACGCGAGCACCGTCGCGCCGTTGCTGAGCGGGCCGTAGACGCAATAGCTGTGACCTGTGATCCAACCGACATCGGCGGTGCAGAAGTAGATGTCGTCGTCCTTCAGATCGAAGACGTACTTGCTGGTGATGTACGTGCCGACCATGTACCCGCCGGTCGTGTGCAGGATGCCCTTGGGCTTGCCGGTGCTGCCGGAGGTGTAGAGGACGAACAGAGGATCCTCAGAGTCCATCGGCTCGGCGGGGCAATCGGTCGACTGACCCTTCAGCAGGTCGTCGGCATAGACGTCGCGACCGGTCACCATCTCGGCGGTGCCGGCGCGCTTGAAGACGATGACGTTTTTCACGCGGTTGGTCTTCTTGAGCGCTTCGTCGACATTCTTTTTGAGCGGAACAATCGCGCCGCGACGCCAGCCTCCGTCGGTGGTGATGATGATGTCGCTCTTGGCGTCCTCAACGCGGTCCGCAATCGCCTGGGCGCTGAACCCACCGAAGATGACCGAGTGAACCGCGCCGATGCGTGCGCACGCGAGGATGGCGACAAACGCTTCGGGCGTCATCGGCATGTAGACGGTAACGCGGTCCCCCTTCTTCACGCCGAGGCCCTTGAGCGCGTTGCTCAGACGGCAGACGTCGTCCTTTAACTGCTTGTACGAGATCTTCCTGACCTCGGGCTTGCCCGAAGTGTCGATTGGTTCCCCTTCCCAGAGGATGGCGGTCTTATCCCCCCGGCCGGCCTCGACGTGACGATCGAGGCAGTTGTACGCGAGGTTGGTCTTCCCACCGACGAACCACTTGGCGTTGGGCGATTGCCAGTCGAGCACCTGAGTCCAGGGTGCGAACCACTTCAGTTCACTCGCGATGCGGCCCCAGAAGGTGTCGGGCGAATTAATCGACTCGCGATACAGCGTGTCGTACTCGGCTCTGCTCTTGATGTGCGCTTTGGCTGCGAAGTCGGCCGGTGGTGGGAACAGGCGCGTCTCGTTCTGTGTCGATTCGATCGAAGAAGCCATGCGGTTGTCCTCCAGAGATGGATTTGGTCTGACATCGTAACCTGACTTGGTCGCGGTACAAATGCTGGCGAACCCCGTCAAAAAACGTCGCTATCTCGAACCGAGCGTAGCAAAGTAAATGATCTCGACTTGGCACAAACGCTCGGCCGTTCGAGATCCCTCGGGTCGCTACCGCTCCCCACGGGATGACATGGCGTGCGGGCACTCGGCTGTTGGAGTTCACCGTTCGCCAATTCTTCCATTAGAAGACGCTAATGGCGTCATTGCGTCGCGCGTTCATCGCGAAGTTTGCAGGTCTGCATCGAGCTGTTCGAAGTCTTGCTCGACCTTACCGCGCTGCTGCAGCATGCGTGCGGCCGTCCAACAGAGTAGCGCCCATGCCATCCCGGCCGTCCAACCGGCGAGGACGTCGGTGGGATAGTGGACGCCCATGTACACCCGGCTGATGCCGACGAGGAACGTCAGCACGAACGCGATGCCGAGGAAGTAAAGTTTCAGTGCACGCTGCGGGACGAGCCTCGTCAGCAGCGTGCCGAGCGTTAAGTACACGGCGGCCGACAGCATGGAATGTCCACTGGGAAAGCTGGACGTGTGCACGATCGACAGGTGCGGCACGATGCTCGGCCGCGGTCGGTCGAACAGTTGCTTGAGCGCAAGACTGAGGACCACCGCCCCCGTCGTCGAAGCCAGCACGAGCCACATCGCGTTGTACTTGCGGCTGATGGCGAGATACCCCGCGACACCCGCCGTCATCAACGACAGCACCGCGATGCCACCGAGCGCCGTCATGTCGCGCCCGATCTCGTGAAGCCACGTTGGTCCGATCGGCACCGCGAGGTCGTCCGCCCGACGCAAGCTGTGGACTGCCCATTCGTCAAATGTCTGCGTGTCGCCCTCCAGCACTTCCCCGGCGATCTCCGCGAAGCCCCACCCGAGCGCGATGATCAACAAAATCCCGACGAGCAGGCCGCCTTGGTGACTGGTGAGCCAATGGATGATCGGATGCAGATAGGCTTTCATCTGCGGCCGTTGTACGGGCGAGCAGGACATTCGGCAAAGAGACAATGTGCGAAGGCGGCGCCTCGGCGGCCTCTCTAACGTTGTCAGGCAGCATCGGACAATGGTTTCTCGATGCCTAAGGGTCCCTCGCGAAGACCACGAAGCCACAGCGGAACGTGCTCGCCCGACGGGGCCCAGATCAGCAACACCGCCATCGCGCCGTAGATCGGCAGGTGGCCGACGAGTTCCGTCGCGTTCCAGTTGAAGTAGGACAGGCTCATGTTGATCGGCACCCACGCAATCAGCACGATCTCGCGCTGGAAGATGCCGAACGTCAAAAAGAGGCCAACGAGCAGTTCGACCGAACCGGCGCAGAGGACGAAATACTCATCTGACATCGGCACACCGAACTTGGGCGTGAAGTTGACCGGGAACTGTTGCAGGAACGACAGCGCCATCGGCGTGTTCGCCAGCTTCTCGGTGAAGGCGACGGCGATCAGGCTGAGGCCCAGTCCGATGCGCATGAACGGGATCGCCATTGCCATCAACCGCGGCGACGGTTCAAGCCGCGGGAAGATGAGCCGGTCGATCGCGATCGGCCCGCGCCCGGCGCAGAAGAAGAACGCAGCGAAGCCGAGCATGTGGATGTTGTCGAGCATCGGCTCGACGCCGCTGACGAACAGCCCGACCACCCAGAGTAGGCCGAGCGCGACCGCGGCCAGTCGCGTCGCTCCGCCGTAAAAGAACGATAGCGCGCACCCCACCATCGCCAGGCCCATGAAGTAACCCGGTGCGCCGTGCAGTTCGTTGTTCACCGAGAACAGATTCCGCTGGATCCCGTTCACCAGCAACGGTACCGCAAGGTGGATCGCCAAGATGGCCGGCACCAACCCGTAGAACCCGCACATGCGTTCCGGGCTCGCCCCGAGGCGCAGTGGTCCCGGGAGGATCTCCTTGCGCTTCCGCTTCCACCAGACAAAAGCTGCGATCGCGGTGACGACCAGCACGACGCCGATGAACGCCATCGCGTGCGGTCGAAAGACCTGATCGGGTTGGATCGGGTAGTGAGACGGATCGATAAACCACTTCTGATGGGCAAGAATGTGCGCGGGCATGCCAATACTCTACAGCGGAGCGTCGGCGATGGCACCGCCCGTTATCTGTTTCGACGCGACTGAAATGCGCACGGCAGGACTCGAACCTGCGAAGCCCGAAGGCGCCAGATTTACAGTCTGGTGTATTTGCCGCTCTACCACGTACGCGAATAACTCAAACCTCCCGGTCCACCGCAGCCGCCACGCGCCTGATGCTCTTCATTACTTCCGCGAACTGTTTCAGGTTCAGCGACTGGGCGCCATCGGTCAGTGCGTGTTCCGGATCACCGTGTACTTCCAGAATCAACGCATCAGCGCCGGCGGCGATGCTGGCGCGGCACATGTCGGGGACCAGATGGCTCTTGCCCGTGCCATGACTCGGGTCAACCACCACCGGCAAGTGCGACCGCTTGTGCAGTTCAGGCACGATTGCCAGCGGCAAGGTATTTCGCACGTAGTCCGTCTCGAACGTGCGAATGCCACGCTCGCAGAGCATGACCTGCGTGTTCCCACCGGCCAGGATGTACTCGGCGGCCAGCAGGAATTCCTCCAGCGTCGCGCTCAACCCGCGCTTCAACAGGACCGGTTTACGCGTCTGACCGATCTTGGCCAGCAGGTTGTAGTTCTGCATGTTGCGCGCACCGAGCTGCAACACGTCGGCGTATTCGACAACGGCCGGGATCTGGTCGATGCTCATCACCTCCGTCACGATGGCCAGCCCCGTCTGCTCACGCGCCTCGGCGAGGTACTTGAGCCCCTCCTCGGCCAACCCTTGGAACGCGTACGGGCTTGTGCGCGGCTTGAACGCCCCACCGCGCAACGCAACGGCGCCCGCTTCCTTCACGGCGTGCGCAATTTCCAGGATCTGCTGTTTGGATTCGACACTGCACGGGCCAGCGATCACGGGGATCTTCACACCGCCCACGGTCCCACCGAGCGTCCCACCAAGAGGGATCGTCGTTCGATCATTCTTCACTTCCGACGAGGCCATCTTGTATGACGCGAGAATCGGCACAACCTTGTCGACCCCGTCGGCCAGTTCCAGCCGCTGCTTGTCTTTGAACCGATCGTTGCCGAGCACCGCCACGACCGTTCGTTCCGTGCCGACGATCACCTGTTCCTTCAGTCCCATTTCGTTCACCAGTTTGACGACATGCTCGACCTGTTTCGGGTTCGAGCCGGGCTTCATGACGACGATCATCGGGGCCTCACTTTGCTGCAGGCGACGCGGGCGTTTCTGCACGGTCACCAAACGAAAAAAGCCCCAGGACCGCGTCCTGAGGCTCGGAAAAATTCAAAAATCACCAGGTCGGCTCAGGACGCGCAGAATTGGTGCGGAAAGGGATAACCGCTAAACCAAAAGGCGTTGTGGCCGATCGAGTGAGTCACGCCAGTATTCATATCACGGATTCCAAGCCTGTCAAATTGCCGGTCCCTACAAATCCTCGATCGAGGGTCTTTCGGCAATGCAAAGATCGAGTAAGATAGGCCATCACCACGGGGTGTAGCTCAGTTTGGTAGAGCGCCTGGTTTGGGACCAGGAGGCCGCAAGTTCAAATCTTGTCGCCCCGACTTGATGAGACTTTCAGCCCTTCGACGAGCATGTCGAAGGGCTTTCTCATTGTGGGCACAAGAGTTACGTCGTCGAGCGAAAAGTTCAATACAACGAATTCGAGCAGACAACGCTTTTTTGGCCATATCTGACGTAAGCCAAATTCTGGTCGACGATTGTGAAAGTTCAAAAGTCTTGATCGCCAAGTCGGCTTGCTCTTCTCGGCCACGATCCGTCGCGTCGAGTTGCTCGTTCAATGTGGCGATACGCTCACGCAGCTGCGTGACCGCAACGTATCAACCCCCGGCGTACATGAGGTCGTTGGCCTTGTAGATGCGGTCGCCGAGCAGGGACTGCACCCGCATGAAGGTCTAGCGGTCGACGATCGGCGCATGCGATCCCGGCAGCCATCGGCGGTCGGGCGTGAGTTTTGCTCGCTGGCCCGGCGGCTTCTTCGGGATTGGGTGTGGAACTGGTAATGTCGGCTGATACGACATACGTCGCGCTTTTTTCAATGAAGCCCGGTGCCCGAAATAGAATTACCTGGCCGAATCGATCGTTTTTTAATTCCGCTTTGCCATTGGCCCCGTCTTTAATAACGCTCATTTGCACCGTCGTGCCTTTCCATTCGCTGTTGTCACCAAAATTTGGGGGAACCGAACCGACTTCGACGGCGTCGAAGTTTTGTTCGAAAATAGTCTCGTCATGTGGGGCCGCTGCGATGGCTGATTCGGCCGGCTTGATGACATTGGGCGTCACGGCGCAATCGGTGATCCCGCTGACTTTCAGCACTGCGTCGCCGGGAACCAATGCTGCTGTTAGCAATTCCACCGACTTCTCATCTGGCCTAAGTTTGGCAGCGGTGATCGAGTGACCCAGAATGGTGTAGTTGGCGACGTTGTTTGTGGTGGTCGGGTCGAGCTTCTCGCTGAAGGTCGCAATGACATGCGGCGGGTAGTTCAAGCTGGATGCAGTGATCAGACGCGGCGCGATTACATCCGCCAAGGTTGCCACTTCGCCGACATCGGTCTTTGCCGATTCCACTCCAGCACGACTAACTGCCGACACTGAGTAGGTGTGCTTGGAGGCTTCGGCAAGTCCTGCGTCAGTAAAGCTGCGACTGGCGATGCTGCCAAGCAGTTTCCCGTCTCGGTAAATGACGAACGCGCCAACATTATCAAATTCCGCCTGCGTGTAATCCCAGCTAAGATTAATTTCAGAACTGCTCACGCCGACGGCGTTCACTTTTGGTGATGCGGTTACTTCGGGCGTCGCACCGGTGGGCTTGTAACCGACGTATAGCGGAAGCACCGAGCCCCCGACGTGCGGTAATGCTTCGCCGTGCTTGAGCACTTTGGTCTCGCCGGCTCGCGTCTCGGTGACGACATCAAGGAAAGGCTTGCCCCAATCGAAGGCAACTTCGCCGAACACCAATGACACATTTCCACCGTTGTTCACAAACATTGGCGTTGTTTTGTCGGCAGTTAATGCGTAAGCGAACCCGCCAACCATTTCAGTTGACCCACCGTTGCGGGTTTCAATGAGCGTTACGGCTGTTTCTGTTTTAAGGCCTAGAATCCATAGCGTCCCGCCATCGTTTATGATCTTTGTCGCATGTTTTTCGACATTAAACTGCCTTGCGAATACCGTTTGCCCGTCGAACGTCCAATTGCCCGCGCCTTCGTGCTGGCAGGAGACGTCCTCAATGAAAACTTTGCCGCCTTTCACTGAATTTCGGTACGCATCGGCGAAAAATAGCGTGGTGTTCTTGATCACGAGCGCGCCTTGCAGGATTTGCTGTTTCATCTCGCGTCCGCTGCCGCCGTTCGTCCATCGCAAGGTATCGGAAATGACGTATTTGCCGTTGATACTTTTCAAGCCGACTTGCGCCCGTGCGGCGGAGCGAAAGTATGTCCGTTTTTCATCCACAGCGGGGGAACGACCACTGTCTTCTGCGGCGTCGCGGGCTCGCGGATTTTATCAATCAACATCGGGACAACGGCGTTAGCGACAGCGGCGAAATTGATAGACATCGAGCTGACGCGCGGGCTCAGGTTCGCTAAGTTTCCCCTGTCTAACGTAACGATCGAGAGATCGCGTGGGATCGACAGACCTAGCGTGCTGGCAGCGTACATGATCGAGTAAGCCACGCCCGGGTCATATACCAGTACGGCACTCGGTCGGTCGGGCGAATCAAGCCATGCGCGTGAAAATGCAAGGCTTTCGTCGGTCGAAATCTCACGCGGGTTGTCAATACGCCGTGGTTTCAAACCCGCTTCACGCATCGCTCGGCTGTAGCCGGCGTAACGATCAATCACGCTGTAGTGCACCGCCAGGCGTTTTTCCTTCGTGCCCATCCCATAGTGCGCCCAGGCGATATTGCGGTGTCCTGCATTGAGCAATTCGAGGCAGGCGAAATATCCTGCAAAATCGTCGTCTGAGTGAACGCAGTCGAACGGCTCATTGGCGTTGAGCCATACGCACGGAATGCGATAACGCCGAATTAGATCTGGCAACTGGGCCGGGTAACCGTGCGTGTAATTGAGAATGAGCCCGTCGGCCGACATTTCAGACAGCAGTGACGGCACCTTCGCTTCACTAGACAATGCCGCATCGTCCAGTTTAGAGACAATTAGATGCACGTCGTCGCACGCACAAAGCGAGACGATCGAACCCAGAAGTTCGCTCGGGAGCGTGCTGCGTTCCCCAATGGAACCGCAGACCAGCGCTATGGATCCCAGGCGGTGCTGGCGCGTCAGCCTGGCCGAGCGACTGGGACGATATCCAAGCTTCGACGCCGCCTGCAGAACGCGTTTGCGCGCCTCGGGTCCGACGCGAGAATTGCCCGTACCACCGGATAGACTAGGTAGTTATACGCGTGTAATTTTGGTGTACACGCTTGTAGACATATCCCGGAAAAATGAGTTCATGGCAGTCACTTTGCGACATATCGCCGACCAGACCGGGCTTTCTCGCCCGACGATCAGCCATATCCTCAATGGCCGCAAGGGGTTCAATGATGACACCCGTCGCCGGGTGATGCGGGCTGCCGAGTCGCTGGGGTATCGGCCACTCGGGTCGGCGCTTGCCATGCGGGCGGGTACGACCGGGGCAGCGGCACTGGTGATGGGCAAGGTGATGGATCGAAGTAATGTTGCCTCGCCGGTGTTGTCAGGGATTCACGACGCCCTGGCCGACAAGGGCCTGCACATGATGATGACCCGCCTGTCGGACGACGAACTGACCTCAGAACAAATGACCCCGCGTCTGCTGCGTGAACTCACCGTTGACGGGCTGGTCATCAACTACACGCACGGGACGCCCAAGCGTCTGATCGAGCTGGTCACACAATACAAAATGCCATCGGTCTGGCTGAACAAAAAACTGCCGCACGACTGCGTCTATCCCGACGACTTCGACGCCGGCTACCGCGCGACTCAACACCTGCTGTCGCTGGGCCATCGCCGCATTCTGCTACTCGACGCCTCGCACCCGGCCAACGCCGACCCCGACACCATTCACTACAGCGTCACCGACCGCTACGAAGGCTATGCCGCAGCGATGACCGAAGCGGGGTTGTCGCCGCGTCGGCAGTCCGGTTCCGGGTCGAGGTCGCCGAGGGAGTTTGTGGCGGAGCGTTTTAGCTGGCTGCGCCGTGAGGATCGGCCGACCGCCGTACTGGCCTACCAAGACGTGGACGCGATCGGTGTCGGTTGCGCCGCAGCCCGCATGGGCCTGGACGTCCCGCGCGATTTATCGCTGATGACCTCTAGCTACGGCCTGGACGTGGTGGAAGGCTTCGGGCTCGAAGTGTCGAGAATGCATATTTCAGGAAAAGAAGTCGCAAGTGCAGTGGTCGAGTCGCTGCTGGAGAAGATCGCCGAGCCAGGGCAATCCGTGCCGGCCCGGGCCATCAAAACGATCTTCCAGCCCGGCGAAACGGCGACGGCGCCCCTGTGAGTCAGATTTGGATTTAAGGCGTCGCCCGGTGTCGGGACGACGTCGCGAAGAAGCGATTCCCGCGTGTGCGGGAACGCAGATCAGAGGTTGGCGGATCCCGGAGTTAACCGTGTCCGCCGCGTGTGGTGGAATGTCTTTTAGGAGGTCTGTATGCGTTTAAGTAATAGTTTAGTTTTGTGTGCTGGACTTTGTGCGAGTCAATTCGCCTTATCAGCCCAGGCGGCGGTTTTGTACTCGGATACCTACACGGTAAGTGCAAATAGCAATGATCCGAGTTTTGATGTCAGCTTTACTGGTAGACAGGGTGGTTCCCTTTCTACGCGGACTAACACCGATTCGGTAATGCCGCTTGGACGCAGGTCGGCAACCCCAGTGGCTTACTGCTTCTGGCGGCGGGCAATAATGTGGGTGACGGACGCGTCTCTATCAATCAAGACTTCAACCAAGGTGCCGGCGTTGGGGGGTATCAATACATCAAGCTGGACATCAATCCAGTTCAAGGTGGGACCGCCAATGCAAATTCGTGGATGTCGATCAACTTCGACACCACGACGCAGAATCCTACCATTAATGTTGCCGGTTATGGTATTCACTTTCGCGGCAATCGCGGGTATCAAGTCTTTGACAACGGCGGATCTGGTGCCGTAGTCGGTTCGCCAGCCAGCGTATTCTGTTCCACGGCAACAGGCACGACCGCGAACGTTGAGATTCGTCTCACCACCGCCGATGGCAATGCTTTCGACGGCACAGCGGCCGAGCCCGTGCCCGAATGAACACGGGTTCCCCGTCGGCTCCTACCGCAAATCGTTCGAATCTAACCTGAAGGTTTGGGAAAAATAGGCAGAAACGCTGCCGATTCCTTATGCGCCGAACGTCACCATGGGGGTGGGACCCATCCCCTCGTACGGTGCAATCGGATAAGTATGAGAACGTCGGCTATCCGTTCACTTCCGTACTCGTTGGTAACACACCAGAGGCATTCGGTGAAGCGCTTGACGCCGCTAAACGATTCGTTAAAACGGCCACCAATGCGTTCCCCATGATCACTATTAATGCATGGAATGAGTGGACAGAAGGAAGTTATCTGCTTCCTGACATGGTAAACAAAACCGCATATCTCGAACAGATTCGTGACCTCCTGAGCGACGTTAAAAGTCCAAATTAATTCTTCACGGCCAAGCCGGCTCATTGCTCGGCAAGTTTCACAATAAAGGCGAACGTAATGTCCTCATCCCTCACGCGTGCAATTCATTTGCGAACAGAGTACCAAGTCCAGCCCCTGGGGCTGGGTGCCCCGCCTCGATTCTTCTGGTTGATCGACGACGCCCGACCGGGCGCGCGGCAGAGTGCGTATCGCGTGCGGGCGGCGGCGTCGGTGGAGCAGTTGCAGTCGCCGGACGTGTGGGGCTCCGGCCGTGTTGAATCGGACGCGCAGGCGCAAATCGAGTTCGCGGGGAAGCCGCTCGTCAGCCGACAGCGTGTGTGGTGGGACGTGCAACTGTGGGACGCTGCCGGCGTTGCTGGGCCGGTGAGTGAACCGTCGAGCTTTGAAATGGGTCTGCTCGACCGCGCCGATTGGCAGGGGCAGTTCGTCGGCTCGCCGCTCGAAGGCACCGGCCAGGTTGGCGCGCCATCGCCGTTGTTGCGCAAAGCGTTCGAGCTGAAAAGCCCGGTCGCGTCGGCTCGGTTGTATGTCACGGCACTCGGGCTTTACGAAGCCTCGATCAACGGCCGGCGCGTCGGGAGCGACGTGTTTCGGCCGGGTTGGACCGACTATGACAAACGCTTGAACTACCAAACGTATGACGTCACCGCGCACGTGAATCAGGGGCGAAACGTCATCGGCGCGATGCTCGGCGACGGCTGGTACTGCGGCCGGATCGGCGCGCTAGACCGCGCGGCGTGCTGGGGTAAACGTCCGTCGTTTCTGGCGCAGCTCGAAATCACAATGGTCGACGGTTCGGTCGTGCGTGTCGTCACCGACGACAGTTGGCGGTGGCACAACGGGCCGGTCTTAAACAGTGATTTGATCCACGGCGAAGAGTATGACGCGCGCCTGCAGGTCGCCGGTTGGGACACCGCCGCGTGCGACGACCGTGACTGGCACGCAGTCGTCGTTCAACCGATTCCCGCAGTCATTCTTGAACCGTCTCCCGCGCCGCCCGTGCGGGCGCTGAGCGAGATCAAACCCGTCACCGACCCGCGCAAGATCGGCGACGGCTGGATGCGTGAAGCGTATGTCTACGACTTCGGTCAAAACCTCACCGGCGTGCTGCGTCTGCGCGTGCGTGGCGCGGCTGGCTGTACGCTGGTCATCCGTCACGCTGAGGTTCTTAAGCCTGACGGCACGCTCGACACGAGCAACCTGCGCTCCGCCCGTGTGATCGACCATTACACGCTCCGCGGCGACCCCGATGGGGAAACTTACACGCCACACTTTACTTTCCACGGCTTCCGTTATGCGCAGATTTCCTTCGGCGGCATGTGGTCTTCCACCGCCGAACCAAAGCTCGTGCTCGACCGTGACTCGGCCACCGCCGTCGTACTCGCCACCGACACGCCGGACACAGGTTCGTTTGATTGCGACCATGCGCTGCTCAACCAGTTGTATTCCAACATTCGCTGGGGCATGCGCGGGAACTTTATCGAAGTACCCACCGACTGCCCACAGCGTGATGAGCGTCTCGGTTGGACGGGTGACACGCAAGTCTTCGCGTCGACCGCTGCCGTTAATGCGGAGGTCGCGGGGTTTTACACGAAGTGGATGCGCGACCTCGCCGACGCGCAGTGCGACAACGGCGCCGTGCCGGCAGTTATTCCCAAGCACGCCAAAGTGTGGGACTGGGAAGGCGAGGCCGGCTGGTCTGACGCGACGGTCGTCGTCCCGTGGGCGACGTATCAGGCGTACGGCGACCTGCGCGTGCTGACCGAAAGTTACCCGGCGATGAAGCGCTGGATTTCTTACCTGACCGACACCGCGCGTGAAGGCATCCGCGTCCATGCCGAGCATAAAGGACACCAAGGCTTCGGCGATTGGCTCGCGCTCGACGGCCCCGGCGGGTCCGACCCGGCCCGCACCGCGACGCCCAAAACCTTCATCGCCACCGCGCACTACGCCGAAGCGCTACGCATCATCGCGAACGTCGCCACCGCACTCGGTCACACGTCCGACGCTAAGACGTATGCCGACCAGCGTGAAACCGTCGTGGCCGCGTTTAACCGCGCGTTTGTCACGCCCGATGGCAAGCTCACCGCGCCGTCGCAGACCGGTCACCTGCTCGCGCTCGCGTTCGATCTGCTGCCCGAATCCAAACGGCCCGCCGTGGTTGACCAACTCGTGCAATTAATTCAGGAGCGCGACTGGCACCTCACCACCGGCTTCCTCGGTACGCCTTTACTCTGCTCGGTCCTTGCTCGTTTCGGCCGGGCCGACGTCGCGTACCGACTCGTATTGCAGGAAACCTACCCGAGCTGGCTTTACCCGGTCACGCTCGGGGCGACAACGATGTGGGAACGCTGGAACAGTTGGCACCCCAAGACCGGTTTCGTTGATATCAGCATGAATTCGCTCAACCACTACGCCTACGGCGCGGTCGGCAAATGGATTCACGCGTCGATCGGTGGGATCGATTTTGACCCCGCCGACCCGGCGTATCGCCGCGTCCTTGTTCGACCCATTCCTGGCAAAGGCATCAATCGCGCGTCGGCTAGTCTGCAGACACTGCGCGGGCGGATTGTAACTTCATGGCAGCTCCGGGATTCGACCTTCAACCTGGTCGTCCATTTGCCGCCGAATATGACGGGTATGGTTTCACTGCCAGACGGAACGGAGCACACGGTTCATGCCGGCAAACACGAATTTACGTGCGATTCTAATACGTACGGTGATATAAGAAAATTATCATAATGTAGCGTCATTGGTTTCTTTCTAACTGAGTTGGTCAACGAGTAATAT
>JBBRHE010000088.1:0-13720 GCA_038223165.1 Tepidisphaerales bacterium
ACCGCCTGCATAGCTACATGTCCGAACAACCGTGCGACGTATGCATGGGCACGCGCCTGAAGAAGGAAGCGATGGCGGTGCGCCTTCACACGCTGGACGGCCCTCTTCCTCGTACCACGGGCGGCTCGCCCGTGTCTTCGGAACAGAAGCAAGAACACGGGCGGGCCGCCCGAGGTACGAAAAAGGCAAAAGCCGAGGTAGAGGACAATGTCAAACCCGTGCTGCCGGCGTTGCCCGGCTACAGCATTGACGATGTCACGAAGATGACGGTCGAGCGAGCCAAGGACTTCTTCATCAAACTTCGGTTGAGTGAAGAGGGGACGAAGATCGCCGAGCCGATCATCCGCGAGATCTCGGCGCGACTGGGCTTCATGTTTGACGTGGGCCTCGGTTACCTGACTCTCGATCGTAAGACCGGATCGCTCTCAGGTGGCGAAGCGCAGCGTATCCGTCTGGCGACGCAGGTGGGCAGTGGGTTGGTCGGTGTCTGCTACGTCCTGGACGAGCCGACGATCGGCCTGCACCAGCGGGACAACGCGCGGCTCATCAAAACGCTCCTGCGTCTGCGCGATATCGGCAACACCGTGTTGATGGTCGAACACGACGAGGACTGCATCCGTGCTGCGGATTACCTGATCGACATCGGCCCCGGCGCGGGCTCGCACGGTGGACAGCTCGTCGCGCATGGGTCCATGCCCGCGGTGCTGAACCAGAAGCAAAGCATCACGATCAAGTACCTCACCGGTGACCTCGCGATCCACACTCCCGACATCCGCCGGCCGGTGGATCCGGATCGGCATTGCATCGAACTCAAGGGGTGTCGCGAGAACAACCTTAAGAATGTCGACGTGCGCATCCCACTCGGTGGGCTCATCTGCATCACCGGCGTCAGTGGCAGTGGCAAGAGCACGATGATCAACCAGACGCTTCTGCCGGCGCTGAAGCGCAAGCTGTACGCGTCGAAGCTTAAGGCCGGTGAGCACAAGGCGCTTAACGGCGTCAACAAGATCGACAAGGTCATCGAGATCGATCAGTCTCCCATCGGCCGCACACCGCGCAGCAACCCCGCGACGTATACCGGTGTGTTCGACGACGTGCGCAAGGTCTTCGCCAAGACGCGCGAGGCGAAGCTGCGCGGTTACGAGATGGGTCGTTTCAGCTTCAACGTCAAAGGTGGCCGCTGCGAGGCGTGCCAGGGGCAGGGGACCAAGAAGATCGAGATGCACTTTCTGCCGGATGTGTACGTCAACTGCGAGGTCTGCCACGGCACGCGCTACAACGCCGAGACACTCCAGATCGCCTATCGCGGCAAGACAATCGCCGAGGTGCTCGCGATGACGGTTGAGGAGTCGATGGGTTTCTTTGAGAACTTCCCGCTCATCCACCGCATGCTCAAGGCGTTGAACGACGTGGGCCTGGGTTACGTGAAGCTCGGCCAACCGTCGACGCAGTTGTCGGGTGGTGAAGCGCAGCGTGTGAAGCTGGCATCGGAACTCGGAAAGAACCCAACCGGTCATACGCTATACGTCCTCGACGAACCGACGACGGGCCTGCACTTTGCCGACATCCAGAACCTGCTGAACGTGTTGAACCGTTTGGCCGACCTGGGCAACACGGTGCTGGTGATCGAGCACAACCTGGACGTCATTAAGTGTGCCGACTGGTTGATCGACATGGGCCCTGACGGTGGTGACCATGGTGGGCGCGTCGTCGCCGAGGGCACACCGGAACAGGTTGCGAAAGTGAAGGGCAGTTACACCGGCGAGTATCTCAAGCCGAAACTGCGGGAAGGGCGAAAGACGCCGGTTGCGACGCCGCTGAGCGCTTAGTGATCTGCCGGACGACCAGCAGGGTCGCACCCACGCACGCTGCGTAGGCGGCGAAGAAGACAAAGCCCTCTGCGTCACAAATGTAGGCGAACGGTAAGAACACCAACGACCGCATCCCCGCAACATAGCGGCGAACCCATTATCGGGCCAATGTTGGTTCCGCTTGAAACAGGCTGGAATTCCGGTCACCTCCTTCGTTTATCGGACGCATACTCTGCATAATCGGAATAGACCCACCTTATCGAACCCGAACGGCGCCTCCCGTTCCGCTTTGCCATTTGGAGCATGGCCAATCGTATGCGAGCGGACGCTATCGCAGGTGGGGGACGACCTGCCGTGTGAAGTCGGGCTTGTCGCCGCCATTGAGGACCCAGTCATAGACACGAGTGACTTGCCGGGCCTTGGCGTCCCATGTGAAGTGCTCGCGCACCCGCTGCATGGCCGGGCTGCTGCGCGAGTCGATCTGGTTGGGATCAGTACAAAGGCGTTGGAACAGCTCGCGGAAGCTGCGCACGATCTGCTCGCGGCTGCCGATGGGGATGAGGAACCCTGTCTCGGGCGTCACGAGCTCCCCGGGTCCCCCATATGCGATGACCGCGGGGGGCAAGCCGACAGCCATTGCTTCGAGGGCGACGGCGCCACCGAACTCGCGCACACTGGGGAACGCGAACAGGTCGCTGTCGATCAGCCAGTTCTGCAGTTCGCTGTGCTTCACCCAACCGGGCAGGCGCACGCCGTTACCCAGACCATCTCGACTCACCGTGTCGCGCAACGGTTGAAGCAGCGGGCCATCCCCGATGATGTCGAGCGTCACCTTGCCCGCGTTGATCAACGGCGCCGCAGCTTCCAGCAGCATGTCCGGGCCTTTGTAAGGCACTAGCCGGCCGACGAAGATCAGCTTCAACGGCAGGCCCGCTTTGCGCGTCCGCTGTTTCGTAAACCGGGCCGGTTCGATCGCGTTTTCCGGCACATAGACGCAGCGATCGTGATAGCAGCGGGGGACCTGCGCAAACGTATCGAACGACCCGACGAGGATCGCACTGGCGCTACCGCGTGTGGCGCGGTAGCCGGGCATGATCCGGTACGCATCCCGCACGTAGCTAAGCCATTCCTTTTCCTTGCGACGCGCCCCGTCGAACCCTTTCGGCCAAGGCACGCCACCATTGATCGGTCCCCAGACGAACGGTACACCGATCTCGCGCAGCTTGGGCGCGATGGGGCTCGGTGTCGTCGGGCTTAGTGGTGTCAGTCGATGCACCAGGTCGTAATCCCCCGCCCGCAACCGATCGCGGAATTGCTGCCAGAGCAGTTGCTCGAAGTACGGGTACGCGATCGCGCCCGCAGCGGTGCTGAGCGTCCAACCGGTCTTCGTCCCGCCACGCAGTTTGTTGGTCCAGTCGTTCAGGCGTCGCGCGACGGCTTCAGAGTCGATGGACGTGAACTCGCGTCCCTCGACCAGCCCCGCGCGCTCCATCGCGCCCTTGTTGCGAACCTGCGTGACGAGGTGCGCATCGACCTGCCCCTGAATCGCCCGCGCGTGCGACCACCCCTCGAGGGGCACGCTCACCCACTCGGGGTTAGCGGCTTCGGCGATCAACAGGACGCGGGGGCGTGGCATGACGTATGGGGTTTATCGGTCACTTCTGGGTGGGGCTCAAGGTTTGGGGCCTTTGAAAATCGGAGGGCAATACCTACACTTGCCTCCATGCTTCCGATCCTTGCACAAGCCACCACGACCGCTTCCGACGCGCCGGCCGCGTGGGCGCCGGTCGTGCTCCTGATCATCATGGGTGTCGGGTTCGCTGTGATGAACGTCGTCCTGTCGACGCTCATCGGGCCCAGCCGCACGGGTCCGGGTAAGGAAGAGGTCTACGAAAGTGGCATGGTGCCCGTCGGTGACACGCGCCAGCGGTTCAACGTCAAGTTCTATATCGTCGCGATGATCTTCCTGGTCTTTGACGTCGAAATCGTCTTTTTCTACCCCTGGGCGACCATCTTCCCCCACGCGGTGCAGGTGCCGGGCACGCATTCGACCCTCCTGTTGATGGAGATGGTGATCTTCATCGCCATCTTGCTGGTGGCCTACATTTACGCCTGGGGCAAGGGAATCTTCCGCTGGGATTGACGTTAAGACTGACGAGCGACCACAACGCGGTCGCCGGTCGACGACTATACAAGCATGAACACCGTGCCCACGGACATTCGCCGTGGGCACTTTCACATGTCGAGCGCACCCACCCTCATCGACTCGCCGAACGAACCCGTCCGCGACGAACTCGTGGTCGTCGAGGACCGCGCGCTGCCCGTCCCTTCTGAAGCGATCATCCGTGTTCCCTGGTGGCGACGTCATCTGGTGCTGCTCCTGTTGTGCGCATTCACGCTCATCGGTGGCGCATTGCGGTTCACTGATCTCGACCGGCCAAGCCTCTGGGGTGACGAGGCAGCGACGTACCGGCGCATCTCCGGGACGTACCGCCAACTGCTCGACTCGCTGCGCGACGCGTGGTTCCCGCCGTTGCATTACCAGCTCTACTTCTGGTTGTCGCGGCACATCCCGATGGATCCGTTCGGCATGCGACTGATGCCAGCGATCGCCGGCACGCTCATGATCCCCGCGATGTACTTCCTGGCGCGCCAGCTCGTCAGTGTGCGAGACAGCCTCACCGCTGCGGGGTTCACCGCCATCAGTGCCTACCTGCTGGCCTACTCGCGCGATGGCAAGATGTACATGGAGTTCTGGCTCTTCGTCGCGCTGTCGACCGCATGCCTGATGTGGTGGGTGCGCACGAGCCGCAGCACCGCGTTCCTCGCGTGGGTTGCCAGCGCCGCAGCCATGGTCGGGCTGCACGGGATGGGGTTCGCGGTTCTGGGGCTTCATGTCGTCTTCTTTCTGACCGGCCGGCGCGTCACAGGCTGGAAGACACTGGCGCTGGTCATCGGGCTCACGATCACTGTCGCCGGGGACGCGGTGCATTACGGCGCGTTCAACGTCGTCGGGGAACAGATCGAACAGCGTGGCTGGGGCGCTTCCGGCATCGACTGGACCGACACCCGCAACCGCGACCAACCGACCCCGCTCATTGTCGCCGACACTGCGTCGGCGTTCCTGTTCAGCTTCCTCTGGATCCAGGAGAAGCCTCCCGGCACCGTCGTTCCCGGTCTACCGACCGTCATGGCATGGATGCTCGGCAGCATCCTCGCGCTGCTGCTCGTCGGCGCGATGCCCTGGAGCCATCGGTTGCGCGGGACCAGCCTCGTATCGGACTTCGGTCGCATCGAATCCCCCTGGCGCACTGGCCTGTGGTTGACGATCTGGCTCGTCGTCCCTGCGTACGCGATATACTGCGCCTCCAACAACACACCGGTCTCACCTGCGTACTGGATCGACTCTCTTTCACAGCTCATCCACGGCCGTTGGTGGGTACTGCTCGGGTGCATCGTCAGTGCCTGTGCTCTGACACAGGTCAGCCAATGGGCCTGGCGGGCAATCGCGATCGTGATCCCGCTCGGCGTTCTCTGGGCGCTGGGTGATGCGCTCTTGCGACCGGGTGCCGAGGCCAACACCGATTGGGTCATCCGCTGGGGCTACCGGCTGACGCAACCCTGGCTGTTTGGTGGGCTGCTCGGCGCGACAGCAGCGATCTGGTTCGACCGCGCGGGTGAGACCGTTGGTCAGCGCCTCCTCGTGAGCCTGCGGTTCGCGTTGGTCGTCGCGGCCGTCCTTGTACTGTGTATCGTGCTTCATGCTGGCATCGAGGGTTACTTTGCCCGGCGGGGTCACGTCATGGGGCGCGAGATGGGACAGGAGGTCGGTCGCAAGTCGATCTGGATGCCGCGCTGGCTCGCGATCGTCTGGCCCGCCGTCGCGATCGTCGTCGCGGTGCTCTTCATGCGTTTACCAACGCGCCCGTTGCGCTGGAGCGCGATCGCGTGTTTTGTCGCGCTGAACCTTGCTCAGTTCACCGGGCGCTTGACTGCGGGCACCGAAGCGCCGATGGCCCGCATCGCGACCGACATCATCGCTGGGAGCCCGAAGGGGGATGGGACCGTGGTCACGTTCGTCCAACCGGGGCATGGCGGCGCGGCGCCCGGCATGGCGTCGATCCAGGATCATAGTGGCAGTTACTACCTTTACCGTCTAACGAACACCAAGTCGTCGCCCCTTGAGTTTCTTCAGAACCAGATCTGGGCCCAGCTTAACGTCAGAAGCGACGTGGCTCCCGACCGCATCGCCGCCGACGTCAACGGGTCACCTGCGGTGAAGCGCCTCGTCGTTTGGAATTACTACGGTGGCACGACCCCGATCAAGGACGACGGCTTACGCTTACAACTTGGTCCCGACTGGCTCCCCGCCGGTGACGAGGTGCACCCCGTCCGCACGTTCTGGAACTGGGCCCAATTCTACCGCTACCAACGCCGCGAGTTCGTGCGGGTGGATCGGTAAGGTTCTTGCGTGACACGGGCCCTCGGGCCTGTGAAGTCAGAACCGCTCGGGCCAGAGGCTGCGTGTCACGACAGAGTGAAAAAATAAAAAACAGCCGTTTGGTTTCCCGCGGTGTTTCTTAAGTCTTTGTGAGCGACCGGTTTACGGTTCGCGACGACCTCATAAATACCGCGACAAACCGACATACAACCGACCGCGAACCGACATATAAACGACACCGAACGACACGAACCGACGGCGGTTGATAGGAGGCCGGTTTCCTGAGGTTCACGTTTAGCCGCCATCCCGCAGGGACGCCTTCTTGTCTTCCAGGCACTCCATGCGGCCCTGCGGGCCAGCCGCTAAGCGTGGGCTTGCGCATCGTCTGCACGCGCGTGCGATTGCGAGATTCAGTTGTCAAAGAACATTGTGAACGGGTCGCATCGTTGGCTGTTGCGACCGGTCCCTACTCTTCACCCATTCGATGCGCGCCAGAGCATTACGCGGCGCATTTTCACTGACAGATCTACGATTTCGTGGGACAATCCGGATGAATATAATGCGGAATGCAGAACTGGCCAGTGCGCATTGCATCGCTATAAAGCGCACCGCCTCGTTCAACGAGGGTAACTTTAGTCTTCCGTCCGCACCTTTAGCCGGATCGCATTATCGATCGGGCGCTGGCTAAAGAGGACGACGTAGCCACCACCACCGGCACCGGTGATTTTGTGGCCCAGCGTCGTTGCGCGGTGTTGTTCGATGGTCGCGCGGATTTCGGGGGTCGCCATCAACGGGAACATCGCGACCTGCGCGTCGAAGCTTTCGGTCATCGCCTGGCCGAAGGCTTTTGCGTCCGTCTTTAATAGCGCCGCCCACGCAGTTTCAGCAGCGACGGCGAGCCGTTTGGCTCCAGCGACGTCGACGCGTTTCTCGGCGAGCACTTCAAATTGACCGGGGCGGGACTTCGTGAAGACGAGATAGAGGTGTTGTTCGAGAAAGTCGATGACGTCCCGCCGGGTCGTCGTCTCGATGCGACTGGGCCAGTAGCGGCCTTCGTAATAAATGTAATTCACACCGGGGTAAACGATGCCGATCGGATCCTGCGACCCCGCGACGGCGCTGGTGCCGGGTGGGTTTTCGAATGCGAAGATCATCTGCGCCAGCCGTTCACGATCCTGCGCGGGCAGTTTCGGTCCCCAGAGCGCTATCGCGGTCCTGCGGGTGCTCGAGGCCATGCCACTTCGCGTTTCGTATTCCTCGCGCGGTTCGAGTGAACAGTTGATCACGGCGCCACTGGCGTATTGGCTGACGAACGGTTGGTCGAGCCAGCCCCCGGCCAAGTCCAATCGGTACGGGACAACGTGCACCTGCCGTAACGACGTCGTCGACCGCTCGGCGAGCCCTTCGTGCGGCTTACGCTGCGATACCTGATACTTGACGCCCATCGCGTCGATCGTCGCCCGCTTGTGGTCACTGTTGCCGTCAATATTGACAAAAAAGATGTCAGGCTTGATCTGCTCGATCTCGGGCAGGAAGTCCAAAATGCCCGACCCGGTCGACACGTAGACCGTGTGCACACAGCGAAGCGATTCGATCAGGTACTTGCGCTCCGCTTCGGAATTGATCGGCGGACGCCCCTTCAGGCCCAGCACCGTCCGGTCCGACCCGATCGCGACGTGCAGATCACCCAGCTCGGCGGCCTCTTCCAGGAACGCGACGTGCCCGCTGTGCAGCAGGTCGAAACAACCAGACACCATGACCTTGGGACGCTCGCTCGTTGCCACGTTGGAATCCTCCGGGGTGACTACTCTATCGACCGGGCAATGGGGTCGCTATACGAGGATTTCATCTTAGTGGCGACGCCTGCGTCGATGTGCGGTGTAACCGCAAGTCTGCCGTACCATGGGCGGCCCACCCATGTCTTTGTTTCGAGAGAAATGAAAGCACGGGCGAGCCGCCCGTGGTACGGCCAAGATCCATGCTGCGCATCGCCGTGACGCGGGTGTGGCCATAACGGGTTGATTCCCAATCCCCACTGGAGAACTCATCCCTATGTCACTAAGATGTCGATGGATCGGACGGAGTTTCCCATGATCGACACCCAGCAGTTATCCGACAATGTCTTGACGACCCAGTTGAAGAAGGTCGTGAATTGGTCTCGCCGCAGTTCACTGTGGCCGATGCCGTTCGCGACGGCGTGTTGTGGCATTGAATTGATGGCGACCGCGTCCAGCCGATACGACCTGGCCCGTTTCGGCGCCGAAGCGATGCGCTTCAGCCCGCGGCAGAGCGATTTGATGATTGTGGCCGGTCGGGTGACGACTAAGATGATGCCCGTCCTGCAGCACGTCTATCAGCAGATGACCGAACCCAAGTGGGTCATCAGCATGGGTGCCTGCGCCAGCACGGGTGGCGTGTTCGACGCGTACGCGACCATCCAGGGCATCGACCAGTTCATGCCCGTGGACGTCTACGTGCCCGGCTGCCCACCCCGCCCGGAGACACTGATCGAAGGGATCATGGCGCTCCAGCGGATCATCGACACCGAAGGCCTCCCCCCCGCCGGCCAACGCCGCCCGTTGCAACTGGCGATCGAACCGAGCTACAAGCCCGCAGCCCAACCCGTGCCGTTGACGGTTCGCCGGCAGAGTAGCTACTAAATATCTACTAATCTGCAACGGATTAGTTTGATTTCTGCTGATTACTAATTTATTCTATTTTAGTAGATAATAGTAATTGGGCAAGAAATGAAAATCCTGCAACGTCCACCTGAATGGCAAGTCATATTTCGCGATGAAATTGCGAAATCTGACTTGATGAGACTTTGGGATCACAACGCTTCAATGCCGACCTATGGTGGACGGTATCTCCACTGGGATAAACTACGCCGCCTGCAGTCCCCTGATCCACTAACACACTCGCAGTGGTGGGTATTGACTAAGCTCGCGCGAGCGCCGCTTCTCAAACCATTGCCTCTAACCGATCTTAATGGACGGCCTTTCCAATACTGTGTGCCCGATCCTGCAACCGAACTGCTTCACACCTTAGATAAAGATGCCGCGGGCCAAATCTTGCTCGCGGACCAGATAGCCAATCCGGCATTGCGCGATCGATACATTGTTAGTTCGTTGATGGAGGAGGCGATCACTTCAAGCCAGATCGAAGGGGCCGCGACCACGCGCGTAGTTGCCAAAGAGATGCTGCGCTCGGGACGTCAACCCCGAAATATCGGTGAGCAGATGATCAAAAACAATTACTTAGCCATGCAGCGAATCCGATTGCTGACGGATCGTCCGCTGACGGTCGACACCATCTTCGAATTGCACCGGGTACTGACCGAGGGCACGCTTGAGATTTCCGACGGCGCAGGTCGATTGCGACGGGCGGATGAACGAATCGTTGTGGAAGACGCCTTCGGTGAAGTGCTCCACGAGCCGCCGGTGGCGGGATTGTTATCCGATCGGTTGAACGCTCTGTGCGCATTCGCAAACGGTGAGACGCCCTCGCGGTTTATTCATCCGGTCGTCCGAGCGACCGTGTTACACTTTTGGTTGGCGTACGACCACCCGTTTGTCGACGGTAACGGGCGGTGTGCTCGAGCTCTGTTCTATTGGTCGATGTTGAGGTCGGGATACTGGTTGTGTGAGTTCATCTCCATCTCGCAGTTAATTCGAGCCGCGCAGGTAGAGTACGGTCGCGCCTTTCTTTATACGGAGACGGACGATAACGACCTGACGTATTTTATCCTCTATCACCTCGACCTCATCCGTCGCGGCATCGACAATCTTCAATCGTACATTAAAAGAAAGATGTCCGACGTTCGGGAGGCGGAGCGGTTGGTTCGCGACAACGATTCACTCAACCATCGCCAAATCGCGCTCCTGAGCCATGCGCTGCGGCATCCCGACGCCGCGTATACGATCACTTCTCATCAGACGAGCAACAACACCGTCTATCAAACGGCCCGATCAGACTTGCTAAAACTCGTCGAACTCGGGTTCTTACAATCGAGCAAGCGGCGTAAGACCTTTCAATTTTTCCCCGTCTCTGACCTTGAGGCACGTATGCGGCCTAAACAGTCGAAGGCGTAGCGCAGTCCCGTAAACACGATTGATTTGAAACCTATTCCCCCTTGCCGATGATGGTTGCGTGCCATCGAACTCACCGCCCTCTGACCCGATCCTTCCGTATGCACACCCTGCCTCGGCGGCACGGACTTCACCCATTCCGATAGCGCTAACGCCCGAGCAACTTAACGCGCTGACGGTCGGTCAGACGCTTTACCGCCCGATCCGCCGGGCGGTGTTTTATGCGAAGTTTGATGGATGGAGCGTCGCGGTCTTTGCGATGTTGACGACGGTTTGCAGCCTGACGTCCCCACCGGCGCTGATTCTTGGTATTGGCATGGGGGTCGTCGCGTGGGTTGAGTTGCGCGAGGCCAACCGGTTGGCGGTGGGTGACGAGCGATCGCCGAGGCGGCTCGCGATCAACCAGGGGGCGCTGGCGAGCCTGTTGATCGGTTATGCATTGTGGCAACTGACCCACAGCGCCGACTCGACCGAGATGGAATCCATCCGCTCACAACTGAGTGGCGACCCGGCAGCGATGAAACTGGTCAGCACGATGTCCGAACTGATCCCCCGGCTCGTCTACGGCACGCTGATCATCGTCGCGATCCTGATGCAGGGTGGGACGGCGCTGTATTACCTGTCTCGCCGAAAAGCCATCGACGCGTATCTGCGTGGCACACCGGCGTGGGTCCGCGCGTTACCTTCGCCGTGATGCGTGCAAGTGTTTGCGGGAACGAGATGATTTCCGGATCGATGCAAACCCATGGTATGTTTGTGCCGCCGCCGACGTGACCGTTGGCGCGCAACCTGGGTGGCCGGGGTTCAGCCGAACAACAACTGATGCACATGACCGACGAACCCACGTTGACTACGCCCGTTTTGTCTGTCGACCGCGCCCGCGTGCGGTTCGGGAAGCTCATGGCTGTGGGGGATGTCTCGTTCAACCTGCGTGGCGGGGACCTGCTGGGGCTGATCGGGCCCAACGGCGCGGGCAAGACGACGTTGCTGCGCGTGCTCGCGGGGCTGCAACCGTTGTCGCGGGGAATCGTCGAGATTCTGGGTGAACCGCTCGTGCCCGAGAACCCGGGGATTCGGCGGCACATCGGGTTCACGCCCGACACACCGGCGGTCTACGAAGAGCTGACCGTCCGCATCTTCCTTCGCTTCATCGCCAAGGCCTATGACCTGACGCCCAGCGAGACCGACGAACGCATCGACTTCTGGCTGGAAAAGGTCTGGCTGACCGAAAAGGCCGACGCGAAGATTAAGGGTCTGTCGCGCGGGATGCGCCAGCGGATCGGAATTGCGCGCACTCTGTTGCCCAACCCGACGCTCGTCCTGCTCGACGAACCGGCAGCAGGGCTCGACCCTGCGGGTCGCGTGCAGTTTCGGCAACTGCTGTGCGACCTACGCGACCAGGGCAAAGCGCTGATCGTCTCCAGCCACATCCTGGCGGACATGAGCGACTACTGCACGCACATCGGCATTATGACCGGTGGGAAAATGGTGCAGTTTGGAACGGTCGCTGAGGTCTCCGGTCACGTCGACAACGGTCGCTGTCGTTACGCGATCGGCTTGGCCGAGCCCGTCGCGGGGCTCGAGGGACGACTGGCGATGCTGACCGGTGTCGACGCGGTGCAAGTCGACCGCGACCGCTGCTCGCTCGACTATGCCAGTGACAAAGCGAGCGCAGTAAGGCTGCTGGCACAACTGGTCGAAGCGAAAATTCCTGTCGCGTCGTTCAATGCCGTCGCGCCGGGGTTGGAAGAGGCATACTTGCGAACGGGGATTAGACAAGTGGATTGAGGAAATCCTGCTTTCTTTCCGACTTCAGCCTTCAGAATTAATTTCCCATGCCGACACTCATCGACAACCCCATCGCCTACTCGCAGTTCCAGATCCGTGGTGGATGGAAGAACACGTTGAGCGTGGCGTTGCTGTACATGCTCGTGCTCGGTGGGGCGATCGCGTTCACGATTCGGCTAAGCCAACCGCGCACGGGGCCGGCGTGGAATGGGTGGGTCGTGGGGTTGCTCGTGATCGAATCGGGCTTGCTGCTGCTTTTTGGCGCCTCGCGTGTCAGTGCGGCCATCCGGCGCGACATCACGCTGCGGATGATCGAATCGCACCAACTGATGCCCGTCGGTGGGTTCACGGCCGTCATCGGGTACCTGATCGGCGCGGGATCGCAGGCGTTCGTCCTTGCGATGGCGACCGTGTTGCTCGGGGTCGTGGTCGCCAGCCAGGCGGGCATCAGCGTCAGTCATTTCATCTTCGCGAACGTGGCGCTCCTGGAGTTGACGCTCTTCACCTGGTTCGTCACGGCATTTATGGCCTTTCTGATGAAGGGTGGCTTCTGGTTGATGGGGGGCGTGGCGTTTGTTGTGCTGTCGTCGAACCTGAGCCTGGTGACGATCCTGCCACCATTGCAGGTGATCGCGGGCCTGCAGACCGTGGAATCGATCTTCACACTGCGCGGCACCGCGACCGCGACGTTCATCCCGTGGGCGTACGCGGTAACGGTGTTGTCGCACGCTTTCATCGCGGCGATCTGCTTAATCGGCGCGGCTCGCAAGTATCGGCGGGGTGAGGACTCGGCGTTCGGTCCTGCGCTGGGCCTGGCGATGGTCGCTGGCTGGATCGCGCTGGGCGCGGTCGCGATGTCGTGGCCGGAGTCATTCAAGATCAACGACTACATGCGCACGCCATCGATCACCGACCAACTGGTCGCGATGACGATCAGCGCGCTGCTGCTGGCGATCGTTCCACTCGCCAGCGCCGCGTGGGCGCACGTCGAATGGCGCCGGCACCGATTGGAGGAGGACCCGCGCCCGATGCGCCAGCCACTGCCGATCTGGGCCGTCGCTGCCGGGGTCACGCTCCTGCTATTACCCCTGCTGTTCATCGCTGACGGCGACGCGAGCGCAGGCACCCTCGTCAACGTCTCAACCCAGCAGATCGTCGCGACGTTGCTCGTCGTCGCGTCGTTCTGTATCGGGATGGGCTACCTGTTGCGATGGATCTACCTGGCCGTGCCAAAGGCGCTGTTGATCGGTGGGTTGTGGTTGCTCATCACCTGGCTGGCGCCCATCCTGATCGACGCCGCGATCCACGCCGCCCAGCCCGACGCGCGCGACTCAGAGATCAAACCGATCTTCGGGGCAATCAGCCCCGTCGGCGCGCTGCTGCAGATATGGGGAGACGATGGCTACGACTTTCGCATCGGCCTGATCGTGCAGATGGTCCTGAACACGATCCCCGTGCTGTTGAACGTCGGAAAGTTCAGCGTGCGGGCGCGTGTCTGACCACATCAGTGACAGCCATCGCGAACGCAGTGTGTGTTATCCCGAAGCGCGCGGTAGCGACCTGAGAGATCGGACATTCGATAGCATTCTGTC
>JBBRHE010000089.1:0-13633 GCA_038223165.1 Tepidisphaerales bacterium
GACTGCATCAGCGTCAGGTCGACCGGTGTCAGGTCCACGGTGTGGACCGAAATGTACCGTCCCCGCGTCAACTCGTTCAGAAGGACCGGCAGACGGGCGGCTTCCACGTCGACCGTGAGGACGAAGTCATACACGTCATAGAGTCCGGTCGCGACCCGGCCGGTCGGTGTTGTCGTAAAGTCCGTCTTCAGAACCGCAGCGGGGTCGGAAATCACACCACCCGCTCCGGCGGCACCGTTTTCCGCGCCCGGCATGCCACCGGGCATTCCCCCACCAAACATGCCGGGAGGCATGCCTCGGGGCGGGCCACCGAAATCTCCGATCAGCGGGCTACCTGGGGTCGCGCCACCTAACGGCACGTTCAACTGGATCAGTTGCTTTACAACACCGTCAATGACGCCTCGCGTCGAAGGAGCATTCGCCGCTGCGATCGCGCCGGCGACGTCCTGCTGGATCCAGAGGCCCAACTGGGCGTACCAGATGTCTTCTTCCTTCGGAACGCCACTCCCACCGACCGCGGTGTTGATCGTCAGCGTGTCGGGCATCACGTAGATCTTGAACTTCTCGGCTCGCTGCTGCTTCATCACGTCGGGCAACTTCGTTGCCTCGGTGGTGTAGTCATTGGCCTGCTGGTCAAAGTTGGCAGCGACACCATTGATCGTGACGATCTTCGACGCGTACTTGTCGTCCCAGAGCTGGGTCTGTTCGTACGCGATCTCTTCGGGTGTTGGTGGTTGAGCTGCCTTCAGGATACCGATAGGAATGTTGAAATCCGGCGCTACCTGACCTTCAAACGTGAATCGGAACGCCTGCTGGTAAGCCTGGCGAAATTCAAGTTTTTGCACGTCGCGCGACTTGGGCAGCGAGTTGGGGACCAGCAACTGGTGGAAGTTGATCTGCACGGCTGTGTCGAACAGCTTGGCGCTGACCTGCTTCATCTCCGCGGTCGCCGCCTTGCCCGCGGCGATGATCGAGTCATTAGGGAAGTCCTTCATGACGACGGGGGTCGTGCTGTTGGGGTCGAGGTTGGGCAGGTTGCGCACCTTGGTGTTCAACGTTTCGAGCGAACGGTTGACGGCCTCACGCTTGCCCAGCGCTGTCTTGAGCTCTTCGATCCAGGTATCGGCCGGCCAGAACGAGGCGATGACCGCGACCAGCGCGATGACGCCACAGGCGATGCTGACGGCGTTCTTTTTCAGGATGTCTTTCCACATGATGCGCTCTCGGCTGAGGAAGTAGTTGCGTCAATTCGGTCTCAGGTCGCGTCGTGCGACCACACTGCACAGGCCAACTCGCTACTGGGCGGCGGCGGTTTGATCGGCGCCTTCCACCGGGGTCGGTGGAGCAGGGTCGAGTACGACAACAAACGCGACCGTCACGTCGGTGTCTGGGCGGATGTCTTCACCAGTCAGTGGGTCGACGAACGGATCGACCTGCGCGACGACGTTGGTGACTTGTGGAAGTGGAGGTCGCTGGACATTGGCCGCAGCATTTCCACCGGCGTTAGGGTCGAAGTTCTGCGCACCCGGTTGGGGTGGACGGAACCCACGGGGAAGGCCACCCCCGAAGTTGCCCTCAGGCCCAAAGCCACCTGGCTGAGGTGGACGGAACCCACCCGCAGCACCACCGAACCCACCGGGCTGCCCACCGGCCGCCTGGGCGCCCTGGCGGTTTGCGACGCGCGACGAGGTGATGATCTGGGCTTTGGGAATGTAATAGTGCCGATCCGGCAACGCTGCTGCGAGGTTGATCGCCAACAGCGACTTGATCAGTGTGTTGTCAACGAATGAGAAACCACCCTTGTTGGGTGTTCGCAATTGCATGGTGACGATGTACCCGCGCGGTCCAGCAACAGCGGCAGCACCGGAGCCGTCGTCCATCCCCGGTGGCATGCCCGAGCGTGTGGGCTGGAATGCCCCGCGACCCACTGCTCCAGCGGCACCGGTGACACCACCAACCTGCGCCTTGAACTCCGCGTCCCCGGCTGCCAGCAGGCCGGTCAGATCAGCGCTGTACACAGAGCTCAGCTTTTCAACGAAAATCTGACTCCGCTCGGCACGCGGGATCGATTTGATCTGCTCAACGTCACCCGTCAGCAAGGGCGCCTGAGGCCCAGCGCTCATGACGGCAGCGTGCACGTCGGTGAGAATGTCGTTCCACGTGTGACGGTATTTCTCAAGGGACTTGATGTTCTGAATGAGTGAGCGGTCGGGCCCACCTTCAGACTCGATCTGGCTCCATTCGGTGTCCTTTGCCTGCGCCGCGCTCTGGATGATGCCGATCTGACCTTGCAACTGGCTGGCGCTGGCAAGCTTCAACTCTTCCAGCTTCGTCACGCCCATTTTCACGCCCGTCCCGAGCGCGAACAGGACAGCGGCGGCGGCGAACCACTTGGTCTTGTCGCGCCACACCTTCTCGCGCTTGATGGCGGCTGGAAGCAGCGAACTCGTGATCTTCGTGTCGCTCATCGCCTGCAGAGCCAGGCCGTACGCGCCGACGCTCGACAGCAGGTTTTCGCTGTACGTCGTCGCCAGTTTCGGGTCCGCTGGTGGAGAGGCACCCAGACGGTCGATTTTCTGCACGTCCAACTGCAGGTTCTGCGACAGGTACTTCTGCAGGCTGGGCAGGCGGAACGTGCCACCGATCGCCAGCACCTTGCTGATGCGCGACTCACGATTGACCGACGCGTAGAAGCCGATCGACCTTTGAATCTCACCAACGAGGTCTGCGAACACTGGCTTCATCGCCTGCATGATCTGCCGGGCATACTTGCTCGTGGCAGCGTTGCGCTTGAGCTCTTCAGCTTTGACGAAGTTCAGCTTGAAAGCCTTGACGAGCGCTTCGGTAAAGTTGTTGCCACCGATGGGGATCGACCGCAGCCAGACGCGTTCACCATCGGCAATAATCAGGTCCGCGTTTTCGGCGCCGAGGTCGACGATCATCGTCGTGCCGTCGATCTGCCCGTCGTGATACATCGCGTTGTAAACGGCCAGAGGGTTCATCTGAACGACCTGCACGTTCAGGTCCACGTCCGTGAAGTACGCGATGTGACGCGCGATCAGCTCTTTGCGCATCGCGAAGATACCGACCTCGACGTCGGGTGACTCGGGCTCGCGGAACAGCTGGTACGACCACTCGACGTCGTCAAGCGGGAAGGGGATCTGCTGGATGGCCTCGAACTTGACGATCTCGGGGATCTTCTTCTCTTCGACGGGTGGGAGCTTGATAAAGCGGGCAAAGCTCTGCTGACCACTGACACCGATCGCCGCGATGCCACCCTTTTGGGGGTGCCGCTGGACGAAGTTCGCCAGCGCGGTCTGGATGAGCGATTCGCGGTTGTCACCGGCGCTGGAGAGGACGGTTTCGTGTTCGATGACCTCGAAGTCGTCGATTCGGAAACCACTTCCATCAGGTACGAGTTTGACCGCTTTAAGGGCGCGGTTGCCGACATCGATACCCCATGCGAAACGGGCGTTGGCCATGTTGTGCTCCTCTGCTCACTCCGCCGTCGATCGCGCGTTGACCGATGTTGCTGCAGACAACCGATCGGTCGCGTGGTCGGACGACATTGGGATGGGCGGTTACGGTCAAAGGTGGGAGACCGACCGCCCGGTTGCGAAGTCTATGGTGTAACCGTTCTTGCATGCGCGTTCAACTAACGTTTCGCGCTGCAACAACGCTCTCCTATTATTGGACGCTAAGCATAGGTTAAAGTTCAACATCGTTCTTTCGTTCACGATGTTTTTTGGGTCGACCAGACCCCCAGGGCGTGCAGCATGATCGCAGTCGTACAGCGGGTAACGCAGGCCCACGTCGAGGTCGCCGGTGAAACGGTCGGCAAAATCGAGAAGGGCTTGGTCGTCCTGCTCAGTGTGCATGCGGACGACTCGATCGCCGACGTTCAGTGGACCAGCCAGAAGCTGGCGACGTTACGTATCTTCCCACAGGACGCCAAGCAGTATCATCTGGATGTCCGCGAGATGGGAGGGGCAATTTTGCTGATCAGCAACTTCACCGTCGCCGCGGTCACCCGGCAGGGGCGGAGGCCCAGTTTTGACGCTGCAGCGAAAGGGGAAACTGGGCAAGCTCTGTTTGATGCGGTCGTCGAGACGTTTCGAAAAAGCGGCGTAGTGGTCGAGACCGGTCGGTTTGGAGCCGATATGCTCGTCCATCTCGTCAACGACGGGCCGGCGACGTTCATCGTTGACAGCCGGGATGCCAGGGGACAGTAGACGGTACGACGAAGACCATGGACCTGCCGATCATCACCTATTCGCCACCCACGACACCCGCGGATCTTCTGCGGCATTATCACAAGGTGGTTTACGACCTGTCGTTATCGCACTCGGAATCTGAACCACTGGACGCGGGTGTTGCGATCTCCAATCCAAAGCTTTCGACGTCGGACGCAGCCAACCGAATGTATGACGCCATGCAGCCACCGGGCGCCACCCCAGACGCGACCGTGGCGTCCGTCGACCGCCATTTCGCATCGCTTGGGGTAACGTGCCTCGGATGGGTGCTGAATCCTTCGTTACCGGTGCCCACCGAGCTCGTCACTGCGCTCGAATCGCGGGGATTTGTCCGCCGGTCGCGCACGGTGTTCCATTGGACGCCACGTTCCCGATCAGATGTGAAGGACGTGATCACCACCCAGATTTTGCCTGCCCGATCGGCCTATCGACAGGCACGGGACTTGGCCGAGGTTTACGCCAGTGCGTCTGGAATCCCCGCGATGGTGGAGTTGACGATGGCCCACCTCGACGAACCGCGCTTCGATGCGTTCCTCGCGATGCGTGAGGGTGTGGCCGTCGCGAGCATCGGTGTCATGGCCGCGGGGGAATTGGGGTTGATCGATGATTTCTTCGTCGCGCCGGTCGCTTGCGACGACGCAAGCCTGGCTCGGACCATAATGGGCCGCGCGATTGAGCTTTGCCGACGATCGACGTTCTCGCACGTCTTCCTGAGCGCGCCTCGGGATGACCCAAAGATGCAGGCGCTCGCCAATGCCTTTGGGTTTGAGGGCATCGGGGAATATGTGGAGTATGTGCGGCAATGACTTCGCTCGGGCGTCGTTCACGCTCGTCGGCAGTGCCTCGATCGGGTACAAACGCATCGTCTTATGCCACGCATACTCCTCCTGTCCGGCCGCCAGAGTGATTACCAGGCCCAACGCGGCGCAGCAGCGCTCGCGCAGTCGCTTGGTGGCCAATTCACCGTTACCACCGGCGCCATCGGTCACAATCTGCGCGATGGCTTGGCCGCGGTGCGGTGGGTGCGGGCCAACCGTCGCGATGCGGATGTGATTCACGCGTTCGGTATCGACGCGCTGACAATCGCCGCGATGGGGTTCAGCGGGCGCATTCTCTACACACCCGCCGGTGAATCGTCTCGCCAGGCCGTGCGTTGGACGCAAGCGGTCTCTTCGTACCGCGACGTGCACGTTCTGTGCACGACATCGACGCAATATCGCCTGTTCGCTTCGAGCGGTGTGCCGCATGACCGTTGTCACGTCATTCGGCCCGGTGTCGATTTTTCGCGCGTGCGCCGACGGCGTGACGACGTTCTGCGTGCGCGGTTGGGCTTCGGACCGGACGACTTCGTCATTCTCGCGTCTGGTGAATCGACACGGGCCGCGAACCACAAGGTCGCCGCGTGGGCCGTGAGCGTGTTGAACGTGCAGGACGCCCGTGTCCGGCTATTGGTGTGGGGAAAAGGTGAGCGGGCTGCTGCGGTTTCGCGATTTGCAGCAAGGATGGTCACGCCGACGTACGCGTGCGTCGCAACCGAGCGCCTGGGTCCAAAGGTTAACTATGAAGATCTTTTCCCCGCAACCGATTGCGTCCTGGTGACGGCCGCTGGCGCTGTGTCGACGTTGCCCATCGCCGTCGCGATGGCGGCGGCGTTGCCGATCGTTTCGACGGTCAGCTACACGACCGCCGAGCTGCTGGAAGACCGTCACAACGCGCTGATGCTGACCCAGCCTGCCGCCCGCGACATCGCCAGGCGCATTCGCGACGTGCGTACTGACGGCCAACTGCAATGGTCGATTTGTGACACCGCGCGCGTCGAAGCATACGAACACTTTTCGCTAACGCGCTTCCTGGACCAGCACCGCACGGTCTATCGCCAACTCGCCAATGGTCAAACGGTCGACGTGCCGGAACCGCGCCCTGGCGCCAGCGCCCGGTTCAACGCCCGCGGGTAGTTCACCGAAGAGGGTGACCGGTCGACGTCGCCAGAAGCTGGGTAAGTTCGACAGGACGGCACGTCACCACATCACCATGCCGCCGTAAGGCGAGCGCTGCCAAAGCGGCCCCGAAACGAAGGCCAAGGGCAAAGTCACCGGCGAGCCAACCATGAATGATGCCGGCGGCCATCGCGTCACCGATCGTCGTAACGTCGAAGCGAGGCTCAGTCATGGCTCGCCGCCTCCCACGCGCGACGCATCGCGGTCGCGCGGGTGGTTACTTCCGCGGTAGATTGATTGGGTCCCGACACGAGGGATGACCCCGCCGCCACCGCGACGGCGCCGGCGTTGCGCCATGTCGCCATGTTGTCTGCGGTGATGCCCCCCGTCGGGCAGAAGTCAACGTCGTCGAACGGGGCGCGCAACGCCTTGAGATAGCCGGGACCGACCGCATCGCACGGGAACAGTTTGAGCAGATGACACCCCGCGTTCGCAGCCGCCTGGGCCTCGGTCGCGGTGAACACACCGGGAAGATGCAACGCGCCGGCCTCGCGTGAACGGGCGACCGAGGCCGGATCGAAGCCCGGTGAGATCAGAAACTGCGCGCCAGCCGCCAGGGAAATATCGACGTGCTGCGGGGTGCGCACCGTGCCCGCGCCGATTAGCATTCGGTCGCCAAAATGCCGGCGTAGCATCGCGATGTGGTCGGTCGCCGCGTCACTGTTGAGCGTGACCTCCATCGCTGTCAGTCCACCGGCCAGCAGGCCCTCGGCGATGGAAAGCACCTGTTTGCAACTGAACTTTCCGCGGATGATCGCAACGACCCCGCAGGAGCGGAATCGATTCGTGGCATCTTCAATGTGCAACGGGTTCATCGTCAGAAAATCCTACCAGTTTGTGATCGACCCATCGACCCGGCGTGTTTGCGGTGGTTCCCAGTCGCGACCTGGATTGCGGAGTCGCCTCGACCGGATACTCTCGGCATTAAGGCCCGATTCACCGACGCCAGCAAGACCTGTGTCGGTGTGGACGGCGACGAACAGGAAGTTTCGAAATCCGTTCCAGACGATGACGCTTTCGATCTTCGAAATCGTCATGACTCGTTGCCGCTCCAGAGAAACCTGACGTCGATCGGGACATCCTTGCCGACGCCACTGTCAGACACCAGCCGCACACCGTTCTTCGTTGGCGTGATTGATGCGACGCGATCGAACCCGCGCGGTACGGTGGTCGCGGCCATGATGTAGTTGATCGTGAGGGGCTTTTTGAGGTCAAGAATCGCCGCTGTTTTGAAGCCACGTTTTTTGTGCGCGTTCGGGCCAGCCGATTCCGGCAACCCCGTGGCGAAGTAGCTGCAGACCTCTTCGATGCCCGCGGTGTTCCGATGTCGGCCGTTCCAGGGCGCCCCGTGCCGACCACCGTTTGAAAACCACATGACCGTGCCGGGCAGCGTGGCGATGTCCTTCAAACCGAACCAGACGTACTTCTGTTTTGCAAACGTGACGGCAGTCCAGCCGATTGCGGTTTTTGGTTTTGATTGCAGCATCAGCAGATCGTCATACCCCGCACGGGCCGGAAATCGACTGGCATCGGTAGGCGTTCCAAAGAGTGTCGGAACCCTTTCTAATGAACTGAACGTCGCCGCCGGTTTGAAGGACTGGTACGCGCCGGTCGCCGGGTCGCCAAAGATGCCATCGTAAACCTGGCCGAGCGCAAAGGGACTCGTGGAGATAGTGCCACTGCCCGGTTCGTCGGGAAACTTCAGGATCGCATGGTGCCCATAGTTCATCGGGCCTTTCATGCCCGCAATGACATGCCGGCTGTAGATAGCCGGATGACCGTCGGCAACCATCAGGTATTTGTCGACCGTCCCCTTACGAACCGTCGTCGCCAACCGTGTATGCAGCCAGGTTCGACCGTTCGACGTCGTGCACGACTGGAAGGTCCAGTGCGCATTGGCCGTCTCGCCGTGGATCGGGTGGGGCTCAGCGCGGAAGGTGCGATCGGACGCACCGAACGGCATGCAGAAGAAGTCACCGCGAAGGACCTGCAGGATAGGGGGTAGCGCCGGGTCGGGTTGCTCGGATGCCCAAGGCGAAGGGGCGAACGGCGCGAGTTTTCGCCCGTCGACGTGGTAGACCACCGGCGACAGGTGGCCACCGCGCTGGGTCAGCGCGGCTTGGACTGTCTTCGAGCGAAATTCCCAGGACGGTTCACCGGCGATAGTCTTCGTTTTCATAAGGTCGGGTGGCTGAATTGTCGGTCGCGATCGATCGTCCTCGAATATACTGACCTCGGCAAGCTTGTCGTGTCCGTCGTTTGCGTGCCGAGTGGTGGACGTGGCTGTAATCTTGGCGATATTGAACGACTGTGCGGAAAGGAACGAGCGTCTCATGGAAAAGTTGACCGTCGTCACGGGAGCCACAGGTTTCATCGGCCGGAACGTCGTCGCGGCGCTCAACGAGCGCGGCAACGATGATCTGCTGCTGGTCGACCGCCTCGGTCACGACGAGAAATGGCAGAACCTGCTGGGCCTGCGTTATGAAGACATCATCGACCCAGACGAGTTCCTGCTGCGACTGAAGGACCATCGCCTGCCGCAGATCAGTGGCATTGTGCACCTGGGCGCGTGCAGCGCGACGACCGAACGCGACGGCGACTTCCTGTTGCGCAACAACTATCACTACACGCGCTCGCTGTGCGAGTGGAGCCTCAAGAACGACGTGCGCTTCGTCTATGCGTCGAGTGGCGCGACGTACGGCGACGGCTCGCGGGGGTACAGTGACGATGACACCGTCACGCCGACCCTGCGGCCACTGAATATGTACGGTTATTCCAAGCACATGTTTGACCTGTGGGCGATGAAGCACCAACTGTTCGATCGCATCGTCGGGTTGAAGTTCTTCAACGTCTTCGGGCCTTACGAAGACCACAAGGGAGACATGCGGTCGGTCGTCCACAAGTCGTTCCATCAGATCCAACGGACCGGCGAGGTGTCGCTGTTCAAGTCGCTGCATCCGGAATACAAGGATGGCGAGCAGATGCGCGACTTCGTTTATGTGAAGGATGCCGCCGCCGTCACACTGCACTTTCTGACCAATCGGCATTACAACGGTCTCTTCAACTGCGGCACCGGCGTCGCCCGCACGTGGAAGGATCTGGCGACGGCTGTGTTCAGCGCGATGAACCTGAAGCCGAACATCCAGTTCATCGACCTGCCCGAACACCTGCGCGGCAAGTACCAGTACTTCACGCAGGCCGAGGGTGAGAAGCTTAAGCGGCAAGGTGGTTACACGACCCCTTTCATGACGCTGGAGGCGGCGGTGAAGGACTACGTCGATCACCTGGCTCAGTCCTAACGAAGGCATCATGAGTTCCGTCCTGACGAAGAACATCAACGAAGCGGTCGAACTCTTCCGGTCGCTGGGCGCCCTTGCTGGCGAGGTGGACCGCGTATCGAAGCTGATCGCCGAGTCACTGAAGGCCGGCCACAAGCTGCTCGCGTGCGGCAACGGTGGCAGCGCCGCCGATGCGGCGCACCTGACGACCGAATTCGTCTGCCGCTTCGTCGACGACCGCCGACCCTATCCGGCGATCTGCTTTGCGACGCATGGCGGGGACATGACGGCTATCAGCAACGACTACTCGTACAACGAGGTCTTCGCCCGCCAAGTCGATGCGTTCGCGAAACCCGGCGACCTCTTCATTGCCTTCACGACCAGTGGCAAGAGCCCCAACATCGTCCGCGCCCTGACCAAAGCGAAAGAGAAGGGGATCAAGTCCATTGCCTTCCTCGGGCGCGACGGTGGGGCCTGCAAGGGGCTGGCAGACGTTGAACTGATCATCACATGCCCGACGACGGCGCGCATTCAGGAAGCCCACAAGCTCCTGCTGCATACGATCTGCGAGGATGTTGAAGCGCTGTTGGGGCACACGACCGCGCGGTAATTCACTTGGTCCGTGGTCGCTGATCGTTGGTCCAAGTCGTGCTCAGCGTGCGCACGGGATCGAGCATCTTGCCATCGACGAGCCGATAGAGGACCAAGTCGTACAGGCGTCGCGGTGTGCCGTCGGCGTTCTTGTCGTTCGCGGTCGGGTCGGGTGACGACCATGAGATTTCCTCATTGCTGCGCCAGGCCGGAAGAGCGGGGGCGTCGAAGCCCTCGGGCATTTCTCGGAGCACCTGCGCGTCTGAGCCATTGACGTTCATCACAATCACGGCGCGCTTGCCCTTGTCGGTCCACGACCGTTGAAACAGCACGAGCTTGCCGTCCGGGCTGATCGTGAACAGCGGACCCACATCGTCGGCGATCGAGACGAGCTTTCCATCGGCGGGTGTGAAGGTGTAGAGGTCGTGTTTGTCCGCGTCTTCGGATGGTGAACCGGGGAACGTCTGCTTCGTCGACGTGAACAGAATCGTCGAACCGGCTCGCTCGAGCCAGATCGCTCTTTTCATCAGGACGTTCACGAGTGGGTTGCGCACGGGTGTCGCGTCGACCTCTGGCGCCAGCGCCACTTCAACGACCTTGCCGGTGCTCGATGGCGTGCCATCTTCCCAGTCGGCGCTGAGGTAGAGTAGTTTGCTGTCGGCGGTGAAGGTGATCGGCAGGCCAGCGGCGTCGTCGAGGAGATAGAGACGCTTGCCCGCGATCGAATAGACGTACACCGCGAATGGTTCGTTGCCCTGCTCTGTCGCGACGGTCGCTGCCAGAAACGCACCGTCGGGAGACACCCTCAACAACAGGACGTTGCCGACGACGTCGAACAGTTCCTCGTCTTTGCCGTCCGTCCATCGTCCCACGAGGTTGCGATCGGCCGTCGGGTCGGCGACCGGCCGTGGGTGGTCGGGGTTGGGTAGCCAGCTAGTCTGCGCCGGGTAAAGTGGTTCGTCGTCCACGGTCATTTTCGACCTGGCGTGAAACAGCGTCTTCGAATCGGCCGACCACGCGAACGCTCCGAGTGTCTCACCCAGGGTTGTGAGGACCTTGCCTTCCTTGTCGAAAAGGTGCCCCTGCCCCTGCGACGCATAGGCCGCCAACTGCCCATCGGGCGACCAGGCGGTAGTGGCGACCTCTTTGCAACCGGTGACAAACGTGAGGAATGCCAGCAGAAGCGGTAAGATGTATCGGCTGGGTCGACATGCTTGGATGACAGTCATTTGGCGCTCCTTCGGTTGGCGCTAAGGGTGTGTTAAGCCCTTGATCGCCCTTGGCAAGACGTACACTGGCACCACATGATACATGATGCCAACGCAACCGTACTCAATCCATTGCGGTCCTCGTTCGCAAACCGGAGCAACCCCATGACGCGGAACAGCAGCGGTGACCCCCGCTCGACCGACACAGCCAAGCCGTTGGGTGGCGCCTCGTCGGCCGGTGGGATACGCACGACCAAGAAGCGGATCCTTGTCGTCGACGACGAGAAGGACCTGCTCGAGCTCATCGTCTACCAGTTGCAACGCAACGGTTACGACGTGCTCACGGCCGCCAATGGCAACGACGCGCTGGCGGTTGCTAAGCGCGAGCTGCCCGACCTGCTTATCCTTGACCTGATGCTGCCCGGCATGGACGGCACCGAGGTTGCCCGACGACTCAAAGCCGACCCGAAGACGGCAAGCCTTCCCATCGTCATGCTGACGGCCAAGAGCGAAGAGACCGACGTCGTGGTCGGACTCACGCTCGGCGCGGATGACTACGTCACCAAGCCGTTCAGCATGAAGATCCTGCTGGCCCGTGTCACGACCATCCTGCGCCGTGGGGAAGCCTCGGCCCAGCCGGAGGACGGTGGGCCGATCCTCAAGACCGGGCCCTTGTCGATCGACCCGAGCAAGCACGACGTGACGGTCGACGGTGAAAGCATCAAGCTCACACTCACCGAGTTCAAACTGCTGACCGCGATCGTCAATGCCCGTGGGCGCGTCCTTAGTCGCGACCAACTGATGGACAAGGCCATGGGCACCGACGTCTTCGTCACCGACCGCGCGATCGACGTGCACATCACCGCGATCCGCAAGAAGCTCGGTAGCGCCAGTTGGCTGGTCCACACCGTGCGCGGTGTCGGTTACCAGCTGCAGGAGAACAACACCGGCGGACCCCAAGAGGAGCAATGACCAGACTGCGAACGGCCCTACGAACCCTGGTGATGGTGGTCGTCACCAGCGCTACCCTTTCGATCGCCGTCGCCGTGACCGGGCGGTTGCGGGATGCCAATCCCGCCACCGCGCTCTGGACGAACGCGTTGGTCTCGATCTCGACCGCCATCCTGCTGACCGCCGCCTTTAGTCGTTGGTTGAATCACCAGTGGTCCAAACCGGCAGACGACATAACGGTCAAGGTCCAACGGCTGACGGGTGGTGACTGGTCGACGCGGTCATCGCTGGGCGGTAGCAACCAAATGCAGGGCCTGACGGTGGCGTTGAACTTGCTCGCCCAGGATGTCCAGTCCCAGCTCGCCGATCTGCGGGCGCAGCGTGGGGCGCTGCAGGCGCTGGTCGACACACTGCCCGACGCGATCGTCACGACCGACACGCGCGGGCGAATCGTCATGATCAACCAACCGGCATCGCGCCTGTTGGCGTTGCAGTCGTCCCAGGCGATCGGCAAGATGGTCGTCGCCGCGGTGAACGACCATGCCGTGCTCGAGCTTTACGACATTGTCACCACCAGTCGTGCGCCCGTGGTGGTCGGTGAATCGGGCCCGTCGGTCCAACGACCGGTGCGCCTGTTCCGCAACGGTCAGCGACTGACCTACGAAGGCTTCGCGACGCGCATGGTCGATGGCGGGGTGCTGTTGCTTCTGCGTGACATGTCCGAGCTGACAGCGAACGTGCAGATGAAGACCGACTTCGTCGCCAACGCCAGTCACGAGTTGCGCACCCCCATCGCCGCGATCAAGATCGCCTTTGAGACACTGCGTGACGTCTACGGAGACGACGCCGTGCAGGCCGATCGCTGCGTGCAGATCATCGACGGGCACCTGTTTCGACTCGAGGAGATGCTGCGCGACCTGCTCGACCTGTCGCGCGTCGAAAGCCCGGACCTCAAACCGCAAATGCACGATGTTCCCGTTCCCGACGTGTTCGGGCAGATCCGCGCGTCACTGGGCGCGTTCGCCCGTGAGAAGCTTGTCGAGCTGAAGCTGACCGATTCCCCGGATGCCGTCCCCACGCTTTACACGGACGAGCGGTTGCTCAACCTGATCCTCAAGAACCTCGTCGAGAACAGCATCAAGTTCACCCCACCCGGTGGCAGTGTGGCGATCGAACTCGAATCGCATGGTGACGACGCCGTCAGCATCGTGGTCATCGACACCGGAATCGGCATCCCCCCCGAGCTCGCGATTTTCACCTCCCGGGCCTTGTACCAGCCGCTAAAACTCGCAGTCGATCCATTCGCCACGTCGTCTTGAAAAAACGCCGATATAGTCCTTCGCTTCCAAACCATC
>JBBRHE010000090.1:0-13553 GCA_038223165.1 Tepidisphaerales bacterium
ATCGTGAGGTTCGAGCCGGTACCGGTGAACGACAGGGCCGTGACAAACGTTGCGGGTGCAGGCGCGACGTTGCCCGTCCGGTTGTCCTGGATTGCGCCGGTGATTACGACGTTCGTGCTGGACCCCAGCGTAAAGAACGGCCCATTGTTCTGCGAGCCGGACGCGTTGTCCGTCAGCGCGAACGTGCCGGATACGGTCGTCGTTCCCGTGTTGTTGACAACGAAGTTGGAATTGAGCGATTGCTGAATCGACATCGCCGGCGATGACCCATTGCCCGCGAACGTGAGGTCGTTGGACCCGCCAATGGTCGGCGAGGTGCCGATCGTGCTGTTGCCGAGGACCTTATTCGTAATCGTGCGGGCGCGATTATCGGCGCGGATCGTGCCGCTGCCCTGGACGACTGATGTACCGAAAGCGCTGTTGCTCCCGATGGCGACGGTGGCACCACCGGTGATCGACGTGAACCCGGCGTAGCTGTTATTTCCGGTGAGGCGTAGGGTTCCCGGGCCGAAGACGCTGAGGCCCGCGCCGCTGCCGGTGATGTCGGACCGGACCGTGCCGGTCGCGCCACTGGCTAGCGTGACGAGCCCTTCACCGGCGCCCAAACCGTACGTCCCACCGTTAATCGACGCGCTACCATTGAACCGAAGCGCGTTACTGGCGTTGGTGACGGTCTGACCGGTGGCAATGTCGAGCGAACCGCCAGTTCCAAGGATCAACGAGTTGATCGACGTCGAGCCACCGGCGGTGGTGGCGGAGGTGAGGTACGTGTTGTTGCCGCTGGCGATCGAGTTATTGGCGAACTCGGTCGCGAGATCGAGCGGACGGAGGCCTGCGGTGGCATCGTAGGTCAGGAAGGTGTTGGCCGTCCCGGTAGCGGTGCCGACGCCGCCTGCAGATTCACCGAGCAGGTGCGGCACGATCCTCGTGTTGAAGACCCCCGAGTTGACCGCGCCGGTGCCGTTGGTCGTCCCGACGAATGCGGCGCCGGACGGGGCCGCGGTGAACAGCACGCGGGCGCTGCTGCCACCAGTCGTGCCGAGGGCGTCACCGTTGACGAACCCGAGACCACCGGTGTTGGCGGCGCGAGCAGTGAGTGAGGCGTGGGTGACGGTTGCTGCCGCGCCCGTGCCACGGGTGACGTTGTAGCTGCCGACGCCGGTGCCGAAGCTGAGCGCACCGATCGACTCGGTCGAGTTGGCCGAGTCGTTCCCGAAGTACCGGAACTGCGACCCGTTGTTGAGGGTGAGCGTGCGGGCATCATCGTAACGGTTGGCGTTCGTGACACCGCGGTCATCGAGGTTCAGGACGCCGTTGTTGCCGACGGTGGAGTTGACGTTGGACGTCCCGTTGGCCCCGGTGATGACGACGTTCCCGCGAGAAAGGGTGAAGGTGGAGATTCCGAGCGACCCGTTGAAGGTGACGGTGCCCCCGGTCGTGTTGACGGTCAGACCACCGGCGCCGGTGAGGTTGCCACCGAAGGTGACGCCACCCGTGCCACTGTTCGTGATGCTGGTCGTGCCACTGCCGGTGTAGTTGTTGACGAGGCTCAGCAGGTTGGCCGACTGGTTGTTAATGCCCAGAGTGCCGGACTGCGAGATGTTGACGGCCTGACCGGAGGTGGTCGACCCGATGGTGACCGGCCCACCCGTCGCACCGATGGAGATCGAGGTGGTGAGCGTGAGCGTGCGGTCGACCGACCCGCCGAGGAGCGTGATTCCACCCGTGGCCGTGCTCGCGACAGCGAGCGAGGCGATCGAGCGGTCCGCGTTCAGGTTGATCGACTGCGCCGCGGTGAGGCTGGTGATGCTGAAGTTCGCGGTTTCGCCCGTGGTGGGCACGCTGGCGACGTCAACCCCACCGGCGACCGTGGTCGACCAGTTGGAGGTCGTGCCCCAATCGTTATCGGTGCTACCGTCCCAGAAACCGGTGACCGCATTAGCCGCCGGTGTACTGAGACCCACGAGGACAACCCCGGTTACGGCCGAGGCCAAGGCGATACGACGCTTGCGTGAAATGTTCGACATCATCCTGATTTCTCCATCGTCCCGCAGGGCGGGACGTACTCCGACTTCACGACGACCACTAGAATCGCCAGACATGCAACGACCCCCCACGGTTCCAGCCCGGCAAATAGCTCAGAGCCGAACGGCGACGTCTTTGGGTAACTTGAATTGCGAGCTGAATCGTCGATCGGTGCGACCGCCGTCAGACTTGCCCGAAATCCTCAGCAATGAATATAGCTGATGGGATATGTCAAATTGCGTAATAAAAATGTGTTTTTGCGGCCTCGGTGGTCGAATGCGGTCCGGTGGGGTCGCCGATGTTAGATCAGGCAGTCTTTGTCGGTCTGCCGGGGTCGCAATGTCAAGCGAACCACTCCAACTCTTGAACGGGCAGGCTATGGACGACGCAGAACGACAGCAGCGTTTTAAGGACCTGCTGGGACAACGGCCTTTACGGCGTTCTCAATTGAACTTCAGCTTCTTCCCGTCCGCGCTGTCGTCGTACCAGCGGCCTTGTTTCAAGACGATCTTCTTTAGGCCTGCCGAACCACACGCGAGCGTGAGCTGCTGCTGCAATCCAGCGAGCAACAGTTGCTTGAGGTCATATAGGTGCGATGACGTGTCGACGAGCACCGTCAGCGTCCCACGGTTTAACCCTTCGAGCGCGCAGTGCTCGTTGAGCATCGCCGGCACAAGCTGGCCCCAGCAGTCGGCGATCTTCGCCAGCTTGGTCTGCCGCTTTTGAACCGAGCCTTTGAAGAACGAAACCATCTCAGGTCCGAGCAATTCGATCGGCTTGCGATCGACATGCTTCACCCGCGCCAACCGACGTAGCGTGGCGTCGAGATGTTGGTTTTCGTTCAAGGGCATGCAATTCAAATACGTTTAACGCAGAGGCGCAAAAAGGGGAACGCAGAGCGACGCGGAGAAAGATCAATGCCGTTCTTTTCACTCTGCGAGACTCTGCGTTCCCTGCTCTGTGTCTCTGCGCTTATGTTTTAGCAGGATGTCTACTGCAGGTTCACCGGCATAATCACGTAAAGAAAGTTCGGCCCGCCCTTTAGCAAGCCCGGCCGATTTCCAGCCGTCAGTTCCAGCGAAACTTCGTCGCTGTCGACGACACGCAGGGCTTCGGTCAGGAAGGTCGGGTTGAAGCCGATCTCGACGTCGGAGCCTTCGAACTTGCAGGGGAAGTTGACGGTTGCTTCACCGCTCTCTGGGCTGCGGCTGGTCAGGACCAGGCCCTTCTTGCCGAAGGCCATGCGCACACCCTTGCTCTCTTCGGTCGTCAGCAATGCGGCCCGGCGGATGGCGGACAGGAAGTCGGCGGTGCCGGCGCTCATCTTCTTGTCGGTGTCTTTTGGAATCACGTCTTCGTACGGCGGGAACTGGCCTTCTACAAGGTTGCTCGTCAATGTGGCGCTGGTGGTGTTGAAGATGACCTGGTTCTCGCGCATCTGAAATCCCACCAGCTCTTCCGGATCGTCGATCAACTTATCGATCAGTTGCAGCGCCTTGGCGGGGATGATCGCTGTGGCGCCGTCCTTGGGCAGTTTGTCTTCCGCCAGATCGCCTTTGGCCATCGCGAGTCGACGACCATCGGTGCTGACGAGGTTGATCTTCTTGCCCTTGGCAACCACTAGCACGCCGTTGAACGCGTAGCGGGTGCTCTCCTTGGCCGCAGCGAAAAGGGTTTGCCCGATCAATTGCTTGAGCGCGCCACCGGGGATGGTGAAATCCGCTTGGCCTTCAAAGTCCGGCACCGGTGGAAAGTCGCTGACGCGCTGGGTGAAGATTTTGAAGTGAGAGTCCTGCCCGCGAATGCTCGCGGTCGAGCCGGCTTCACCTTCACCGACCTCGATCGCGATCGTGTCGTCGATCGACTCACGCACGATGTCGCGCAGCTTGTCGGCCGGCAGCAGCACCTCACCGGGCTCGTCGACCTGGACCTGATTGTCGGTGTAGCGAATCGCCACTTCCAGATCGGTCGCTGCGATGGTCAACGCGGTCCCCTCGGCCGTCAGCTTCAGGCATTGCAAGACCGGTTTGGGTGTGCGCGACGCCACGACGTTGCCGGCGACGCTGATAGCTTCCAGCAGCGCCCCTCGGTTACAGATCACTTTCATCGATCAGACCTTTCTGGCTTTAATGCAGCAACGACCCCTGTTCGGAGCCACTTTCTGCGGGTGGGGCAGTCTACCCTTACTCTCTATCTGTATAAAGTATCTATACAGAAGCAGTAGTGATGATGCCTGGCGCATTGTGGATAACTTTCCACGAAATGCGTTAAACGTAAACAGATAAAAGACTTCCGTTCGTTATTATTGGACGTACGCCGTGGACAACCTGTTCGCGAAGGTGATGCGCCCGTTCGCCAGCACTGGTGCTGGCGATTTGATCGGACGCGCCGACCGGTCGTCCTGTTGTCTATCCTCCGTTGGCGCATCATGCTGACGTCGGTGAAGTTCAAGTTGTCCACGGGCCATCCAAACTTGTTGATGAAACCGGTGCTCCACAAGCTGTTGTACCTCTGGGCGCTGCCCACGACGTCGGTCGGTTTGTTGCTCGCGCTCATCGCCGTCCTCACGCGCGGTCGCGCCTGTGTTCACACCGGTGTCCTGGAAGTCCATGGCGGGTTCGCGACCTACTTCCTGAAACACCTGACCCTCCTCCCCCGCGGGGCGGCGGCGATCACCTTTGGACACGTCGTCCTCGGTTGCGACCGACGCTGCCTCGACCTCACGAGGCGTCATGAACGGGTCCACGTCCGACAGGTTGAACGCTGGGGCCCGTTCTTCCTGCCGGCGTACGGAATTGCTTCGATCATCGCCAAGCTTCGTGGAGGTGACGCCTATCACGACAATGTCTTCGAGCGCGAAGCCTACGCGATCCACTCGCCACCGTAGCGCAATTTGACTTCCCCATCCCGTTTATCCACGCTTTATCCACATATGGTGATTGACTGTCACGTTCACGTCTCGGCGAGGCTGCCTTCGCACGGTCTGATGTCCGACAAACTCGTCAAGAGCCTGCCGTTCCGTTTCATGGGTTGGCGGCTTGGATTAAAGCCAAATTCGCCAACGTTCGACACGGAACTCGAAGCGGTGATGGCCAAGGCCATTGCCAACACTGAAAAGCTCGACGCTGCGGTCATCCTGGCGTTCGACGCCGTCCACACGCACGACGGGCAACTCGACTCAGTCAACACGCACCTGTACGCGAAGAACGACTACGTGATCGAGCTGTGTCAGCGTCACAAGAACATGCTGTTCGGCGCGAGCATCCACCCGTATCGCAAGGATGCGGTCGCGGAACTCGAACGATGTGCCAAAGCCGGCGCAGCATTGGTGAAATGGTTGCCGATCGTGCAGGGGTTCAACCCCGCAGACCCGAAGTGTGAACCGTTCTACGAAGCGTTGGCGGCGCTGAAAATCCCGCTGCTGAGCCACACGGGGGGTGAACAATCGCTACCGAACCTGGACAAGTCGGTCGCCGACCCGGACCTGTTGTTGCCAGCACTGAAACGGGGTGTGACCGTCATCATGGCCCATTGTGGCACGCGATCAACGTCGCGCGAGACTGACTACCTGCCAAACTTCGTCAAACTCGCCAAGGAATACGAACACTGCTACGGCGACACCGCTGCGCTGAACCTGCCGACACGGTCGTACGCGTTCCCTGTCATCCTCAACGACCCCGTCGTCCGCGCAAAGATCGTCCATGGCAGTGACTGGCCGATCCTTCCCGTCCCACCGGCAACTCAGATCGGATTCGTGAAGTCACTGAAACTTTGGACCGACATGAACTGGATCCGCCGGGACGTGAAGATCAAGGAAGCGTTGGGGTTCGACGATGATTACTGGCAGCGCGCGGGGAAGATTCTACGTATTCCATCTCCAATGTAGGACAGGCATTCCTGCCTGTCTCTCCCCCGGATTTTACTTGGTCATCGAAGACGGGGGGAGATGAAGAGAGACAGGCTACGTCAACGCGTGAAGCGAACGCATCACCGCCGATGCGTCAGCGGGCCAAGCCCCATCTCCTGCCGCGTCGCGTTCGCAGCGGTCCAAAGCGCCGGTTCAGCTTCCAATAGCTTCACGATCGAAGTCGTGGACACGCCCAGGTTCACCGCGACCGCCGCGGGGTTGCCGTCGGTCGCTTCAAGCAGGTCCAACACCAATCCCGCGACCGCGGCGTAGAGTGGATGGCGATGGGAGATCTCGATGTGCTTGTCCCGTCGCACGGACAGGAAATAGTCCGGCGGTTGAAACGTCGCGCGGTCGATCGGTTCGCGAACCTCGCAAGCCAGTTTCAACCGCAACCGGCGCACCGCGCGCTCCCGATTCTCGTGCTGCGAGCGCGACTCGGTCGCCGTCGCTGCGATACCGGTCGGCAAATGCGTCAATCGAACCGCATTGGAAGTCTTGTTGCGCTTCTGCCCGCCCGGTCCCGACCCGCGCGAGATGTCAAAGCGGCAGTCCTTTAGAAATTCGTCATCGGTCAGCAAACGCATGAGACGACATTCTACCCTCGCCGCAGCTTGGCGAGCACGCGCATGATGGAAGCGTCGGTCAGTTCCTCGGTCACCTGCGCGATCGGCACCCAGCGAAAGTCCTTCGCGTCCGAACCCGCGACGGCGTCGAGGCTCTCAGCGTGAAATACAAAACGCACGTCAAAATGCTCGTGCTGTGGTTCATCCTTTCGCGCGGGAATGAAGTGAACGTCGACGTCGATCGCGCCCGGACGATCCGGTGTACCAACCTTCATCGTCACTTCCTCCAGCACCTCTCGCTGCGCCGTCGCGACGAGATCGCCGTCCTCGGTCTCCACATGCCCGCCCGGCTGCAACCAGCGATGCAATTTGCTTTGATAAATAAGCAACAACGCCCCGCGATCCGGCGACAGGATAACCGCGCTGGCGGTGAAGTGACCGGGTATGAAATGCGACCGCGAAAACGGATCACCCGAATCATTCGCCAGCGCGAGCATGCGCTCTCGATGTGTTGCCTCAGTGGCATCCATCGGTTGAACGGCGGACAATAACTCGATCACGTCTGAGCGATTGGGCATACGGACATGATGGTCGAACGGATGGACCTGTCCAGAGCAGCGAGCGTTTAAGGTCGGGTCTCGCCCAGGATGGGCAACTGCAGCTTCACACTGCGGTCTGCACCGTCGTCCAGCCCTGGTGCCGCGCCGATGAACCGATCGTCGATCTTTCGCACGTTGCGCATGGGCAATGAGGTGGCGGGCACAAGGTCGGGTGAATCAGGGCCATCGTGCCGCCGCAGGACGTTGTAATATTGATCGCGCTGCGCGGGAACCCAACCCGCGTCGCGAATCAGGCGGCAGATCTCGCGGGCTTCGAGTTTGTACGTCGTGCCGGCGGCGCTGACGACGTTTTCCTCCATCATCACACTGCCCATGTCGTTGGCGCCGAAGAACAGCGCGAGCTGACCGATCTTGGGGCCCATCGTCACCCAACTGCTTTGGAGGGATGGGAAGTTGTCGAGATACAGCCGCGCGATCGCGAGCGTACGCAGGTACTCGTCGGCCCCTGCCATGCGGACGACCCGGCCACGGAGAATGTCGTCGTTGGTGCTGTCGTCGAAGGGGCCGTAGGTCTCCTCGGTCCATTCCTTCGCACGACCCAGTGGGGTGTTCTCGCGCTGGAAGGGCCAGTGGATGAACGCGGTGTATTGGCCGGGAGAATCAGTTGCCAGTTGCCCGTTTCCAGTTGCCAGTGTGGAAAGGGCGAACACGCCGGGCCATCGCTCGCGGACGCGCGCAACAGTTAATCTGGCTTCTCGTCTTTCTTCGCTGGCAACTGGCAACTGGCAACTGGCAACTGAGTTTGCGTAGTCCTGCATATCGCGCAGCGCGCTCATGTGTTCGACGCGTTCGCGCAGAAACTCGATGTGGCCGATCAGCATCGTCGCGCTGGTGTTCATTCCCTCTTCGTGGGCAACGCGCATGACGCGCAGCCAATCGTCACCAGTACACTTGCCGATCCCGATGCGCCGGCGGACGCGCGGGTTGAAGATCTCACCACCACCCCCAGGGATCGTCGCGAGCCCGGCGGCCTTAAATCGGTGGATGATGTCGCGCACGTCCATGCCGAAAAAGCGTTCAAACTCGATGAATTCCGGCGGGGAAAAGGCGTGAATGTGAACCGTCGGAAAGTTCGTCTTGATGTACCTCAACAGGTCCTCGTACCACTCGATCGGCAACCGGTCGTTCATCCCGCCCTGCATGAGGATCTGCGTGCCGTTGATCGCGACGAGCTCTTTGATCTTCTCGCCGATCGTCTCGTAGCTCAGCGTGTAGCTGTCGGCGTCGTCATGGTCACGCCGAAACGCGCAGAACGTGCACTTGGCGGTGCAGACGTTTGTGTAATTGATGTTCCGGTCGATGACGTACGTGCGATGGTCCTCGGGGTGCAGCCGCAGCGTCACGGCGTGTGCCCATTGGCCCAGGTCGTGCAGGGACGCGCCGCGGTAGAGTTCCAGGGCTTGGGCGTCCGTTAGGCGCGCTTTGCCTTGGATAACCGGGTCGATGTTGAACGATAGCTTGGACATCGCTGCTCAAAGTGTAGGGCGGTTCACGGTCCTCACAAAGTCGTCGATAGCTGATGGCGACTTTCAAAGTCCGTGAAACGCGAGCTGTCAGGTTTTCGTCGTGTGACTCACTAGCCACACCGCCAGTTGTTCTTCGCTCAACGACCCTGCGGCGAGGTCGAGGAATATGGGATACATCTCTATGTCGTTTGAGATGATCGTCATGCCGTTCAACATAAGGAACGTTTCACACACCACCGCTGCGGTGCGTTTGTTGCCGTCGATGAACGGGTGGTTTCGCGCGATTCCGAACGCGTACGATGCCGCCAGCGCCGGCAGGTCAGGTGTCGGGTCATCATAGGCAAACCGATGGCGCGGTCGCGCCAAGGCCGATTGCAGCAGGCCTGGATCGCGCACACCATCCAAGCCACCATGCTCGGCCAACTGGCGCTTATGAATTGCCAAAGCGAGTGCTTCACTGATCCAGATTGGGTCGTCCACGGTCTACTCCGCCAGTTTCTTGAGAAGGTGCCGCCGCTTGCGCATGACGCTCTCGGCCACGTCCATCTGCCGCGCAAACTCCGGGTCGAAGCTTGTCAGCTCGATGCCGTTGGGGGTTTCCAGGACGTGGAGGGTGTCTCCCTTCTGAACGCGCAGTTTCTCCAGCAGTTCGCGGGGCAGGACGATGCCGGTCGAATTGCCGACGGTGGTCAGTTTGACAGTGATGGCCATAGTTGCTCCTGTTCAATACCTATTATTACATCGGTTATAACGCCGTTCAACTGGAAACCACTTTGCCGATCCGCAAACGACCGCGAGCCCCGTTGCCGGGGCTCGCGAATCTATTCATTAACTTACTTTCCCACAAAGCTTTATCGGCTTCGTTGTACGTTCGGACGCCCCGGGCCCTTGCGGTGGGCGACGGCCCCGCGACCCGGGCGTAATTTGCCGGACGCAGCCGGTTTAGCGCCAACCTGTGCCGGGCGGGCGACGTTTCCACCCCCGGTGGCTCGGGTGGGGGCCGGGCCGTGGGCGTGCGACACCGGGCCATGCGACATGTGCTGTCGACCCGATTGTGCCCGCACGTGCGGCCGTTCCTGTGGGTGCGCCGACGCCGGTCGATCGCTCCACGGCTTGGCGTGGGGGGCCCGGCGATCCCCACCGCGGTCCTGGCGAGGCGCCCGACGATCTGAACGTTCATCCCGATCTTCGTCCCGTTCCTGGGACGACACCGCAACGTACGTCGGGTGGTTCGTCTTGACCGGGATCTGCTTGCGGATCAACCGTTCGATCGCCCGCAGGTTCGAGCGTTCCTCACCGTCGCAGAAGCTAACGGCGTGACCCGTCGCGCCGGCGCGGCCTGTGCGACCGATGCGGTGGACGTATGTCTCGGGCTCGTGTGTCAGGTCGTAGTTGACGACGTGCGTCACGTCATCGACGTCAATGCCACGGCTGGCGATATCCGTCGCGACCAGCACCGGCGTCTTGCCACGCTTAAAGCCATCGAGCGCCCGCTGGCGGGCGTTCTGTGTCTTGTTGCCGTGGATCGCTTCGGCCTTGATGCCAACCTTGTGCAGGTGGCGAACGACGCGGTCAGCGCCGTGCTTCGTGCGCGTGAAGACGATTGCGCGGCTCATCGGCAAATCGTTTACCAGGTGGGCCAACAGTTGAGGCTTGTTGCGCTTATCGACCATGTAAACGCTCTGGTCGATCAGCTCGACGGTGCTGGAGACCGGCGCGATCTGCACGGTTACGGGTGCCTTCATCAACGAGTCGGCCAGCCGGCGAATCTCGGTCGGCATCGTGGCGCTGAACAGCAGCACCTGCTTTTCCTTGGGCAATTTCGTGACGATCTTGCGGATGTCATTGATAAAGCCCATGTCGAGCATGCGATCGGCTTCATCCAATACGAACACTTCGATGTTGCGCAAATCGACGTGGCCCTGGTTCATCAGGTCCATCAGCCGGCCCGGTGTGGCGACAACGATATCGACCCCGCGGCGCAGCGCGTCGACCTGAGGGTTCTGCCCGACGCCACCGAACACGGTCGTGAGCTTGATCTGGAGGTTCTTACCGTAGGTGCGGAACCCATCGGCGATCTGCGTCGCCAACTCACGCGTCGGCGCGAGCACGAGGCAGCGGGCACCCTTGACGGCACCGGTGACGGGGCGGTTGGCCCCGGTCAGCCGCTGAAGGGTTGGTAAGGCGAACGCGGCCGTCTTGCCGGTGCCGGTCTGGGCACAAGCAATAACGTCCTTCCCATCCAACGCCGGCGGGATCGCCTGGGCCTGGACGGGGGTCGCAGTAAGGTACTTTTCGGAAACGAGGGCACGGAGAATCGGCTCGGCGAGCCGAAGGTCGGCAAATTGCATGGCAGTCCTATTGGTGGACGATGCGCACCAAAGGGCCACGGCAACGTTTGCCGGGAAAATCCAACGGATGCGCCAGCGACTGCTGGGCTGATCAAAACGCGCTGCTGTTGGCAGGGGGTCGTAACGATCGAGGCGGGCAGTAACTGAGGGTCACTATACAGAATTGTACGGAAAAGTCTATCCCCCGGTTCGACCCCAGTTGGCATTAGCCGCCTACGCGGCTGTAAAACTGGCGTTTGCTCGCGATTGGGAGGGTTAAGACGACAGAAGAGGATAACCGTAGCTCAACCTCTAAATTTCGTAGGTAAGCTCGCCTTCATCGTCCAATTTGAAGTTTGAGGCGTCGATGGAGGTCCCGACCAGCAGCTTGGCCCGATCGAGTGCCTTGCGTGCCCCGGCGAAGACACCGGACCCCGTGGTGAACAGGTTGTCCGGGCCGATCAATTGTTCCAATCCGTAGGCTCGCAAGGCCCGCAGTGTTTCATCGCGCAGGCCGCAGAGGATGACATGACCGTTGCTGCGTTGCATGTCGCGGGTGAACTCGTCGAGGACGTGCAGGACGCTGGCATCGATCGAATGGCAACGCTTTAGCCGCAGGATGACCACCCGCACACCACTGCTGCGGCGGATGGCCGTCAATTGGTCGCGCAGTTGGTCGGCGATCGCGAAAAACAACTCGCCCTCCAATTGCACGAACATGATGCGCCGCTCACCAGACTTATCGAGGATCGGCCGTTCGGCGAACCCACCGGTGTCGGTCTGGACCATCTGGCTGATGTGCAACCGCGAGCTGACGCGCAGGAAGAACGCGATGTTCAGGAAGATGCCGATGAAGACCGCGTACTGCAGCGGCAGCAGGATCGTCGCCAGGAAGGTCACCGCGAAGACAATCGCGTCCGATCGGTCGGCACCATAAACGCGCCAGAAGTACGCCGGTGACAACAACCCCCACGCGACGACGAACAAGACCCCCGCGAGCGTCGCATAAGGGATGTACCGCGCGTAATCGGCCAGCATGAAGAACATCAGTGCGACGAAGGTCGCGTTCAGAATCGCCGCTACGCGCGTCTCGGCGCCGGCGTCGTAATCCAAGGCAGACCGTGTGAAGCTGGCCGAACCGGGGATGCATTGGACGAAGCTGCTCAGCGTGTTCTTCAACCCCTGTGCGAAGAACTCCTGGTTGGGAACGATCAGCTCGCCACTGCGACTGGCAATCGTCTTGGCGATCGCGATGGTTTCAATTCCGCCCAACATCGCTAGCGCGAGTGCCCCGGGCAATAGCTGCGACCAGACGTCCCAGTCCATCACGGGCAATGACAGGCTCGGCCACTCTCGAGGCAGTGGGCCGACAACGTCCAGACGCCCCTCCCAACCCATGACACCCACAAGCACCGACGACAGCACGACGGCCAGTAGCGCACCCGGGAAAAACTTGCTGAACATCTTTCCACCAATCATCAGCACGATCGTCCCGACGGCAATTGCCACAGACAACAGGTCAATTTCGCGCAGGTGCGGCCAGATGCGCACGATGTCTGCCGTCACCCCCCAGAACTGGTTGGCTGGGTCGCGCCCGACACCAAGAAACGCCGAAAGCTGCCCTGAAATGATCAGGACGCCCGCGCCGGTCGACACGCCGAGGATCACTGAGCGTGAGATGAATTGAACGAGCGTTCCGAACCGCGCGCCCCAGAACGCGAGCTGGATGAGCCCTTTCAGGAACGTCAGTGTGAACACGAGCTGCAGGTAGATTGCATCGCCAGTCTCGTGAGTCATCCCTGCGATGCGAGTTACGGTTGCTGCGATCAACAGGGACTGCGTGTTGGTGGGGCCGGTCGTCAAATGCTCGCTGGACGACAGCAGCGCCCCGAGCACACCCTGAATCACGCTTGTATAGATCCCATATTGCGGTGGAACGCCCGCGACCAGCGCGTACGCCATCGCTTGCGGTAACTCGACGACCGCCACTGTCAACCCCGCCACCAGATCTCGCCGAAACTTGCGACCGTTGTAGTTACGAAATGTCGCTAGCGCCGGAGCCAATGGATGAGAGAACTCGATGGCGTCGTTACTCATGACGTGTGGGACCGGATGTCCGCTCGTCAGTTCTAGTGGCTTATCACTGACGATGCAAAGCGAAATGTCGATGCGAAGGGTTACGAGCTGATTTACGCCGATACTGTCAAGCTTGGGTTACTTGCGGAGGCCCGGTCGCAGCCGGACATTATCCTGCTGGGCCTGGGCCTGCCCGATGGGGATGGCATCGAGAAAAAAGGAAGAGAACTGGACTCGCGGTCCAATTGCCGCACACCGGCGATCGTCAGGACTGATACCGACTGACCGCCTGCAGGAAATATCGGTCGGCCATCGAGCTGGAATCGTCGGCGATTGGTGGGTTCAGCGGGTAATTGATCGTCGCGTGCCGCAGTGTGCCACGGCTGTTCGTGTTCTCCGACAAATACGCGGCCGACGACAGCGACGTCAGGATTTTCTCCGCGGCCGATCGGTACTTTGCTGCGGTGACGCCGTCGGTGCCGGCCAGTTGTTTTGCCAGGTCCAGCAGGCCCGATGCCGCGATCGCCGCGGCCGACGAGTCGCGTGGCGTGGAAGAGGTCACC
>JBBRHE010000091.1:0-13492 GCA_038223165.1 Tepidisphaerales bacterium
TCGTCCAGTCGCTCGACCCTATTTACGCCGAGTTTACCATTAACGAGAACGACCTTGGCACCGTCCGCAAGTACATTGCGACACGCGGCTTGGACATGCGCGACCCCGAGAAAGGCATCAAGGTTCAGGTCGATATTCCCGGTGACTCGGCCAAGATCACGAACGCGCTGGGCACGCCCACGCCGGCGACTCAGCCCGGTAAAAACACCGCCGGCGCTCGCGAGGGGATGCTCGTTTTCCTCGATAACGCGGTTCAGTCGACGACCGGAACCGTCAAGCTCCGCGCCCAATTACCCAACATGGATCGCTACTTCTGGCCCGGCCAGTTCGTAAACGTGCGTCTCGTGCTGACGACGAAGAAAGACGCCGTGCTCGTGCCCGTGCGCGCCCAGCAGATCAGCCAGCAGGGGCCATTCGTCTACATCGCCCGTGAGGGTGAAGTTGAAAAGCCGGACAAGTCAAAAGTGAAGGGCATGATCGCCGAGCTGCGTCAGATCAAGCCCGGCCAACGCCAAGGCGACCGCATGGTCGTCGAAAGTGGTGTCAAAGCGGGTGAGCAGGTGATCGTGACTGGACAGATGATGGTGCAACCGGGTGGTCTGGTGGCCATTGCGCCACCGCAAGTCCCCCAGGGTGCACCGGCATCCGGACAACCGACAACCGCGCCAGCCGCGACGGCGGATGCTGGTGCCGCGCCACCACAGTAAGAAGACGAAACCTGACCCTCTCGCTCGTACTTTGTGGGCGAGGTGCGTGAGGGTGATTGCAACTCGCGAGCGTTTTTCGTCGCTCGAAATCATTCTCACCCAGCCTCTCCGGGAGTCCCGGGACAGGGGCCGGCGAGTGTCCGCTGCTTAGACTGAGGATTTACACGTGAGTCTATCCGATCCATTCATTCGTCGTCCCGTGATGACGGTCGTGCTGACATTGTCGGCGATTTTCTTCGGTATCCTCTCGTACCTCGCGCTACCGGTCGACGCGTTGCCCGCGGTCGATTACCCCGTGCTCCAGGTGAACGTCGGCTACCCCGGTGCCAGCCCGGAGACGATGGCGAGCAGTGTCGCCACACCGCTCGAGCGGCAGTTCATGCAGATTCAGGGGCTCGACCTCATCACGAGCAAGAGCAGCCAGGGCTTTACCAATCTGACGTTACAGTTCGACCTGGATAAGGACATCGACGCAGCGGCGACCGACGTTCAGGCGGCCATCAGTACAGCGACGGGCAACTTGCCCGTCGACTTGCCCGCGCCACCTTCATTCAGCAAGAGCAACCCCAACGATGAGCCGATCCTGTATATCGCGCTGGTTTCGCAGAGCATGACGCGCGGGCAGTTGTACGACCTGGCGAGTTCGCAGGTCGGTCAGCGCATCAGCATCGTGTCGGGCGTCTCGAAGGTCGACGTGTACGGCACGAAGTCGGCCATCCGCATTAAAGCCAACCCGTCGGCGCTGGCGACACGCCAGTTGACGATGGACGACCTGGCCAACGCCATTCGGCAGGGCACAACGTATCAGGGTGCCGGTCAGTTCGATGGTCCCGACACCACGTTCCTGCTCCAGCCGCAAGGCCAGCTCGACAGTGCCGAAGCGTACGGGAAGCTGATCGTAGCGATGCGTGACGGTTCACCGATCTACCTGCGCGACGTCGCCGAGGCGCTTGATACCGTGCAGGATGAGCGGGTCGACATGCGCTTCTGGGTGCGCGACAAGGAAGTGCCCAAGGCCACGGTCGTGATGGCCGTCTTCCGCCAGGCGGGTTCAAATGCGGTGGCCGTCGCCCAGGCCGTCAAAAGCTTGAAAGATGAGATCCAGGCGACGCTTCCGGCCAACGTCACGATCATCCCGATCTACGACCGTTCCAAGACGATCGTGAACAGCGTGAAGGACGTCGAAGAGACGCTGTTCATCGCGTTCGGGCTCGTGGTGCTGGTGATCTTCCTGTTCCTGGGTCGCGCCGCCGACACGCTCATTCCGGTCGTCGCGCTACCGTTGTCTCTGTTGCTGACGTTCATCGTCATGGCGGGGTTTGGCTACAGCCTCGACAATCTGTCACTGATGGCGTTGACGCTGGCGATCGGGTTCCTCGTCGACGACGCGATCGTCTTCCTCGAAAACGTCGTGCGGCGAATGGAAGCGTACGGTGAGACGCCGATGCAGGCGTCGATCGCGTCAGCAAATGAGATCAGCTTTACGATTCTGTCCATGACGCTATCTCTGGCGGCGGTGTTTCTGCCGTTGGTGTTTATGGACGGGATCGTCGGTCGAATCTTCCGCGAGTTCGCGGTCGTCATCGTCGTGGCGATTCTGGCGTCCGGTGTCGTGTCGTTGACGTTGACCCCGCTGATGACTGCCCGCGCGATCGGTCAGCGCGGTCATAACGTGAAGAAGACATGGGTCGAGCGTGTCATCGGCAGCGTCGAAAAGCGCGTGCTGGACGTCTATGGTCGATCGTTATGGTTCTTTCTCAAACACCGCTGGATTTCGCTGATCATTTTCGTGCTTTGCTTGCTGGGGACCGTCTATTTTGGCATGACGCTGCCGAAGAGTTTCCTGCCCGTGGGCGACTCGTCGTTCGCGATGGGCGTGCTGATCGCGCAGGAAGGTTCATCACCTGAGCAGATGCGGCAGTACCAGACACAGGCCGAGCGCATCATGCAGGAGGACAAGTCGGTCGACATGACCTTCAGCATGACCGGGCTGGGTCAGTTCGTCGGTTCCAATCAGGGGTTCCTGATCGCATTCCTGAAGGACCCCTACAAGCGTCCACCCATGGAGACGATAGGCCCGGACATGAAGCCGAAGACGATCGAGGACCCGACAATCGTGGACGTCACGACCAACATGGCCGGTCAGTTTGCGATGCAAATGCAGGGTGCGATCGGCGTGCTGGTGCCGCAACCGGTGCTGCAGATCTCGACGGGCGCCACGAGCAATCAGGGTGGGCAGTTTGCGTACGCCATTTCGGGCGTGAACCCCGAAGAGGTGTACGCCGGCGCCGGCGCGCTCATGGGCCGGTTGTACGAGAAGGCCGGCACGATGTTCCAAGCGCCGATCATCTCGGACCTGTACATGAACACACCGCAGTTGCGGATTAACATCGACCGCGACAAGGCGTCGACGTACGGCGTGTCGGCCGCGGCGATCGAGACGCTGCTGCGAAACGCGTATAGCCAGAATTACGTCTACCTCATCAAACGGCCCGACGACCAGTACCAGGTTATCCTTGAAGTTGACGATTCGGCCCGTCAGCGGCCCGAAGATCTGGGCCTGCTCTACGTGCGCAGTGACGATGGTCAGAACCTCATCCCTCTGTCTGCTGTGGCGTCCTGGGAACAGGTGCTTGGACCCCAGGCGGTCAACCACTTGAACCAGTTCACGAGCGTGACGATTAACTTTAACCTCGTGCCCGGCGTGCCGATCGGGGATGCAACGAAGTACATCGAGACCGTTGCCAAGGAAGTATTGCCGTCGCACCTGCGCGGTGAGTTTCAGGGTGAAGCCCTGACGTTCCAGGAAACGCTGCAGAGCCTCTACGTCCTGATGGCGATCGCGGTGTTCGTGATGTACGTGATCCTCGCGATCCTGTACGAGAGCTACATCCATCCGCTGACCGTGCTGTCGACATTGCCGACGGCTTTGGTGGGTGGGTTAATGACCCTGTGGATATTTAATCAGGAGGCATCTCTCTACGCGTTCATAGGGCTGTTCATGCTGATGGGCATCGTGAAGAAGAACGGCATCATGATCGTCGACTTTGCGATCCAGCGGATCGGTCAGGGCGCTACAGCGATGGACGCGATCCACGACGCCAGCATGGATCGGTTCCGCCCGATCATCATGACGACACTCGCAGCCATCATGGGCGCGGTGCCGATCGCCATGGGCTGGGGCGCCGCCGGTGACACCCGGCGGCCGCTGGGTCTGGTCATCGTGGGTGGGTTGATCGTGTCGCAGTTGATCACGCTGTACGTGACGCCCGTTCTCTATCTTTACATGGAACTGTTCCAGGAGAAGGTCCTGGATCGGGTCCCGTTCTTCCGAGCGGGTCGCACGCATACGGGGGACCGGTTTGGCGCCCAGAAGGTTGAGCCTTACGAAGGCAACGGGAACGGTCATGGAGAACTGATCGGCGCAAAGTGATTGGCCTTGGGCGCGCCCAGTGAACGTTTTCTGCGATTCTGGACGAAACACGCAGAAGACACCGCGGGCAAACCTCAGGCTAAATAGGGCTTCGTCGTCCCCCATATTTGACAGAACCGCGTTATATTCTTAACGTATCGCCTCTTTTCCGGTCGGCTTCGGTCGACCCCAACGCAGATTTCACTATCGAAATCGCTGTTTCGCGTCGACAGGCGGCGCTGTAGGAGTTAGTCATGCTTCCAGTCCAACGACACTCGAAGAGCCGTAAGCGCAAGCGCCGCTCGCACTTGGCTCTCAAACCGATCCATTACGTCCGCTGCCCGCAATGCGGCACCAGCAAGCTGCCCCACGCGGCGTGCGAGAACTGCGGTTACGTGAACCCGAAGCTCGCCCTGCCGGTCGAGCAAGAAGAGAGCGCCTAACCAGGCGTTTTTCGATTCTGCCAAGAGACGGGCACGGAGGACACCAGTGCGAGCTGCGGTTGATGTGATGGGCGGTGACAAGTCGCCTGGTGAGATTCTCAAGGGTTGTTGGAACGCCATCGGCCTGCTGGACGAGAAGGACACGATCCTGCTCGTCGGCGACGAGAAGATCATCAACGATGGTCTGGCTGCCAGCCCCCTGACGCCCGAGCAGAAGAAGCATTACAAGGTCGTCCACACGACGCAGATCATCGGCATGGATGATTCGCCCGTGGAAGCGATTCGCAACAAGCCCGACAGCTCCATCGCCGTCATGTGCAAGCTCGCCGCCAAGGGCGAGGCTGACGTCGTCATCAGCGCCGGCAATACCGGTGCCTGCGTGGCAGCGGCGCAGTTGCGCATGCGTACGCTCAAGGGAATCAGCCGCCCGGGCATCTCGGTCATCCTCCCGACGTTCCACGGGCCCGTCTTTGTCTGCGACGTCGGGGCCAACCCTGAACCCAAGCCCAAGCATTTCGAACAATATGCGATGATGACCGCCGCTTATGCGACCGCCGTCGCCGGTATTGAAAACCCGCGTGTGGGTGTCCTCTCGATCGGTGAGGAAGACGCCAAGGGCAACGCCATGGTCAAGGTCGCGCGCAAGCTCATGCGCGACGAGCCGCAGATCAACTTCATCGGTAATGTCGAAGGCAAGGACATCTTCAAGGGCGTCGTCGACGTCGTCATCTGCGACGGTTTTGTCGGGAACATCCTGTTGAAGTTCACCGAAGGCATCAGCGAAGGGCTCTTTCAGACGATCGTCGCTGAGCTGGCTGAGTTCGCCCCGGACATGCTGAAGGATTTTCAGCCTATCATGAAGAAGATCTACGCCAAGCACGACTGGCAGGAGTACGGCGGGGCGCCACTCCTGGGCGTCGGTGGCTACTGCCTGATCTGCCATGGCCGCAGTGAAGCCAAAGCGATCATGAACGCCATCCGCGTCGGCAAGCAGTTGTACACCAGTGGCGTGAACGAGAAGATTATCGAGAAGATCGAAAAGAGCATTCCCGTCAGCGAAGAGTGAATGAGTTGCCAGTGGCCAGTTGCCAGTAGGAGACTGCTGGCATGCGTCATCTTCACTGGCAACTGACAACTGGTAACCGGCAACTTATCTATGTCCCAATACTCCGCCATCATCGCCGGTACAGGCAGCTTCGTTCCCGAGAAGCGATTGACGAACGCCGACCTGTCGACAATGGTCGACACAAACGATGCATGGATCGTGCAGCGGACCGGCATGCGGGAACGCCGTATCGTCAGTGAAGGTGAGAGCACCTCGACGCTCGCGCTGAAGGCATCGCACAAGGCGCTCGAGGCCGCTGGAATGACGGCTAAGGATCTGGACCTCATCATCTGCGCGACGATCACGTCGGATATGGTGACGCCTGGCTCGGCGTGTTTCGTCGCTAAAGGGTTGGGATTGTCTGACACGCCCGCATTCGACCTTGGCGCGGCCTGCAGTGGGTTCCTTTACGCAATGAGCACCGCGACGGCGTTCATCAAGTCGGGGCTGTACCAGAACGTACTCGTGATCGGTGCCGAAGCGCTCAGCCGGATTACCGATTACACCGATCGTGGCACCTGCATCCTGTTTGGTGACGGCGCTGGCGCGGCCGTCATGCGGCGTGGGACGGACCCGAAGCAGGGCGTGCTCTACAGCAGCCTGCATGCCGATGGCAACGGTTGGGAACTGCTCAACTGCCCGCCCGGCTCGCAGCACCCGATCAATCAGGACATGATCGACAACAAAGGTCAGTTCCTCCGCATGAAAGGCCGCGAGGTCTACAAATTCGCGGTCACGCGGTTCGAAGAAATGATCGAGGACGCGATCCACAAGACGGAATTGACAAAAGAAGACGTCTCGCTCGTCATCCCCCACCAGGTAAACCAGCGCATCATCGACAGTGCGATGCACAAACTGAATCTTCCACCTGAAAAGGCGTTTGTGAATATTGACAAGTACGGCAACACCTCGGCCGCCAGCATCCCGATCGCCTTGGACGAAGCCGTGCGCGCCGGCAAGGTCAAGCGGGGAGACACGATCGTCTTCGTCGCGTTCGGTGCAGGACTGACGTGGGCCAATGCGGTCGTGCGAATGTAATCCTGTCGTACCACGGGCGGCCCGCCCGTAATTTCCTTCTGATCCTTAAGCCCGGGCGAGCCGCCCGTGTTACGAAACAATGCCAGCCAGCACCTTCATCCTCTGTCCCGGCCAAGGCGCTCAAGTCGTCGGCATGGGGAAAGACTTCTACGAGCTGTCCCAGCACGCGCGCGAGGCGTTCGACGCCGCTAACGACATCGTCGGCTTCGACCTCAAGGCCGTCGCGTTCGGTGGACCGGACGAGCAGTTGAACAAGACGGACGTCAGCCAACCAGCGCTGTACGTGACGGCCGTAGCCTGTTATCGCGCCGCCGTTGCCGCTGGGAAAATAGACCCCACGTCCGTCACGGCCTATGCCGGGTTGAGCCTCGGGGAGTACACGGCGTTGCACCTGGCGGGAGTGTTCACGTTCGAGGATGGGCTTCGGCTTGTGACCGCGCGCGGCCGGTACATGCAGGAGGCCGCCGTCGCGTCACCGAGCAGCATGGTCGCGATCATGGGCGCGGATGAAGCGGCCATCGACAAACTGTGCGCCGAGAATGCCGGTAGTGAGGTGTTGGTCTCGGCGAATTTTAATGCGCCGGGGCAGATCGTCGTCAGTGGCAGCAAGGGAGCCTGCGAACGCGTTTTGCCCGCCGCCGAGGCCGCAGGGTTTAAGGCGATCGCGTTGAAGGTCGCTGGCGCGTTCCACAGCCCACTCATGCAGCCGGGCGCCGATCGGATGAAAGCTGAGCTGGATCGTGTGACGTTCTCGGCCCCGACGACGACAGTTTACTCGAACGTCACGGCGCAACCCCACACGGCACCGGCGGAGATAAAAAACCTGCTGGTCAAGCAGATTGTCTCACCAGTTCGGTGGGAACAAACGATGACCCCGTTAGCCGCCATCACCGACGCGCGGTTCGTAGAATTGGCGCCAGGACGGACGTTGGCGGGGTTGATGAAGCGCATCAATCGCCGGCTGCCGGTTGAGAGTTTGGCGACGGCGGATACGCTAACGGTTCAGGCTTAGGTCCATCACGTCGCAAGTAACGCGGCTAAACGCAGGATAGTCAGGGAAGAGAAACAGATCATGACCGAAAAACGTGTAGCACTTGTCACCGGCGGTTCCCGAGGTATCGGCGCCGCGATCGTCAAACGCCTGGCCAAGAACGGGTTGCACGTCGTCGCGCTGGCGCGCAGCATGGACAAGCTGGTCGCGATCGTCGGTGAGGTTGAAGCCGCTGGTGGCACCGCCGAGGCCGTCACGTGCGACATTGGTGACGGTAAGGCACTTGCTGCGGTCGTTGAAGCCATTGCCGAAAAGCATGGCCGGTTGGACGTGCTGGTGAACAACGCCGGCATCACCAAGGACGGCCTGATCCTCCGCATGGAAGACGAAGATTTTGACACGGTGATCAACACGAATCTGAAGAGCGCGTTCGTCGCGATCCGCGCGGGCGCCAGGACGATCATGCGGAGCAAGTCGGGTCGCATCATCAATATCAGCTCCGTCGCGGGCGTCATGGGCAACGCTGGGCAAACCAACTACGCAGCGTCCAAGGCTGGACTCATAGGTCTGACCAAGTCCGTCGCCCGCGAGTTGGCCGGCAAGGGCGTAACGGCCAACGCGGTTGCCCCGGGGTTTATCACGACGGACATGACCGACGTCCTGCATGACAAGATCAAAGAAGGCGTCAAACAGCTCATCCCACTGAAGCGCTTCGGTGAGGCCAACGAGATCGCCGCTGCGGTCGCGTTCCTCGCCAGTGAAGAGGCCGGGTACATCACCGGGCAGGTGCTGCTCGTCGATGGTGGAATGGTGATGGGCTGATCGGCGCGTCCGTAAAGGTCGCGCGATAAATGATTTGAATGTCCCGACCGATGTCGGGCAGTCGGCGTGGTTGTTGCAAATGAAGCACGTACGGCTATAGTTTCCGATCCTCCGGCCCCGCGTGGGTTTGCCGGACGGGTTCAGAAAAGTTCAGGGTAGGTGGAACGACCATGGAAGAGATTGAGACCAAGGTGATCGAGATTGTCAGCGAGCAAATGGGCGTCGACAAAAGCGAGATCACCCGTGAAACGCATTTCATCAACGACCTGAACGCCGACTCGCTCGACACCGTCGAGCTCGTCATGGAGTTCGAAGACGAATTCGAACTGTCCATTCCCGACGAAGAGGCTGAGAAAATTCAGACCGTCGGTCAGGCGATCGACTACATCAAAGAACACGGCAGCAAATAAGACGTATTGACTGAATAAGTTGCCAGTTGCCAGTGGTCAGTTGCCAGTACAATTCCGGCACCGTCCGCACTGGCAACTGGCAACTGGCAACTGGCCACTGGCAACTTATCTAGCATGAAACGTCGCGTCGTAATTACCGGTCTCGGCGTCGTCACCAGCCTTGGTGAGAGCGTCGATGAAGTATGGGAAAGCCTCTGTGCCGGCAAAAGCGGCATCGGACAGGTGACGCGATGGGACCTGTCCAAGTTCCCCACCCGCTTCGGTGGTGAGTGCACCAAGTTTGACATCACCAGCTACGGCATTGATGTGCGCGAGGCCAAGCGGCTCGACCGCTTTGGTCAGTTTGGCGTCGCTGCGTCCATCTCGGCGGTGAAGGATTCGGGGATCGACTTCACCAAGGAAGATTCCTATCGCTGTGGTGTGCTGATCGGCAGTGGCATCGGTGGGATCGAGACCCTTCAGGAACAGAGCCGCATTCTTTTCGATCGCGGTGTGTCGCGTGTCAGCCCGTTCACCGTCCCCCGGTTGATGGTCAACGCAGCCAGTGGCAACGTAAGCATCATCTTCAAGATCAACGGCCCCAACACTGCCGTCGCGACGGCGTGCGCAACCGGAAGTAATGCCATCGGTGATGCCGGTCGGTTCATTCAGACGGACATGGCCGACATCATGATCGCCGGTGGGTCCGAAGCCGCTTTATGCGAGCTGGGCATGGCCAGCTTCTGTGCCGCCCGCGCGATGTCCACCCGCAACGACGAGCCCACCAAGGCCAGCCGACCCTGGGACAAAGAACGCGACGGCTTCGTCATGGGTGAAGGCGCCGGTGTGGTCATCCTGGAAGAATACGAACACGCCAAAAAGCGCGGCGCAAAGATCTACGCAGAGCTCGTCGGCTACGGCATGAGCGGTGACGGCTATCACATTACCGCGCCTCACGAAGACGGCGTTGGCGCATCGAAAGCCATGCAATTGGCCCTTGAAGATGCCAACGTCAGCCCCGATGTCGTTGACTACATCAACGCCCACGGCACCAGCACCCCTCTCGGTGACGTCGCTGAGACGCGGGCCATCAAAAACACCTTCGGCGCCCACGCCAAGAAGCTGGCCATCAGCAGCACCAAGAGCCAGCTTGGCCACCTGCTCGGCGCCAGCGGTGGCGTGGAGGCGGTCGTCCTCGCGATGGCGGTTGATCGCAACTTGATCCCCCCGACCATCAATCTCGACAACCCCGACGAGGAATGTGACCTGGACTACGTGCCGCACAAGGCCCGCGACCTCAAGGTCACGTATGCCATGAGCAACAGCTTTGGCTTCGGTGGGCACAACGCATCGTTGCTGATTAAGAAGGTTTAGGGTTCGCGTTTCCCAATCCGTAACGCTTTGAAAGAGCCAGCCACGGAGTTGGTTAGCCCAAAAACCGTTACGAAGCTTTTCTCTTGCGAACGCGCAAACCTTGCCGATAATTCTTGCGTCTCCTGAATCGTGCAACGAAGCAAGGATGCCCTCGTGCCGCTTTTGCAATCGAATCAAAGCAACGGATCCCGCCAAAGCCCTGGCGAGCTCGACCGCATTCTTCGCATGAAGGTGCCGGTGATTGTTAAGCTGGCTGAGCGCAAACTGCTGCTGTCGGAAGTGATGCGGCTGGGCACTGGCGCGATCATCGAATTCTTCAAAAGTAGCGAAGAGCCCCTCGAATTGCTCATCAACAACAAGCCCATCGGCCTCGGTGAAGTGGTTAAGGTTGGTGAGAACTTTGGCCTGCGCATCACGCAGATCGGTGACATCAAGCAGATCGTTGCCGCGATGGGCAAGCAATAGACTTTAACTCGCCGGCATACCGAGTTGACTGGGCAGCAAAAATTACGACATCGCGCTAGTAAGCCAACCTTGCCGCCATCTCCAGCGCGGCCTCTTTTGTTGCAATGCGATCTTCCAGTTGGGCGTTATAGACCTCGTCGAGGATACGCTTGAACGCCGGGCCTGCGCGGAAACCGTTTGCCATCAGGTCGTCACCGGTCAATAGTGGCAGAGGAGCCACTTCCGTCTTATTTAACTCGACCAGCAGCGGTTCGACGTCAATACCTTTGTTCAGGGCGCGAAGCATCTGCCTCGCTTCGTCCGCGTGCGGTTTCGCCAAAAATCGCTTGAGGGGCGCGATCGGTTGGACGCCCTCCAGAAGCCAGCCGATCGACAGCACACCAGCCAGCTTGTCTTCCTCCTGATTGCTGATCTTCAACGCCTTGCGCACCGCAGTGCAAGTCACCTTTACCTCGTTGGGTTGGGTCAGGATTTCCAAAGTTCCATTGGGCGCGCCGAGTCGATGCTGCAGCGTCACCGCTGCCAGAGCCAGCCCGAAGGAAATAGGTTGTTCGTCGGCAAGCTTGGTGATGCTCGACAGGAGGTTGGTTGTCAGATCGATCGGAGTGGGCGTGCCCGGCAGATAGCGCAGGACGACGTTGAGAAGGCCGAGGTCGACTAGTTTAGCGTATGCAATAGTGCGCGTCGGTGGGATCAGCATCCGCCTAAGTTCATCGGCGATACGCTCGGGGCTGATGCGAGCCAGCGACGGTGCTTGCTGCCGAATTGCCGCATCGGTCGCGTTTTCGATTTGCAGGTTGAATCGAGCCGCGAAGCGCACGGCGCGCAGCAGTCGCAGGTGATCTTCGGAAAACCGCGCAGCGGCGTCACCGATGGCCCGCAGTCGCCTGGCTGCCAGATCTGCCTGGCCACCGACGTAGTCGATCACCTCACCGTTCAGCGGGTCGAGGAACATACCGTTGATCGTGAAGTCACGGCGTTGCGCGTCCTCCTCGGCCGTCGTAAACCGCACGCTCGCGGGTCGCCGACCGTCTTCGTAAGCACCATCGGAGCGGAAGGTGGCAACCTCGATCTGGCTGCGGTTGATGCGGACAAGAATGACACCGAACGCGGCGCCGACGGCTTGCGAGTTGCGGAACAACAACCGCACTTTGTCGGGTGGCGCGTCGGTGGCGACGTCGTAATCCTTGGGGGTCAAACCGAGCAACTCGTCGCGAACGCAACCGCCGGCGAAGTACGCGACGTGACCTGCCCCGCGCAGAGTGCGCACCAGGATAATCGCTTCGTCACGGGATGATCGTAAGTCGGCCATCGGCGTGAGAGATTACGCCAAACGGTGCGCTTCGTGAAATGGTCAGGCCGCCGCGACGTTTGCGGGAGTCCTGGCGAACGGCCATCGCCAGGCGGTCGTGATGCTGCCCATCAGCGCTTCCACGCATAGCAGCATCAGGACGATCGCAATAGGGATCGACCAGCGCGGTTCGGGTTCGGAAAGCGTCGCGAACTTCGTCTGCAATTCCTCGGCCGACCGCGCGATAACGACGTTCTCACCGGATGCGATTGCTGACGCCTCGCGTCGGTCGGGCTCAGCCTCGGCGCCAGGCAATTGCACGTTGGCCAACGCGATCGGGTCGGTCGAACCGGTTGCCGCTACCGTATAGATACCCGCGGACTGTGTGCGGTCGAACGTGAACGAAGTGCCGGTGTCGTCACGTTTGGCGGGGAGAACAAATCGTTCTTTTTGCGGGGTTTCCAGGTCCAGTTGCGACTTACCGTCCAACGATCGATCGCGCAGGACGATCGGCGACCCAATCTCCACGTTTGCCGGGGTCGATCCACCACCACCTGCCAGCGCAGCCCGAACGAGCATTGGAAGGAAGACGGGGTGCGTTGGCAGGTTGGTAAACCGTGGGTCGGGCAGCGTCGTCAACGTGAACGCCAGGCCCGCCCCGACAGGCTTACGGACCAGCAGGGGGACGAGGCGTTCAGACCCCGCGCCACTGGCCCGGCCGAGCGACAGGGGCACTTCGACCGCCGGGGACAATCCATCTAAGAAAATGAACCGTCGAGCCGCCGCGGTCGCCAACTGCATGGTGGGGTCGGCTAAACCTTCCATCAGCGATGAACTCATTCCAGCGATCAGGTTGTACTCACCGGTCGCTGCGCGTTTCACGGGCGTGCCGCCCATCAGCTCGACCAGGGTCGCGCGGACGTCGGCCGGTGTCGTATCCCACGATTCCTCAAGGCCCGGCTGGAGTGCCAGGAAGACCGTGTTGCCAGCCCGTGCGAAGTCTCGCAGCGCGTTGACCGTCGGAGCATCGGGCCATTTGGTAAGGGCCGCAACGACGACTTTGGCATCTGCTGCGATGCTCGTGGCGGGCTTTACCAGCAGCGGCCAGGCGGTTTGGGTGCCTTCGGAGGGGTCCAGCGCCAGCCGCATGAAACGCTCGGCGGGGATCGGCTGCGAGCCAGTCAACATCGTCACGACCCGCCGGGGGGGGACTTCCAGCAACTGGGTGCGATTGTCGTCCCACGACGATGCATCACCCGCAGGCAGACTCGCGCCGACAGTCAGCCATCGCTCTGCGGGCAATTTGAGTGGAAACCGCACCTGCCCACGTCCACTGCGATCGAGCGACGCGACGAGGGTCAGTTCCGTGTACACCTTGCCCGCGGTGTCGGTGATGCGGGTCGTCACCGCGCGCGAATCACCTGCCCGACCTGCAACGGAAACGACCGCTTCACT
>JBBRHE010000092.1:0-13423 GCA_038223165.1 Tepidisphaerales bacterium
GTTCATAAATACCGCGCGATGTAACCCCGTGAGGAAATTGGGACGATGCCGCGTCAGTCGCCAGAGCAAGACCCAGCGGAAGTTTTCAGACGTCAGTGCGATCGGCCCCAAGTTGATCCCGTAATAGAACCGCTAGGTCCAGCCGAGCTGACCCGGCGACTGTTGCGGGAAGATTAAATTGAAGCTGCCCTTGAACCAATACTTGCCCGTGATCTGCGGGTACACCTCAAGGCAATCGCATCTTCAAGCGGATATAAGTTTCAGCCGCTCTCGCCGGTCATCTCATCGATCAGCCCGGCCATCTCATCGAGCACGCCGATCACGTCCGCCAGCAACCGACCGGCAAACCCTAACGGCGGACAAGCCGAGATAGCCAGGTCGCTGCCAGCAACGAGACCAAAAGTGCAACGGCCATTTGGCCTGGCGGGAAGTCGTAGTGGTTTGCAAACACGAACGCGAATAGGCCGCTGACCAAAGCAATCAAGGGTGAGATGACAAACATGGGTCGTACCTCGCGACACCAGTGTTTAGCGATCAGTGCGGGCAATACGAGGAACCCGAAGGCGTAGAGCATTCCCGATACGGGAATCGCCAGACCGATGGTCAGGCCAAGCCAACACGCGTAGGCCGCCGACCAGAGGCCGGTCCGCATCCCGGTTGCTGCGGCCATTGCTTGGTCCACCGTAAGCAACAGGAGGCGACGATTCGCGAACACCAGCGCAACGACCGTCGTCACCGCGAGCGCAGCGAACGTCCACACGTCGGTGGCGGTGGCGCCGATGATGCTTGACGATACGAGCCGTTGAATTTCGTCCAACCCGTGCGGAGTCTTCGAAACGATCAGGATGGAAAAACTCGATGCCGTGAGGAACACCCACCCGGTGATGGCTTCCTGGCTCTCGCGCCCGCGGCCAGTCTGCGAAGTGATGACCGCAGCGGCGATGGAGAACGTGACGGCCATCGCGGACAAAAACCATTCCGATTGCACCCAATCGTGGTGTGATGCACCAACCGATGCCCCGACCCACATCGCCAATGCGACCCCAAGCCCCGATGCCTGTGAGACGGCAGCGCCGATGAAAATCTGATCCTTCGCGACGACCAGCACGCCGAGCAGCGACAGCACCAGCCCGATCAACCAGCCGGCGAGGTAGACGTTGTGAAACAGCTCCCAGGATGAAAAAAAACTGTCGATCATTGCACTGCTGTCTCGTTCCCCGATCGAACGGAACCGAGTTGAACGACGCAACTCCCGGTCACGTCGCGCATGATATCGATGGGGATGCCGTAAGTCCGCTGCAGGGTTTCCGGGCGCAAGACCTGATCTACTGGACCGGTTGTTGCCGTCCCATCGTGAAAGAGGGCGAAGTGTGATCCGTGTCGTGCCGCGACCGCCAGATCATGCGTGACGAACAGCACAGTCAGTTGCTCGCGCGCGTTGAGGTCAGCGATGAACGTCAGCAGCGAGTCCTCGGTCGTGACGTCCAACCCATTGGTCGGCTCGTCGAGCACGAGGACCTTGGGCTTGCGAACCAGCGCCCGTGCGACCAGCGCCCGTTGTCGCTGCCCACCCGATAGCGACCAATAGTCGGCCCGCTCCTGTCCGCCGAGGCCGACCCGGTCCAACGCCCAGGTGAGCCGGTCCGCCCGTTCAGCGGACCGACAGTGAACACCGACAAGTCCCAGCAGCACGAACTCACGGACGGTGGTCGGCAGCGTCGGGTTAAGGTCGCAGCGCTGAGGTACGAACCCGATGCCGCTCCACCCGCCGATCGCTGGGTTGACCCACAGCGTTCCCGCGCTCGGCCGGACCAACCGCAGCAGGCACCGAAGCAGCGTCGTCTTGCCTTGGCCGTTGGGCCCGAGCAGAAACCAGAAGTCGCCGGCGCGGACGTCGATGTCGACCCCGCTCAAGATCGTCCGCCGGCCATATCGAACCGCAAGACCTTGACCGCGCATCACCGCCTCTCGGTTGCTCCGCATTTCGGTCATTTCGCAGCCCCGAGCGCATCGGCCAGTGTGCGGACATTGACGTCGAACATGGAGATGTAATCGTCTGCACCGGGGACGGCCCCGGTCTGGTGGGCGAGGGTGACCACCTTCGCGCCGGTCTTCTCGGCCACGAAGCGGGCATGCTTCACGTCATAGTACGGGACGTGCAGCACGACGCCGACGCGGTCGGATCGCATCTGCGCAATCAGCTTCCCAAGCTGCTTCGTCGTCGGCGGAACGCCCGGCACCGGCTCCATGTGCCCGATGACGGTCAGGCCGAAACGATCGGTGAAGTACAGCCACAGGGCGTGTTCATCGGCCACCTTCGCGCCGGCGTAGGGCAGCAGTTGACCGACCCAGCCACCGAGCGCCGCGTCGTCGCCTTGACCCTTTAGGAACTCAGCGAGTTTTCCCCGCTCGGCGAGCAACACGAGCTTCTCGAACTCGTATCTGTCTGACAGCGTTTTCCCGACCATCGCGACGCCAAGGCGGCGGCGGAAGTCGTCATAACGCGATGAGAAATAATCCCGACTGTCGGGCCGCACTTCGGTAAACCGGTCGCGGATAAGGGCAGCAACGCGGAGGCCGTTCATCGGGTCGAGCAGGTAGTGCGGGTTGCCGCCGGCATGAACGTCGCCCATCGAGCGGTCGACGGGGCCGGACATCACGCCCTTTGGCTCGATGACGGTCGAGGCGTCGACGTATCCACTGCCACCCATCAACACCAGCGCGTTCCGCGCGTTCTGCATGAGCACGGATGAATACCCGACCTCCATCTCCATGCCGCTTTGGATGTAAATGTCGGCCTGGCTCAACGCTTTGATAAACGTGGGCTTGGCCTCGATGAAGTGCGCGTCCTCCGGTCCTGCGGTGAACGTCGTCACGGCGACTCGATCACCGCCAATATCACGCGCAATTGCCCCGAGGTCCGACAGCGTGGCGCACACGCGAATCGGTTGCCTGTCCTGGGCGTTGGCGGCACTTGCCACGAACGCCGTTGTAACCATCGCGAGGCATGTGATCCGTTTGAAGAATGAGCTAATCGTCAGTTTATGCAACATGGCAAGTCTCCGGGAAGAATTAATAGCGGTGCGCCGAATGCGATCCGATTAAATACTCGAAGCCCGTCCAGACGCTATGGGCGTCGCCATCGTCCAGGTGCTCGGCATCGTCGTAGTTGTACTGAAGGCGAATGCGAGAGAACTCGGACGGTAGGAACTCGACGAGTGGCGACAGGCGGTAGCGGTCGTCGCGAAACGGGTCGCTCGCGCTGCCGTCTACGCTTTCACCACTGCCGCTGGCATACTCCAAGCGGACACCGGCGCGCCAGCGCGGTTTCCAGGCGTATAGCAGTTGTGAGTAGAACCCATAGTCCTCCAAGGTGCTGGCAGGAAGCGTCCCCCCGGCCCCGTCGTCGGCTTCCTCGGCGTCGAAGTTGCGGTACATCACCTCGGTCTGCGAGATGACATACGGCGTGCCGCGCTCGTTGGCGACGGGCCGCCACTTGAACGTGAAATCGACGCCGTACACCTGCGTGTCGCCGCTACTCCCCGTTGGGTTGGGTCCGAACGCCGCCGACGCGCCGATGATGGAACTGAGTTCTCGGGAGAGGTCGAAACCGTTTTCCCACCGGAGGGAATAGGCCAGCCCGTTGAACGCATTGGAATCCTGCCCGACGAAGGGCCGTCCACCAATGGGGCGCTCCTCGTAGTACTCGTCGTTCGCCAGGAAGCTGGCCATTGTCTCGCCGTTTCCGTTCTGCACGCCGACGAGCAATTCCGAGTACCACGGCAGGGGCGTGAGCCACCCGATGCGTGCACCGGTGCCGCGCATGCCATCGGGACCGAACAGGCGGGTGTTGATGATTGGCTGGTCCATCCATTCCCACTGGTGGGGGTGCCGCGCGTTGAGTCGACCGAACTCGGTGAAGTATTGACCGGCTTTCACCTGTAGTCCCCAGGGAAGCTGCTGGGTAGTGAGAAAAGCCTCCTCCAGCTCCACAACCGTCTCCCCCTCGATCGGATCGATGAAAAAGATGATATGGGCCTCGCCGTACAGGTACGGGTCGATCGCGCCCGACATCGACAGCTCGACGTTCTGAACGGTGAATCCGTTCTTACGCGGGTCGTGCCCACCGCCCTGAAGGTTGCCGAGTTCGGAGTCGCTGACGGACGACCCACCGCCGGCGGCGAGGACGTCGAGCGAGAAGTCCAGCAGACGGAGGTTTGCGCCGCCCACTCGCTTGGAGAATATGTCGCGGTCTCCCGCATCACGAGTGACCGAATCGCGGGTCACCGAATCGATGGTTGACGGCGCGCTGCTGCCTGGCAAGTCGGCGACAGCCTGGTCGAGGGCCGATTGTGCCGGTGTGCCAGAAGTAGTCGTTTGACTTTGTGTTGGCGCCGAGGTCGGCCCTCGTTGCATGAGTTCAACACGTTTTTGAAGCTCGTCGAGCTTCCGCTGCTTCTCGGCATCGCTTCGTCGCAGTTCCTGAATCTCCCGATTGAGTGAATCGAGCGTCGCGGCTCCATCCTGCGCGACGGCTAGTTTCGCGGGGGCCATTGCGGCGATAGCGATGACCATCGTAAATGTCCACATGGACCCCGAAGTACGGTCTTTACGCATTCTGATCTCCAAGATTTGCAAGTGATGGTCTGCCGCAACAGTCGGCGACGAATCGCAGTGCTGCTGCAACGCGGGCCGAGCGGGCGGCTTAAGAATTGACGAGACTCAGAGGCCAGAGGGCGGGCCACGATCGGCTTGCACACAGACGAGCCAGCGATTGTCGGCTCGCGATTCGAATACCCATGCGACGGTGAAGACAAGGCGCACACAATCGATCGAAGCCGACTGAAGGCCGACCGGCGCGATCGGCGTTGCTAAGACAATGCAGGTCGAGCAATGAGCGTTGTCCCGTTCACCATGCACTGGATCGTGATGCGTCGGATGCTGGGTCACGGCATTGTGAACATGCTCGTACTCGTGCTGATACTGATGCGCGCGGCCGACCGCACCGCTGCCAAGCAGTGTGAACATGCAGGTCAGAAGAATGGTGAATAGCCAACGCAAGAGGACATGCCTTTGTGACGACTCTGCTGATTCACAATCGAGACGACGTTCGGTTCTTTTTGGGCAACAGCAATCTTCCTAAGCATAATCCAACGCGGTTAATATTTGCAACTCTATTGCAAATACTTATGCAACATCATTGCATCTGTGTACAATGGGTTCATGAGCGCACGGGCGTTGATTCGTTACGAACTTTTCAAAGCGCTCGCGCCGGCTTTGGCGTTGTCTGGTCTCTGTGTCGTCGCAGCATTCACCGGCGCTTTTATCGACTCGGTGGGTTGGATTTGGTTCAGCGGCCTCGTGGTTTTGGCGGTATTGGGCGTGGCGTGGCCAATTATCAGTGTGTTTCTGTTTTCGCTGACAACGCATGTGCCCAGTCAAACGGTATATGAAGGCGGTGCGTTGACGGTCGAATTACGCATGCCGCGCAGGGGGTCGATCTTGTCGCAAGGGTTACGGCTACATATCGAGGGACAGGTTTTTGACGTCGAAGCCGGTGCGTCCAGCGACGTCAAGACCATTCGTGTGCGGGCCTGTGGCCGTGGACGGTTTCCCTCCAGCTGCGCGACACTGCAAAGTTCTTTTCCCTTCGGACTTTATGTCGCGCAAAGAACAATCTTGGTGAAGGGCATGACGATCGTTCGACCGATGTTGCTCGACGTGAGCTACCCGGCATCGTCCAAGAACGGCACGAACGGCCTCGGCCGACTGGCGCGTCTGGGGTCGTCCGGAGAGTTGGTCGGCGTGCGGCCGCATCGCCGGGGCGACTCGCCGAGGCAGATTCATTGGGTCGCGACAGCGCGGATGGATCGCCTTATTGCGCAGCAGCGCGCTGATTCGTCTCAGGACGTCGTCACTATTGTGCTCGACGAGGCGAGTTTTGGTCCCGTCGGGACTGATTGGCCAGCGATGTCGTTTCTGTCGAACAGTTCATATGAGTGGGCGATTCGATCCACCGCCAGCATGATCGAGCGGTGGGCGTCGTCGGGTATCAGCGTCGTCGTTCATGGCGCGGGGTGGACTCTCAGAGCCAATTCCATTGCCGACGTCGGTCGCGCGCTCGACGTTCTGGCCTTACTGCCCAGCGAGCCGACCGTGATGCCCCGAAGGGCTCGATCGACGACCGTCGACGCGACCGTGCTGATCACCACAAGAACCGACGTCGCCCTTCGCGAGGCAGCGACAGTCCTCACGTTGACCAAGCCCACGCTTTCAACGGCAGCTGACCAGAAAGACGCGACCGAGGTCGCGGGTTCCATCACGTCCGTCAAACAATTGAAGCTCGCATTGACCACTCTACGCGGAGGGCGACAGACCCATGCGTGACGACGCCATCCATCCGCCGAGGCCGTGGTTGCTGGCCGGAATGAGCATGCTGGCGTCTGCCAGCGTCGCATTTTCCAACAGTGATGGCAACGCATGGACGTTGCTTACCGCCACCATGCTGTCTTGCGTCGTGGGGTTTGGCCTGCACGACGTAATGGCGGCACGCGGAAAGGCTTGGCGACGAAATCTAACCGTTCTTGGACTGCTCGCGATCGCGATCGGCGTGGGCATGAACCTGCGCGAACCGGGTGGACGCATCGCGTCGCTGGATGTCCTGTTGCTCGCAGCCAGCGCAACGCTGATGCCTGTCCTTTTGGCGTTCGCCTGGGTTCGGAGGGTGGAACTACTGCTGGCGATCCTTTCGACGATCGCAGTGATCGTAAGCACGACCGCGACTCGCGACGGCACATTAGCCTGGATGGCCTTCCCATTCCTGGGATTGGCGGTGATGTGGGCCATCACGCATTTGAACGAAGGCAACGTGAAGTTAAACGCGCGCCGAGGGGTATCTTTGGCGATCGCGATGGTCATCGTGCTCGCTGCTGTCACGATCGCGTTCGCGTGGCACGACAAGGGCACCGTTGCGAATGGGCTCGCCGGGTTCATGCCATCTTCCGGTGGCACCGACGACGCCGCCGAGTCGGCGCGCGGCGGAGTGGGCGACGGGCCACACGAGGTCGCCGGCGACAACGCGGCATCGGCGGGCTACGACCAAAGCGACCGCTTCATGGAATCGGGTCGTGACGGCCTGTACGACCTGTGGATCGAGTCGTACGGCACGCCGGCGACGAACCGCGACGCGCAGAAGATGGTCGGCCTGCGACCGGACGAGGCGCGCATCGTCACGGCGTCGGACGAACAGGACCTGCGCAGCGGCCGGCGGTTCGAGCTGCGCCGGCAAGTGCCGCCTGGGGCGCGCACCGACGTGGCGCCGCGGGCCGGTGGCGCGCTGTTATTTGTCGAAGGCCGCACACCGCTGCACCTGCGGCTCCAGACGTTCGATGTGTTCGACGGCACCACGTGGTACGCAGGTGGTGCCCGCGATGCCGCAGCCTCGCTCGACGTACGACGAGACGACCCGTGGTTTTGGCTTATCGATCATCCCGATTGTGCGGCGTTTGACGAAATCGAAGTGCATCGTGTGAAGGTCGCCGACCTCCAAACAGCGGTTCTGCCAATGCCACCGGCATCGCGGCGTTTTCGCATGGGGCGCGTGCGGGATAGAGCGTTCTTTCGTGAACGGACAGCAGGCTTGATCTCGACTCGCAGGGCCTCGCTTCCGGCCGGAACCGTATTGGACGTGGCATCGCACACGTTCGACCTTAATGAGCGATCGGACGAGCAACTGCGTGGCATGTCGTCGCGCATCGGAACGCCAGTCGACGGACCGGCCGTGCTCAGCCCCGCATGCCGTGACCTCGTAAATGGGTGGACTGTTAACGTGCGCCCGGGTTGGCAACAGGTTGACGCGATCGTTAGTGGACTACACGCGACGGCTCGATACGATCCCCATGCGACGATCGCCGAAGCAGACCCCACCCACGCAATGCTCGTCGATCGTCGGCCAGCCAACAGTTCTCATTTCGCGTCGGCGGCTGTTCTGGCATTGCGATCGATGCACTATCCGGCGCGACTGGTCGGTGGTTTGTATATTCGACCTGATCGCTTCGACAAGACAACCGGTCAGACACCTGTGACATCGGCCGATGGGCACTTCTGGGCAGAGGTCCGCCTGACGACCGGCGCGTGGATGCCGATCGAAGTGACGCCCGGATTCGCGTTGCTCGCAGCCCACCAGCCATGGCATGAGCGCATCGGAGGAATGTTGGCAGCGATCGCAGGCGTTCCCGCATCGCATCCGTATCAATCCATCGCGCTCTGCACGGTGGTCGCGCTCTCCTGTTGGTTGCGAAGACAGATCGTCGACGTCGTCGATGTTTTAATCTGGCGCGCCCGAGCAATAGTTTCGCCACGGTGGCTGCCCATCCAAACCGCGCGGCTGATCGAACGACGCGGCAGGCGCTGGGGCCGACCTCGACCGGTGCACGAAACGCATGCTGCCTGGCTTCGGCGACTGGCAATCACGACCCGAGCACCTGCGGCTGTCCGGAGTTTGGCCAATTCAGTTGAAAGGGAGTTCTACGCGCCGCATCCCGAGCCCGCGACAAACTTCGTGCTTTCCACGTGCCTGGCGGCGTCGCGCAGCCTCGGTAGAAAGGTTCTGCGCGATAATCGCGCCATCAACGAAAGAGATTTATGACGCAGACTTCGCCCACCGTTCTCGAAACACCACGATCGCACGCCGTCATCGCCGATCCCGTAACAAACCTGCGGCAGGCACTCAACGCTGCACTGCAGGGTAAGGCGGCGGTCGTCGAACACGTGATCGCCTGCCTGCTCGCCCGTGGGCACCTGCTGCTCGAGGACGTGCCGGGACTCGGCAAGACCACGCTCGCCAAGGCGCTGGCGCACGCGGTCGGTGGGCGGTTCAACCGCGTGCAATGCACGCCCGACCTGCTGCCCGGTGACGTGACGGGCTTCGCCGTCTTCAACCAGAAAACGCGCGAGTTCGAGTTCCTGCCCGGACCGATCTTCGCCGACGTTTTGCTCGTCGACGAGATCAATCGCGCCACCCCGCGGACGCAGAGCGCGCTTCTCGAGGCGATGGCCGAGAAGCAAGTCACAGTCGACAACACGCTGCACAAGCTCGGCGAATCGTTCTTCATCATCGCGACCCAAAACCCGCTGGACCATCACGGCACCTACCCGTTGCCTGAGGCGCAGCTTGATCGGTTCGCGATGAAGCTCACGATCGGCTACCCCGACGAGGAACACGAGATGACGATGCTTCAGGCCGCGGTCGGGCACTGCTGCGGCGGGCCCGAACTGCCGGCGCCCGTCCTCACACCCCACGGTCTGCACGAACTGCAGGAACGCGTCGTCGCGATCGCGGTTGAGGAGCCGGTGCGTCGTTACCTGGTTACGCTCGGCCGCGCGACGCGCGGTCACGGGCGCGTCTCGCTGGGGCTCAGCCCACGCGGGTTGTTGACGTGGCAACGCGTCGCGCAGGCGTGGGCCCACCTGCGAGGTCGCGACTTCGTGACCCCCGACGACGTGCAGGCGACCGCGTTGCCCGTCCTGTCCGTACGGCTCGGTGTCGACCCGCGCGAGGCCGGTGACGTCGTCGCAGAGATCGTCCGCTCGGTCCCCGTCCCAACAGGAGGACGCAAATGGACCTGATCGAACTAGTGTCGGTCTTCGTGCTTCGCACCGGGCAGGCCGCGGCGCTGGCGATGCCGACCCTGCTGGCGGGCATGTTGACCGCGGGCGTCCTACGCGCAGTCGGTGGCAACGCCGTGCGGTCGTGGGTCAGCCGCGGCACGTGGGCAGACCTGCCGAAGGCATTCGTCTTTGCGGCCTTCCTGCCCGTCTGCGCGATCGGTGTCCTGCCGGTCCTCGTCGTGCTTTTGACGATGCGAGTGCGCCGCGCGTCAATCGTCGTCGTCGCGCTGGCCAGTCCACTGGTGACACCCTGGACGCTGGGATACATGGCCGACAGCGCCGGGTTGGCAGGCGTGTCGATCATACTGGGCAGCAGTGTCGTGATTGCCGCGCTGGTCGGGCTGGCTTTCGAACGGGTGCGGGCGATACGTGGTGACGGCGGTTTCGATACGGCGCCGCCGTCCGGGTCGATCTTGTTGTACGTCATTCGCGAGGCCGGCCGCTCGCTCACGCGCGGCGTCGCGACGGTGGCAATGCTGGGCGTCTTGGGCGCCGGCGCTGTGTCGCTGCTGATTCCCCCCAATGCCATGGGCGACTGGCTGGTCGAACGTTCGCCGCTTCACGCTGCGATGTTAAGTGGCATCGCGCTGGTGACCTACACGTCCCCTGAACGTGCCGCGATGCAGGCAGGGCAGGTGCTTTTCGCCAGCACCATGCCCGCGCTTGTCATCTCGATGATCGTCATCGGGTCGGCGGTTCACCTGGGCACCCTTGTGGCAGCGGTTCTTACTTTCGGCAAACGCTCGGCACTGTATGGCTTTGTCGCGCTGGTCGTTTCCGCGGTCGGACCTGCGCTGCTCATTGATGGTGTCTATCACCGTCCGGGCGTCGAGTTGGAAGACACGCACGCCTTCGAGGACTACGGCCGCCCGTTCCACCTACTAGACCATCCCGAGGGTCCGCTGGCTGGTTTCATCCAGCGTTTCACCAGACCGGTCGGTTTGCCATCGGTTGCGGCTGCGCTGGGTGTTGTCGCGCTGCTGGCATGCCGTACATTGCCAATCAGGAACACGTCAGAGAAAACGACCGCTGATTCCCCGGCACACAGGGTCGCCATGAAGGGCCGATGGGTTGTGGTGCCCACCGTCACAGCAACGCTGGCGCTGACGGCGTACACGTACTATCCATCCCCCAACAACATCAAAAGTGAAATTCGACGACTTGCCGCAGAATATGAGCTATCTGCAAGAAAGGGAGACCGGGACACCGCACTGATACTGATCAATCAAATCGACCGCCGTCTTAACCAGATCACAATCGCCAGCGCCCTCCGTGCCCGCCGGCTAAGTTCCGATCAGCGATCAAACATCTCGCGGGCGCAACATCACGTCCGGAAAACGATCGACGAATTGATCAACCACTCCACCCTTACCTCGTCCGATGCATCGCCTGCGACCTATGCAGTCGTTAAGAAAATAGATGTCGAGTGAAACGCGAGTTTGGCTGGCGATTTGTAGGGCAGAACTTCGGGAAGGTCAGCAGCTTTCATCGCAAAGCCCGTAGGGTCTGCAGTAAATCCTGCGGACCGTTGTGGCTTGGTTTCAAGAACAATTCCGACCGCTCATTCCGGTCGGGTGCATGCGTTGGCTCTGTCGCGCCTTATCAGGGTTGCTCCTTCGGCTTCTCGTCGTCAACTTGCTGCTGCATTGCAAGGAACTCGCGAATGGATTGCAGCTTTTGCTGCAGAAGCCGGTCCTGCGCTTTCCGGTTCCGGCCTGCCACTACACCGCCAACTGGTTCGATCTTGGCTCGTTCAAGCAATCCCTGATTCAATCGGCGCTCAATCTCCACCAATGCATCCAGCAAAAACTGACGGTGCTCCGCGTCAAGATCCTTTCCCCGCAGATCCTCGATCAACCGTTCTGACGCGTAGGTTAACTCAGCCTCTCTACGCAGGCGGATGAATTGTGCGTAAGATTTGATGGGTTCAGGTGAGCCTGTATCAAGCAGGCGTCCTATAAACTTAAGTTCTGCATCAGTGACCTCAAATCCATCCCGAGCAATGACATACATCTGTGCCCTGTCGATCATCGCCGCCTGTCGATCGGGCGCGACGTTAAAGATTCCCGGCCCATCTCGCATATAGCTCAGTACTGCCTCTCGCCACCCGATCTGGTTCCAGAGGTACTGAAAATCCGCAGGGTGCCCTTCGGTCACTTCGCGCCAATCAGCGCTTGCCTTGCGATATGCAGCCTCTACTGCGTCGTCGGCATATGCTCGCGAACCAAGAATGAACAGTACAATCAATATGCATAACGAAGCGCGTGGCTTAGATTCCGGGCAAGCCGTGTGGGTGTCAACCTTTATCTTTGTCGCGGGCCATCAGGCGGAGCTGGTCCGATTTCATCACCTCTTTGGCCGATCCGTTCTCGGCCAAGGCGTCGTAGAACGCGACCTCTTTCTGATCGAGTCCCAGGTCCTGCCCGCGCTTCTTCGCCTCGCGCACCCACTTCGCCAGCTCCAGCAACTGTGCGATCATCTCGGCGGTGCCGATCTGCTTGTTCGTGTAGTATAGCGTGGCGTCCTCGTGTGTTTCGCGCGATAGTGCCGATAGATTCCGACGGACTAGAGAACGAAATATGCATCGATCGGCCATCATTTCGGACTGTCAGCGCTACAGGTATGTGCTTGAGCGTCAATGGCAACCCGCACTCCCGTGCGTCCTGTTCGTTGCGCTTAATCCGTCAACCGCTGACGGACAAAACGACGATCCAACCGTTCGCCGATGTGTTGGCTTCGCGAGATCATGGGGTTTCGGCAAGCTTGTCCTCGCAAATCTGTTCGCCCTGCGATCAAGCAACCCATGCTTGTTGTCGATCGACGCGGACCCGATCGGGCCTGAGAATGACAGGTGGCTGGCCGAGCTCTCGTCTCGGTTCGACTTAACCATCGCGGCGTGGGGCGCACATGGCGCGTTGCTACAGCGTGCGGCCGAAGTTCTCCCGAAGCTAAGCAATGTCCACCACCTCGGGCTAACTAACGCAGGACATCCAAGACACCCGCTCTATCTGCCCAGAACGACCTGCCCGATAGAGCTATGACATCCGCGCAACATCTACTTGACAGCCTTCCTTACCGCTGGTAAGATATTCTTACCATGACTAAAGATGTTCAATTTACTGTCGTGCTGGTAGCTGAACGAGTGAAGAAGGTGTTGGTGGACTTCTTTCAGAGCCTCGGGCGCGACATCGGCGAGATTAACGACGACACAGATCTGATTGAAAACACAGGCGCAAGCAGTGACGAAGGAGTCGATTTTGCGATCGATCTTTCAGTGGCGCTCGCAGCAAACGTTCCGAATGATTTCAACCCATTCGTGCATACCTCTGGCACACGGGGCATGAAGTTCCGGGAGTTGGTCGAACACGCCGAATGCTTCATTGCCAAGCAGAACGGAATCAGACATGTCGGCTGACACCGAAAAGAAGAATATCGCCGCCCGTCTTCGCTGGGCACGCGAGCAGGCTGGTCTCTCACAAGGCCAAGTCGCCCAACAGTTGGGGGTGCATCGCCCGACCATTTCGCAGATCGAAGCTGGTGAGCGAAACGTCCGGATCAATGAGCTCGATCAGTTCGCCGAACTTTTCGGCGTGAACCGCGACTGGCTAGTCGACGGGGACAAGGTTCTTCCGGGGGAACGGGACCCGCGAATCCAACTGGCCGCTAGAGAATTGGGAAAACTTAAGGGTGCCGACCTCGACGCCATCCTCCGCTTGATTCAAGTCCTTCGCGATAACGGGGGCGCAAAGTGAGC
>JBBRHE010000093.1:0-13332 GCA_038223165.1 Tepidisphaerales bacterium
ACGTCGGCTGTTTAGGAGATGGACATGTTCGAACGATTCACGGACAGGGCGCGCAAGGTCATGGCACTTGCGGACCAGGAAGCACAGCGTTTCAACCACGAGTACATCGGTACCGAACACATCCTGCTCGGGCTGGTGAAGGAAGGGTCGGGCGTCGGCGCCAACGTCCTGAAGAATCTCGACGTCGACCTGCGTAAGGTACGACTGGAAGTCGAGAAGCTCGTCAAGAGCGGACCCGACATGGTGACGATGGGCAAGCTCCCGCAGACCCCTCGAGCCAAGAAGGTCATTGAGTACGCGATCGAAGAGGCGCGTAACCTCAATCACAATTACGTCGGCACCGAGCATCTGCTCCTCGGCCTGCTTCGCGAACACGATGGTGTCGCGGCACAGGTCCTGATGAATCTCGGGCTGAAGTTGGAAGAAGTGCGGGAAGAAGTCCTTAACCTACTAGGTGCAGGCGTGGAAAGTGAAGAACCGCAGCAGACAGAAAAACAAGGAACCAAGGGCAAGAGCAAGACGCCCGCGCTCGACTCGTTCGGTCGCGACCTGACAGAACTGGCCAAAGAAGGCCAGCTCGATCCGGTCATCGGCCGAGCCAACGAGATTGAACGCGTCATCCAGATCCTCTGCCGCCGTCAGAAAAACAACCCCGTTCTCCTCGGTGAGGCCGGTGTTGGCAAGACGGCGATCGTCGAAGGTCTGGCGCAGATGGTGATCTCGTCGAGCGTGCCGGAGATCCTGCACGACCGCCGGATCGTTGTGCTCGACCTGGCGATGATGGTCGCCGGTACCAAGTACCGCGGGCAGTTCGAAGAGCGCATCAAGGCGGTGATGAACGAGGTTCGTCGCGCCAAGAACGTCATCCTGTTCATCGACGAACTGCACACACTCGTCGGGGCGGGTGGCGCTGAAGGCGCGATCGACGCGAGCAATGTGCTCAAGCCGGCGCTAAGCCGGGGCGAGATACAATGCATCGGCGCGACGACGTTTGACGAGTACCGCAAGTACATCGAGAAGGACGCGGCGCTCGCCCGCCGGTTCCAGCCGATCACCGTCGAGCCACCGAACAAGAAGGACGCGATCGAGATCCTGAAAGGGCTGCGCGACCGGTACGAGGCGCACCACCGTGTGCAGATCCTCGATGAGGCCATCGTGGCGGCAGTCGAGATGTCGGATCGGTACATCAGTGGTCGTGCTCTGCCCGACAAGGCGATCGACGTGCTCGACGAAGCGGGTGCCCGCATCCGCCTGCGCAGCATGACTAAGCCCCCGAACCTGGCTGAGCTTGAAGAGCAGATCGAGCGTTTGAGCATCCAGAAGGACGAGGCGGTCAAGAACGCCGAGTACGAGGAAGCCGCCCGGTTGCGCGACAGCGCCGAAGCCCTGCGTGCCAAGAAAGAGGACATGCAGAAGCAGTGGCGCGAAAAGGCCAAGGAAGTGGACGGCGTGGTCGACGAAGAGGTGATCGCTGAAGTCATCAGCAAGATGACTGGTGTGCCACTGACCCGCCTGGAGAAGGAAGAAGCCCAGCGTTTGCTCGAACTGGAAAACGAGCTGCACAAGCGCGTCGTGTCACAGGACGAAGCGATCAAGGCGATCAGCAAGACGATCCGCCGGGCGCGCAGCGGTCTGAAGGACCCGAACCGCCCGATGGGTTCGTTCCTGTTCCTGGGCCCCACCGGTGTCGGCAAGACACTGTTGAGCAAGGCGCTGGCTGAGTTCATGTTCGGGGATGAGGATTCGCTTATCCAGATCGACATGAGCGAGTACATGGAGAAGCACAACGTTTCCCGACTGATCGGCGCGCCTCCGGGCTACGTCGGTTACGAGGAAGGCGGGCAACTGACCGAGCGCATCCGCCGCCGACCGTACGCGGTGCTGCTGCTCGACGAGGTCGAAAAGGCGCACCCGGACGTCTTCAACATGCTGCTGCAGATCATGGAAGAAGGCCGCCTGACCGACTCGTTCGGCCGGCACGTCGACTTCAAGAACGTCATCATGATCATGACCTCGAACATCGGTTCGGACCTGATCAAGGGTGGCGGCCCGCAGTTCGGCTTGCGTCCCAACGCCAAGGGTGGCGCTGAAGAGCGGAACTATCAGCAGATCAAGGAGACCGTGATGAAGGAGCTCGAACGCTACGTTCGACCCGAATTCATCGGCCGCCTGGATGACGTCATCGTCTTCCGTCCACTGGGTCGTCCACAGCTCGAGCAGATCGTGAACTACGAACTGAAGAAGGTTGTGAAGCGCCTCGGCGAGCACGGCATGAAGGTCGAGCTGACCGAAGAAGCCAAGGAGTTCCTGATCGACAAGGGCACGAACGTCGACTTCGGCGCTCGCCCACTGCGTCGCGCGATCGAGCAGTACGTCGAAGACCCGCTGAGCGAGGAAATCCTGCGCGGGAACTTCAAGGGCAAGGACCTGATCAAGATCACTGTGAAGGACGAAGGTGAAGGCAACAAACACCTGTACTTCGAATCCGTCTCGACCGGTGACAAGAGCGGTGACAAGCCCCAATTGGCCCAGGCCGGCTCGGACGCGACGTAAGGTTGATGCTGGAAGTCGACGTCGACCGCCAGTCCTGTGCTGAGTGAAAACCGAGGCCCAGTTACGAGCGTGACTGGGCCTCGTCTGTTTTGCAGAAGGGAGGGACGTGCGGAGCAAGCGTTGGGGACGCTATAACAGACGTCGTGCCGATCACCGATGAACTGCTCGCCCGTGCCTCGTGCTTCGACATCCCTGCGGTCGAGGACGTGCTGAGTCACTACCGTCCGGCTGTTCATCGTCTCGCGACGGCCTTGAGTGGGCGAGCGAAGACGGGGGCCGCGATCACACGGCAGGTGTTACTGAAGTCACTGGGTTTCGTCGAGACGTGGGACGATGTGGCCAAGGTCGATCGATGGTTCTACCACCAGACGATCATCAGCGCTAGGCCCTACGCCGAGCGACCACCCACAACGAAAGCAGACGTCCTACTGCCCGCGGGAGCAAGTGCCGACCCACCTTCACTGGCATTCGTCAAAGCGCTGCGCGACCTGCCGCACCAGCAACGAGAAGCCTATCTGCTGACGGTCGGCGAACAGCTTTCACCCCGATCGATGGCGACCGCGATGGACTTCTCACTGGAGGCATCCGGCAACCACTTGGGCAACGCCAAGCGGACGCTCAAGTCGATCGCCGGCGACCATCACATCGCGCTGGAACTCGCCGTCGCGACGACGTACGCCATGCTGACCCCCGCCGGTGACGAGACGCTTCCACTGGTCCGCTCGGCGATCAATCGCCACGTCTGGCCGAAACGGTTGAAGGTACTGGGCGCGCTCGTCCTGCTCATCGCAGTGCTCGGCGGACTCGCGTGGGGAATCTGGACGATCTACCCCATGCTGGATATCTGACCGGGGCAAACCTCCGCGTTTGCCCTCTTCGCTTCGCGATCGCTGTGCCCATGAAAAAGGGCAGACGCGGAGGTCTGCCCCTTCATGACTCTGTTGTCGCCGTGTCCTTTACGACCGCGACGCGATCGCGCTGCTGACCGGTCGCAGCACCCGCGGCACGATGTAGCTTGTGCAGAGCTGCTCGGCCCGTTGTGTCAGTTGACCAGCCATTTCCTCGAGCGATTCCTTGGGTCTGTCGCCCCAGTATCGCCGCAGGATGAGATAGACGCTGATGACGTCGTCACTGTAGTCACCGGTGCGGACCTGGTAGCTGTTCGTGCGCGTCACGATGTCGATGCGGGCCTGAAGTCGGCAGTCCTCGCTCAACGAGACGGTGACCGACGGCTGGAAGTCGATGGCCTTGGCGCCGCTTTCCTCCGACAGGCACGTCAGCGGTGACTCGCCCAGTAAGCTCTCGGCGACGATCTCGTCGTGGTTGCCGCTGAACGACAGGTCGAAGCCGAACAGGACGTCGAGATAGTCGATCTCGACCGGTGAGATGCCCAGCTGGTACGGCGCCTGTTCGAGCACCATCGTGTGCAGCTTCATCGCGTCGGCGATCGACTCGGGGTTCACGTGACCCGCAGCGAGCCGCTTGCTCTCAAGGCTCAGCCAGCGGTACGCCTGACCGTTGCGATCCTCTTCGAGGTTGAAGTCCCCGTTCTCGGCCTTGCGAAAACGGGTCATGTTGGGGAACGACTTCTGCACGCGCTCGAACAGGTGCAATACCGTCTCCCGGCTGTGCGGGAGCTGGAGTTGCGAACCCAAGCGCATATTGACGTAAAAGTCGTCGCAGAACGCAGCGAACGGATTGGACATACGACCTCCCTGTCTACTCGACCACAGTTATTGTGGAGCGGTACAGTCCTATTGAATTCATCGGCGGTTTGCCCGGCGGAAGTGTAGCCGATTCCGATAACAACGAAAGTGGAAAGCCTCAGGTTCGTTTGACGGGGGATTTCCCTCCTCATACAACGCTGGGATGGCCATGCCTGTCTACGCGTTGGTTGGCTCCGATTCCTTCATGCAACTGGAAGCACTGTCGCGCCTGCTGGCCAGCCTGCCGAAGGACACTCAACGAATCGACCTCGACGGTGAACGAGCCCAACTAGCCGACGTCCTCGACGAACTCCGTAGCTTCGCCATGTTCGGCAGTGGCAAGGTCGTCGTCGTGCGCGACGCCGACGACTTTATCTCGCGTTACCGCGAACAGCTCGAGGACTACCTCGCCAAACCGTCCGACAGCGGCACACTCGTCCTGCGACTTCCATCGCTGCCGGGCAAGCAACGAATCTCAAAACTAATCGCGAAGGTCGGCAAGATCGAACCGTGCGAACCACCGAAGGGCGCGGGAATGCCGGCCTGGATCGTCAACCGCGCCAAGTCGGTGCATGGTTTGAAAATCGCGTCCGATGCCGCCCAAATGCTCGCCGAGTTTCTTGGCAACGATCTCGGTCGCGTAGACAGCGAACTGTCCAAGCTCGCGCTGCAGGTCGACGGGAACGTCGCGACGATGGACGACATCACGCGTGGCGTGGCGTTCCAGCGCGAGCAGGAAATGTGGGACATGACCAACGAACTGGCGGCAGGTCACCCTGACAAAGCGATGAAGCGTTGGCGACAGTTGACGCAGCTCGACAGCTCCGCCGAGTTCCGTGCCGTTACGTGGCTGGGCATGTGGCTTGAAAATGTGCGCAAGGCCCTCCACATGCGCCGCCAGGGCATGAACGCCGGAGCCATCGCGTCGGCGTTGCGACTCTGGCCGCGCGAGATCCAGCAGCCTTTCTTCAAGACTGCCGACGCGCTCGGTGACGCCGGTGTCGCCCGCGCGATCGGACTGCTGGCCGAGATCGACAAACAATCCAAATCCGGCATCGGTGACGCTGCGACGAACGTCGAACGCTTCATGCTGACACTGGCGGCGCGGGGATAGGTTTCTGAATTGCGATTCCAACGCAGAGGCACGGAGCAAAGAACGCCGAGAGACGCACAGAAATTGCGATCGACTAATCGCCTTTCTCCGCGAAGCTCTGTGTTCCCCACTCAGCGCCTCTGCGTTAGACGCGTTAGCTTCCCATAAACCCCTTGCCCGCCGGGAAAATATCACGAACATCACGCGACGAAATTCGTCTACTATTACGCTATGGCAAAGAAAACCACCCAACCGCGCAGCGTCGGCAAGAACAAGCGGATCGTCAACGTCGCCATCACCCAGATGGCCGTCGGGGACGACGTCAACGCGAACCTGAAGAACCAGGCCCGTCTTATCGAACAGGCCGCGAAAAAGGGCGCGCAGATCGTCTGCACACAAGAGCTGTTCCGCAGCAAGTATTTCTGTCAGTTGGAAGACCACCGCTTCTTCAAGCTCGCTGAGACGATCCCCGGGCCGAGCACGGACCTCTTCTGCAAGCTGGCGAAGAAGCACAAGCTCGTGATCATCGCGTCGCTGTTCGAGAAGCGCGCCGCAGGTCTCTACCACAACACCGCAGCCATCATCGAGACGGACGGGTCGATCAAGGGCATCTACCGCAAGATGCACATCCCCGACGACCCGCTGTACTACGAGAAATTCTACTTCACGCCCGGCGACACCGGCTTCCGCGCGTGGGACACCACCTACGGCAAGATTGGCGTCCTGATCTGCTGGGACCAGTGGTACCCCGAAGGCGCACGCCTCACCGCCCTTCAAGGCGCCGAGATCCTATTCTACCCCACCGCCATCGGCTGGCACCCCAAAGAGCGCGAACTCTACGGCACCGCCCAGCACGAAAGCTGGGAACTCATCCAGCGCAGCCACGGCGTGGCCAACGGTTGCTTCGTCTGCTCACCGAACCGTATCGGCGTGGAACACGTCCTCGACAGCGACGGCAAACCCGCCAGCGAAGACGGCATTGTCTTCTGGGGTCAATCCTTCATCAGCGGGCCCAATGGACAGATCGTGAAGAAGGCGTCAGTCGATCAGGAAGAGGTCATCGTGCAAGCGCTGGACTTGGATGAGGTTGAGTTCAGCCGGACGCATTGGCCCTTCCTGCGCGATCGGCGGATTGATGCATACGAGGGCATCACAAAGCGATATATTGGAATGTAAAAGGAGAACCTGACGATGACCGAATCAGAACTGACTGACGAATTGCAAAAGGATCTGTTCACACCATTTCGGTTGCACCTTGTCAGCGGTAAGACGTTCGACGTTTTGGGACCGACTGCCGCTCACACTCTCAAGAATGCCCTGCTGGTCCTGCGAAATCCAACGCTCGGTAGCCCGCGCGCTGAAGGATACGACGCCGTCTCGTAGCCGAACATCGAACAGATCGAGCAACTCGAATTGGGCGGACGAACACCGGCCAAGCGTAAGCGAGCATAGTAACTGATGGCGAAAGTAAAGATTCTCAATGGCACCCCCTCCTCCCTCGGCTACACCTTCCCCGCCGAGTGGGCCAAGCAGTCCGCTACATGGTTCTCCTGGCCGCGGCCGGAGGGGATTTCATTTCCGGCGAAGTATCACACCGTGCCGGAAAACCTCGCTCGCATCATGTGCGAGATCGCGGCGCGACAAGCGGTGCGCATCAATGTGCCGAACGAAAACTGGGAATACATCGCCCGGCAGCAACTGAAAGAGCACGGCTGTCCGACCAAGAACGTTTTCTTCCATTATATCAAGACCAACGAAAGCTGGTGCCGCGACCACGGGCCGGCATTCGTCGTGAAGCAGGGTCGCAGCGGGACGAGGCAACTGGCGATCGTCGACTGGGGCTTCAACGCGTGGGGTGGGAAATATCCTCCTTACGATGCGGACGACGCTGTCCCGACCGAGATCGCCAAGGCGTTCAAGCTGCCGGTCTTCTACCCCGCGCACGACGGCAAGGCCGTCATCATGGAAGGTGGCAGCGTCGAGTTCAACGGCGCGGGCACCGTCCTCACAACCACCGACTGCCTGCTCAACAAGAATCGCAATCCGAATCTCTCGAAGGATCAGGTCGAGCAATTCCTGAAGGACTACTACGGCCAACAGCACGTGGCCTGGTTGACCGGTGGCATTGAGGGCGATGACACCGATGGTCATATCGACGATCTCGCCCGCTTCATCAGCCCGACCAAGATCGTGACGGCCGTCGAGCCCGACACGAAGGACGTCAACCACCGCGTGTTGATGTCCGTCCGTAAACAGATCGACAAGCTGCGCGACCAGGCCGGCCAGCCGTTCGAGGTCATCGAGATCCCCATGCCCTCGCCGGTCGTGCACGATGGTCAACGGCTGCCCGCGACCTACGTGAACTTCCTGTTCATCAACGGCGCCCTGCTCGTGCCCACGTTCCGGGACAAGAAGAACGACAAGAAGGCCCTTGAAATCCTTCAGCAGCACCTGCCCAAGCACAAGGTAATCGGCATCGACTGCACGGAACTCATCTGGGGCCTGGGCGCGATTCATTGTCTTACTCAGCAACAGCCGGCGGTGTGACGTGAGATCGCCTGTTGCGCTTTTCACTGTAAAAATTCCCAGTTAAGCCGTTTGACTTCGCAGCATTTACGATACGATTAAGCAGGACAAGCACGTCAGGCTCCACCTGACAGGAAGAGGATGAAAAGCGCCATGGAATTGATGACGGAGACAATGGGCCGCGACAAAGATCTTGTGGCCCCCCCGCCGGTCGATCACGCAGCACCCGTTCACCCCAACGGCGCCACCGTGCCCGGTACGGGCAAGCCCTGGACGATCGCGGATTCCGCCAAGACCTATGGCATTGCCAACTGGGGTCAGGGTTACTTCTCGATCAACGACGACGGTCACGTCGCCGTCCATCCGCGGCAGGACAAGAGTCAAACCGTCGACCTCAAAAAGCTCGTCGACGAACTTCGCGAGCGCGACATCCAGCTGCCGTGCCTCATCCGTTTCACCGACATCCTCCAGCACCGAGTTCAACGGCTGCACAACGTCTTCCAGAACGCCATCCGCGACCACGACTACAAGGGCCGCTACCGCTGCGTCTACCCCATCAAGGTCAACCAACAGCGGCACGTCGTTCAGGAAATTCACGACTTCGGCAAAGAGTTCGGCTTCGGATTGGAAGCCGGCAGCAAGCCCGAGCTGCTCGCCGTCATGGCGATCGTCGACAACAACGACACGCCCATCATCTGCAACGGCTTTAAGGACGACGAGTTCATCGAAGCCGTCATCCTCGCGACCAAGATCGGCCGCAACGTCATCCCCGTCGTCGAAAAGTTCAGCGAGCTCGAGCTCATCGTCAAGTACGCCAAGCAGCACAACATCAAGCCGAGCATCGGTGTCCGTGTGAAGCTCGCCGCCCGTGGGTCGGGTCGGTGGGAACAGTCCGGTGGGGTGCGCTCGAAGTTCGGCCTGTTCATCTCCGAGGTCGTCGAAGCCCTCGAGTATCTCCGCCAGAACGGCATGGGCGACTGTCTCAACCTGCTGCACTTCCACCTCGGCAGCCAGATCAACAACATCCGCAACATCAAGGGCGCGATCATCGAGCTGTCGCGCGTCTACACCGAACTTCAACGCCTCGGCGCCGGTCTGCAATACGTCGACGTGGGTGGTGGCCTCGGTGTCGACTATGACGGCTCCAAGACCGACTTCGGTTCCAGCATCAACTACGGCCTGCAGGAATACGCCAACGACGTCGTCTTCCACATCAAGGAAATCTGCGACCAGAAGGGTGTCGCCCACCCCACCATCATCAGTGAATCGGGCCGGGCCATGGTCGCGTACCACAGTGTGCTCGTCTTCAACGTCATCGGTTGGAGCGGCTTTGCCCGCTTCGAACTCCCCCGCGAGCTCGCCGCCGACCAACGCGCCAAACTGCCCGCCCCCGTCGTCAACCTGTTCGACAGCTACCTCGGCTGCACCGAACAGAACTACATGGAGTACTACCACGACGCCCACGTCAGCCGCGACGCCATCCTCAACCTCTTCAGTCTCGGCTACTGCACCCTCGAAGACCGCGCGCTCGGTGAAAAGCTCTACTTCGGCCTGTGCGCCAAAGTCCTCAAGGTCATCCGCAAGATGGAATACGTCCCCGACGAATTCCAAAACCTCGAAGCGATGCTCTCGGACACCTACTTCTGTAACTTCTCGATCTTCCAATCCATGCCCGACAGCTGGGCCATCGACCAGCTCTTCCCGATCATGCCGATCCATCGCCTGAAGGAAGAGCCCACCTGCCGCGGCATCCTCGCCGACATCACTTGCGACAGCGACGGTAAGGTCGACCGCTTCATCGACCGCAGGCAGGTCAAGAGCACGCTCGAACTCCACGACTACAAAGGCGAAGACTACTGCCTGGCTACCTTCCTCGTCGGCGCCTACCAGGAAATCCTAGGCGACCTCCACAACCTGCTCGGCGACACCAACGCCGTCCACGTCACCGTCGACGAGAACGGCTACTCCATCGACGAGGTCATCGAAGGTGACACCGTCCGCGAAGTCTTACAATACGTCCAATTCAGCGCCGACGACCTTCTCCGCTCCATGCGCAAAATGGTCGAAAAAGCCTTACGAGAGCAAAAGCTCACCTTCGACGAAAGCCGCGTGCTGCTGAAGTTCTACGAAAATGGTTTGGAAGGTTACACGTACCTCGAATGACGCAATGGCAGGCGCGGCGACCACGGCAAGTACGGCAAGCGCCGCGTCCCCCGCTTGCATCAATCTGCACCATTTTGCACCATCGCCATGTCTGCCCGTGCAAGAATCGTCGTCGGCGTGACACGGTCCTCCGGACCGTGCATGCCTAGCCATCGAAAATAAAGTTTCAACCCTCTCCAACTCCTAACACCTTCAGCGGCGACGCATTACGCTTTTCCGGTCGTCGGCGAACCGACATACAAACGACGTTAAAACGACACAAAACGACATAAAACGACCGCAGTCGATACGATCACCTCCCTCATAACTCGACGCCCGCGCAGCCCACCAGCGCATGGCGCATCGCACACTTTGCGCCACGCATTCCCTCTATTCAGTTGCCAAAGAACGTCACAGCGATGCACACGCTCCGCGTGCACTACATTTCCTACTCCTACCGATCCCGATGCGCGCCAGCGCGCTACGCCGCGCATTCAACACGAGCAATGTGCTATTTCTCAACGAAATTTGGAGAAGAATTGTTCCGAATACAACCCGACCCGGTGCGCGCCACAGCGCCTTGTCGCGCACATCAACAAGGATCGGCATCGCCAACGCCGGCGACCTGCCAGGGTATTGGGGATAGCGTGGAGACAAAAAGGGGATAAACCTATTCCGTTTCTGTCACGACAAGAGTCCGGCCAACAAATAGAGGATGACTGCGATTCCGGCGGCTAGAAAGTTATAGGGGGCCGCGTAGCGCAGGTATTTGGCGTGGTCTGCGTGGGCGATGCTCGACGACATATTGGTCATCCCCGCAACGGGTGAAGTGACGTCGCCGAACGTGCCTCCGGTGATGACGGCGGCAACGCAAAGTGGGATAGGGGCACCTACAGACACCGCCAGTGGAATTGTAAACGGCATGATTAGCGAAGCGGCCCCCCACCCAGAACCGATGAAGTAGGTGACCGTGGCCGAGATGATGAAGATCGTTACCGCCACGCTCCAGACCGGCAGGGATCTTCCCACGACCTGTTGAATGAGCTCGTTCAGCCCGAGCGACTGTGAAACAGCGGCCAGCGGCCAAGCGATGGCCAGTATCGCCAGGGTCGGCATGATCTCGTTCCCGCCGGTGATGAAATCGGCGGTCATGTCCTTAAAACCGTACTTTTGGAACGCATAGAAGATTGCCGTTACGACGACCGAGATGAAGAGCGCGACCAGCATGGCCCTGTTCGGTTCGGTACTCGTGATCGCGCCAATGAACGAGGCGTCAGTTGACCGTTGAAACCCGAAGAGCCAGAAGAAGAAGATACTCAGTGCGATGACGGTCAGCATCGGAACGACGAGATTCACGATCCTTGGCTTGATGACAGGCGTCATCGCTTCCACCGTCATTTGCATGCCGCCATGCGGCGCATGAGGCATTGGCGCGGAATGCCCTTTGTTTCCGTTGCTCACTCGTCGGAAATTGTAAAAAATCGAGACAAAAGTGATCACGATGACAGCGAGGCTGAAGAATTCCAGGGGAATCGCTCTGAGCCAGATTGAGTAGGCAGTGGTCTGATCGCCGACTCCGGCGGTCTTCAAACCGAGTGTGATGATCGCAAGGTTAAACCCCACAAACGTGGTCGCGATTGGGATGAGTTCGACGACAGGGCTTGCGGTATTGTTGAGCATGAAGGCAATTCGCTCGTTTGCGATTCCATTCTTCTCCGCGAGCGGCCGCGTGATCGAGCCAGCGCCGACGATCCGAAAACCGCAATCGATGAAGGTCACCGGAATCAGCGCCCACAAGACATAGAAGACGCCCTTCGCGCTGGTCACACGCTTTTCTACCAGCGCGGAAAATGCCTGGATGCCGCCTGATTTCTTGATGATGCCAATCAATCCGCTGAACAGGTAAAGGAACAGGAGCACCTGAAGGCTGTCTTTATCCGTTAGCGTGCTGACAATCTGATCCACAGCCGTTTCAAAACCGCCGGTGATCCGCGGGTCCAGTAGATAGCCACCCAGCAGCAACCCAACGAGAAGCGACGGAATGATTCGCTTGGACCAGATCGCTACGGCAATTGTGAGAAGCGGGGGCAAGACTGAGAGCCAGTTCATGGTGATCATCGCGCGGTAAGCGCGGATAATGGGACAGCGCGGGTAACGGGACAGGTACAATTCTCGAAGATATGTACCTGTCCCGTTATTCTGTTCGTTATTCTGTTTTCCCGACGGTCATTAGTTCTTCTTCGTGTCTTGATCCATCTTGCTGTGGTCCATCTTGCTGTGGTCCATCGCCCCGTGATTCATCATCTTCTTCATCTCCGGGTCGGACTTGGCCATGTCCATCATCATGGCTTTGTTCATGACCATCTCCATGGCTTTGGGGTCGGCCATGATCTCTTCCTTGACCTTGGCGAGTTCGGCTTCGTTGGTCATCATGGCTTTACACCCTTCCATCATTTTCATGCACTCGGGGTCCTTCATCATCTCGGCGTGCATCTTCTGGAACTCCGGGTTGGTGGCGATCGTGTGGGCCATCTGCTCCATGGCCATCATGCGCACACTCTGGTCCTGCATCATCTTGGCAGACTCGGGCTTCTTGGCGTCCTCCATGCGCTGGCGCATCATTTCCGACACCTTTTGCGACATCATGGCGTCGCCGCGACCTTGCGCGGATGCGTCCGATGCCCCGGCGCTTAACGCGACGACGACGGCGCAGGACATCAACAGCTTCGAAACGAGTGGCTTGGACATGGTAGAAACTCCTGGTCGACCCATAGGCCGAAAAAGTGACTTGAGACACGATGCAAGATTCTGGGCAGGCGGTTAAGCCACCCGGAGCGTAGAGTAGGCTGATCGAAACCGTCAACTGTCAAAATTTCGTATTCCCAGTAGTGCCGCAGGTTCGCCGGCGGCACCGGGCTAGGGACATTTCTCATGTCCAGCAAACCCGGCTGATAGAACCCGAGTGCAGATACGGAGACATTGCAGCCCGTATCGTGGTGGATGACGGGCATGGCGGCGAAAGGGAAAAGGGAATATGAAATGAGAAGCGTTCCTATTTCCTTTCTGTTCGCATGGATCGCACTGGGCGCCGCCGCTCTGGCGCAAGGACCGCCGGAGACAAAGGCCGGACCTCAGAACGCGGATGAGGCAGAGCTTTCGCCGGCCGCGACGAAGGTGGACGTGCAGCCGGTCGCGCACGACGAAGAAATCCGCAAGCGCCTGCAGAGCGTGCTGGAGGCCACCCAGTGGTTCGTTGACCCGCAGGTCCGCGTCGATGAGGGCGTTGTGTTTCTCTCGGGGAAGGCGGACACC
>JBBRHE010000094.1:0-13224 GCA_038223165.1 Tepidisphaerales bacterium
GAACAATTTCGACAAGTACGGCGGTGATTTCACCAGCACCACCACCGGCGGGTCGAGCGTAATCGACAACACAGGCGCCACCGTCACGAACGTCAGGGCTGATTTCGATGCCACCGGCGAGTTCAACAGCGGCAGCAGCACTGCCACGCCCAACGGCAGGCTGATGAATGGCTACCAGGACAGCAACGGCGCGACGAACGTTGGCGGTAGCCTGAACATTGACGAGAATCGCCCGTACGTCGGCATCTTCAACCTCGGCACGGACTACACGGCCGCGGGGTACAGCGTCATCGTCTACACCGACGGCGACACCAACGGCCGCGGTGGCGCTTTCTGGATCGAAACCGCCAATTACACGGACACCACCCGCAACCAGTCAGGCGGAATCATCACGCCGATCTTCTATGCCCAAGACCCCGGCAACTTTAACACCGAGGGCTTTGTGCAAGTCACGTCCACAACCTCGGGCTCTCCCACGTCGGGCAACTACATCGTCTTCACCGGCCTGACGAATCCGAACATCGTCATTCGCGCCGAAGAGATCTACGAGGTCGGTGGCTTCAGACGCACGCCGATCAACGGCGTTCAAATCGTTGCCACTGCCATCCCCGAACCCGCCTCGTTGGGTGTTCTGGGCTTGGCGGGCGTCGCCATGCTGGCCCGTCGCCGGCGGACGGTTTAAGCGGGTCTTGATCCGTTGCCTCTTCTACATGGGTGCCGGTGTTTATCGCGCCGGCGCTCGTTTTTTCCCCGTCTGTGGTCGGTTCTAACTCGCATGCGTACCCGGTATCGATAATCGACAGAAGTCATCCATGACCGACCCCGGCGACTCTTACGACTGGACCCTCACCGCCGAGCCCAAGTGGCCGTTCATCCGCGCCTGTCAGCCGCTCTGGATCATCGCAATCGACTGAAGGAGCATCCCATGAAACGCAATAGAACCGCTGTCGCTGGTGGCTTTACCCTGGTCGAGCTGCTGGTCGTTATCGGCATCATCGCCGTGCTGATCAGCATGTTGCTGCCGGCCCTGAACAAGGCGCGCGACTCGGCCAAGCGGGTGCAGTGCGCGTCGAATCAGCGGCAGGTCGCGATGGCGTTCTTCAACTACGCCGCCCGCGAACGGGGGAGCCTGCCGCCGTCGTACCGGCAGAAGCCAGGTGTAAATTGGGCCTACGAGGCTTGGGCGCTACCGATCCTGTTTGAACAGAAACTGTTGCCGTACACCGTCGGGGACGTACAACCCACCTGGGGCGGTGACCCGGTTCGCACGAACGTCAGAACGAGCAAGGTGCTGGAATGTCCCGAGGCGCTGCCGACCTACGGCTGGCCGATGGGCATCTGGTACACCGGCAAGCAGACCAACGGTTCGAATGTGAGTGGTTGGCTGCAGAAGACCGGTGGCATCGAGCGCGACATGGTCGACCCGTTCTACGTCGTACCGTTCGCCCAGCCGATCGCCAGCACGTTCGTCCTGAACGCGGCCAACGGGTGGGGAACGGTCATCCAGGACATGTTCGGCCGCATGGCGTTTGCCAGCCGGTACGTCAACTGGGGCGACGCCTACGGCAACAGCGCCTGGACCGAGCCGGGCGGCAAGATTGGGATGAAGAACGCGAACCGCGTGATCATGCTGACCGACGGTAACACAGACCAGAACTATGGTGCCATGAAGCCGTCGTTGCGGCACAGCACGATGAAGCGGCCAGGGACGAACTTCACGTTCATGGACGGGCACACCGAGTTCCTGTTCGCCGACGACCTGACCTGGCGCATCCAGACCGGTGGAACCGACCTGGTAATCGACGACCCGCGCCTATGGCGTGCCCCGCGCGGGTACGGCCCGTCCAGCTCGTATTAGCATGTCCGAATCACCTCCGCGCTTGCCCGTTCCGCATTGCGCCGGCTTGTAAGTGTCGATGTGCGCCCGGCGATGCGCCGGCGCGCACCGGTTCTGTGGGCGTTAGAGAGAATTCGTCTTCGATTTTCCCAGGAAAATTGCGAATTGTGTAAGGGAAATGCGCTCGGCGGCGCGTTGGCGCGCATCGGGATCGGTAGGGGTAGGACGTGTAGTCCCTGTGGACCCCGTGAGCGGTCTGCGATGTTCTTTGACAAGTGAATAGGCCAGTCGTGCACGGGCGGTGACGAATCTGAAGGGTCACGTTTAGCGGCTGGCCCGCAGGGCCGCGTGGGGACTGGGATGGAATGTAGGCGTCCCTGCGGGACAGCGGCTAAACAGAAGGAGTGAGAGCAGCTTTAAGAAAATTGGCGTCATATGGATCGCGGTCGGTTCGTGTCGGTTATTGGTCGTTTGTATGTCGGTTTGAGGTCGGTTTGGAGGAGGGGTAAAATTGGTAAGTGTTTGACGGAAATTGAGTTAGGGGAAAGGGGGATCCGACATCTTTTTTTACGCGCGAGGGTGTTGGGAATCGGGGAACGCTCGGTGGCCGTTTGCGGGTTAGCCGCATTCTCCCAGCACAATGCCGCTAAACCGCAAGCCGGGGGTGGTGTCGTCGCAATGGGGTCGGCTCGGGAGCAGACCTTGTCGGCTCGTCATACGGGCTTCACGCGACCTTGCGGGCACCCGTCGGCCAGGTGACGGCCGCGGGGGGGCGGGCGGGTTTGGCGAAGAGGAAGCCCTGGAGATAGTCGGCGCCACAGTCGATGCTGGTGTCGAGTTGACCGGGGGTTTCGATGCCCTCAGCGACGACCTTCGCGCCAGAAGAGTGGGAGGCGTCGACCAACTCGCGGACGCGGGCCTGGGCGGCGCGGTCGTGTTCAGCGCGAACAACGAGGTCGCGGTCGAGCTTGACGTAGTCGGGTTTGAGGGCCTCGATGTACTCGACCGTGCTGAACCCGGCACCCATGTCATCGACCGCGGTGCCCACGCCACGATCGCGGTAGTAGTCGAGGATCTTGAGCAACCGGTCCATGTCGGGGATGCGCTCAGTCTCGACGACCTCGAAGACCAACCGGTCCATGTCGACGTTGAACTTCTTCGCCGCGGCGACCGTGGTGCGCAGGCAGACAACGGGGTCGTAGATCGTGTTGGGCAGGAAGTTGATGAAGACCTTCTGGTCGACCGGCACGTGCTTGGCGGCGTTGTAGATCGCGCAGCGGCGGGCGCGCTGGTCGAGCTGGTGCTGGAGGTTCAGCGCGTCGCAGGCACCGATGATCTGCCCGGCACCGTAGTGCGTCCCGTGGATTGGGTCGCGGGCGCGGAGCAGCGCTTCCTGGGCAAAGACGCTGCCCGTTCGCGCGTCGAGGATCGGGTGGAACACGCTGAAAAGCCATCCTTCGTCCAGCGCGTCACGGACCCACTCGTGCTCCCAGTTGGCGAGCATGGTCGACAAGGGTTCGGCCGTCATCATGGCGCGGTAGACGTCGGATTCACTGTCGACCCTACCCCCCGGAACGTACGCGCCGCGCACGGCGGACTGGGTGTAGGGGGTGATCTTGGCACGGAGAACCTTGGCGACTTCGGACAACGTCTGACGCGTGCCGGTGACGCGCATCACCGGGCCGATCTCGGTGACCGTGAAGCCGGCAGCTGTCAACGTCTCAGTGACCACACTCGCGGCGGCGATGTCAGCGGCGGCAAAAAGCACCGCGCCCCCTTCGCGACCGGGGACGTGTTCACATCGCAGGCAACCCCCACCGGCGGTCGGGGCACACGCGGTCTGGCATCCACTGCTCATTCCACTGCTCATCGTGCTGACTGGTTTGGCCATTCCGAACTCTCACCTAGGTACACTGCCATGAAACGGACGACTCTCCCCCTCCTATCGACGTGCTGTACAAGCGGCTTAAACCCGTCAAATCGCCACGGTTACGTCCGCAAGATTGCTACAATGACCGAGTCGGGCAAGGTGGGCAATCGTATTCAAGCCGGACGGTCCATACGTCCGATAACGCCAAGAGTGATACACCGCTTGATCCATGCGCTGGCCTCGTCAAAGAACGAAGCGGCTGACGACGTGCTGCTCGAAGCGCTGCGCCTCGGGACGGATCGGGAGAAGGCGGTCGCCATGGGGGGACTGTTCAAGCGGCAGACCAATCGCGGGCTCGGTGGGGTGATCGGGGAATACGACCGGTTGCCCGAACCGCTGCAGGAGCTGGTGCTGACTGAGATCCGGTTGTTCAACCACGCGATCCGTGACAGCGCCCGGGGTGGGGAAGTGGCGCGGCGGTTGTCGGCGCTGCGGTTGGTCGCGCTGGGGCGGCAGGGGCGGATGGCGTACGTGCTGTCGGAAAACCTGCACGATCCCGAAGAGTCCGTCAGCAAAGCTGCCTGTGACGCGATGGTCGGCCTGGCCCGCTGGGCGGCGAGCGAGGTGAAGCGGTTGCAGACGAGCAACGACGTGCGCTTCGACGCCGAGGGGCACGAACTACTGCCCGCCGAGCCCGAGTCGTTCACGGCCGACTACCTGAGACTGATCGAACAACGCGGTGAGATCGAGGCAGCGGTCGCGCGGGCGATCGACATCCATCGTGGGCGGCACGGGTCGGACCTGCTCCGCGCGGCGATGCTGCTGGCGGACAACCCGTCGAGCAAGACGTTCCAGATCCTGCAAGCGACCAAGCACGGTGGGCAACTGCCGATGGTTCGCAGACTTCAACAGAAACCGGCCAGTGAGCACGTGCCGGCATTCCTACTGGCCGCGAGCGTCGCGCAACTGCGGGGCAGCTTCGGAAACGTCTTCGGGCACATCGATGAACCACCCGTGCTCGACGCGCTGCTGCGCAAGACGCACTGGTTGAAAGACCACGGTCTGCAACTGTGCATGCACCAGGTGACGCGCGGCGTGTGGTGGGACGACACGGCGCTTGCCAAGGATGTCGAGCGCCACACCACCACCGACGCCGCCAGGATCGCTGAGTGGATGGCGGTGTCGGGAACGCACGACGTCGTGCAGGACGAGCGCATCCTCAAGCTTGTTGAAAAGGCCAAGGACGACTTCGGCGCGAGGTTGCGGATCTTCCGGACGATCATCCGCCGAAAGCGCGGCGCAACGACGCACCTGATCGCCAGCTTCATGGACGACACCGACGAACGCATCGCCCGGATGGCGGCGCGCGAGATCGTGCGACGGCAACCGGCGGACATGGAAAGCGTGCTGCTGCAGCGCGCGTCCAGTGGCGCGGTATCGGTTCGGCAAGTGATCGCGCGCGCGATCGGGCAGATCGGGTTCGAGAGCTACTGGGCGCGGTTCGATCGGTTGCCCAAGCAGACGCGCAAGCAGGCCGGTAAAGCGATGCTCAAGATCCTGCCCGACGCGGTCAACCGGTTGGGCCGCAAGCTGTCGACCGGGTCGGCCGACCAGCGCGTCAAGGCGATGCAGATCTGCCACGAGCTGGGTCTGGCCGAGCAGTTGCGCGAGCAGCTGCTGAAGCTGTGCACCGACACCAACGCTCGGCTGCGCAGTAAGGCGGTCACGGTCGTGGGGGGCGCGGCGTCGGTGCCGTCGGACGTGCTGATCGACCGGTTGCTCAACGACAGTGACGCCCGTGTGCGTGCCAACACGATCGAAGTTCTCGAGACCAAACGGCGGACGGAGTTCCTGCCGATCCTCGCCAAACGCGCCCGCGCGACCAACCCGCGCGAACGGGCCAACGCGATCAAGGCGCTGCACCAGATGCGCGTGGGCAGCGCGACGACGCAGTTGCAAAGCATGCTCGCCGACGATCGCAGTGAACACCGCATCAGCGGGTTGTGGGCGCTGCGGCAGATCGGTTGGTGGCAGTTACTGAGTGAGGTCGGCCGGTTGGCCAAGTCCGACAACAACATGCGCGTGCGCCGCTATGCCTTGGCCGTGCTGCGCGGTGTCGCCGAGATGGCGGCCGAGCAGAAGAAGGCCAAGCAGGTCGTCGTCGCCAAGGCAGGATGAACCATGAGCAACTTCGCCTACATCCTCGCCCAACCCACACAGGAAGACGTCTTTCGAAGCATCCAGACCAACGTCAGTGGCGGTGGGGGTGACAGCAGTGCCGGGTCGGCATTCTTGCTGTTGCTGGGCGCGATCGTGGTGCTGGTCGTGCTGGTGCAACTGAACCGGCGTGGCCAGCAGGCGGTCAGCGCCGGGCCGGGCGGTCGGCGCGTGGTCAACCATTCCGGCAAACTGCTGCGCGAGATTCGCAAAGAGATCGGGCTGAAGCCCGTCGAGCTGCGCCAACTGAAGCTGCTGTCTGAGCAACTGGCGACGGATGGCCAACCTGCTCCGAGCCCACTGACACTGCTGATCTGCCCGTCAGTCCTCGCCAAGGCGGTCGCAAAGAACCACCCCAAGGTCGACCGCCAGGTGTTGGCCAACCTCGTCCGCAGGATGAAGATCGCTGAGCAGGTCGGCGAGTAGTGGGTCGCATCTACATGGGACACGGGCCAGAGGGCATTCGCATTCCTTGGTTGGCGCGAGTGCTGTTTTGGACGGAGTATCGTCCGACGTGTCGGCGTACCGGCACCTTGGGCAGGATGCCCAAGCCACGTCAAATGAAGAAGGATGGAACCGGTTGCCCGATTCCATCCTTCTTCAAGTCAATCGAACGGCTTGACCGTGGTTTAGCGGCGGGCCTGGTCGTAGTAGCCGACGTAGTAGAGGAAGCGGTTCTGGTTCAGCACCGGGATGTTGAGTTCACCCGCTTGCTGCAGCAGATTGGAATAGGCGTCGGCTTCGGCCGTGGCGTCCTCCTGCTTCTTCTTGTTGATCGGGTCCTGTAGTTCTTCATCCGTGAACGTCGGGACGATCGGCTCGGCACCGACAACCACGAAGTCGGTATTCACGTTGACTGCGGTGCCGACCTTGCCGCCCCATTGGGTGATCAGCTGCTTAACGATGTTGGCGTCGTTAGCCGTCGCGACTCCGTTGTTGTCGAGGTCGAAGTTGCCCGAGACGAAGAAGGTGTACTTCGTGTTGCGGTCGTAGACGAGGTTGGCGATGAGGTCGCCTTCGACGAGCTGTTCACCCGGCGTAAGGCGGACGATGCGGCACTCGCTGCTCGTCGACCCGACACGGAGGACTTCCAGCGATGCCTTGCCCTGAGGCAGTTGGGCCGAGTCGGTGGATGGGGGCGGCACACCGTCTGCCTTATCGTAAACTTCGAACGTCAGGCCCGGAGCGATCTGATCCCCGGCGCCGAGGTCGATGTACGCGATGTTGTTGCCGGGCAGGCGGATGATCGAACCATCGGACTGCGAGATGACAACGTTGTTGACATTGCCACGCAGGCCGGTCAGACGCTGGCGGGTCGTCTCGACGTCCTTCTGCAGCTTCTTGATCTGACCGTCCTTCTCTGCGATCTGCGTGCGGAGGGTCTCCGCATCGGCAGCCGCCTTGGTGCGTTCGGCGGCACGTTCGGCTTCGATCGCGGCGACCGACTGGTCCTTCTCGCCACGGTAGGTGAGAGCACCGGTATTCGCGGCTTCGGCCTGGGCACGGGCCTCGGCGACGGCCTTTTCGTTGGCGGCGACGAGGGCGGCCTGTTCGTTCTTCACACTGTCGATCGCTGCGACCGAGGCGTCGCGATCGCTGGTCAGCTTGGCGATCTGACCTTCCCGCGCGACGATCGCGTCGGCGAGCGTGGTCACGGCGCTGCTCAGGTCGTTGGCGAGCGTGACGCCCGACGCCTTGAGCTTGTCCTTGGCGGTGTCCAGCGAGCGCTTGGCAGCGGTCGTCGCCCCAGCGGCGTCGGCCTTGGCGTTGATGACCTTCGCCAGGTCGGACGTCTGCTTCAGTGAAACGTCGATCAACGGCGTGGTCGCGCTGAAGCCCGACCCGTCGGCGCCACGAACGCTCTTGAGCGCCTCGAAGTCACCACTGGTCAGTTGGCCCCTGGCGTACACACCGGCGGCCTCTTTCTGCGCGCCACCCAGATCCAGCTCGGCGCGGGTGGCCTTGGCCGAGTAGATGAACGCGAAGATCGTCGAGGTGACGAACAGGATCGCGAAGATCACGACGGCCGTAATCAGGCCGGCGCGGGAACCTTGTTGTGGGATGGGGGGCATAAGGTGGGGCCTCCAACGGTGTTGTATCCGGGGCTCGCGAAACGCGCTTCATCTTCGGGACGATTCATCCACCAACCCTTGCGGTTCGGTGAACGGTACGTCCATCCAGTTTATGCAGCGGCGAGAACGATTCCGCCTATCGCGAAGGGCCAGTGTACCTATGCGCGCGAGCGGGGGTCAAGAAAACTGTAATAGGTTGACGGCTACGGACGTTATCGGAACCGGCCTGTTCCCACGATTGTCACGCGCCGGCGCATCGACCCAACGCCGTCGAGCCCCTAAGATTCCCCGCACACGCATGCCCACCCAATCGTTCTACATCATCGACGGTCACGCCCAGATCTACCGCGCCTACTTCGCGCCGTTCCGCGACCTGACCAGCCCGACCGGTGAACCGACCAAGGGCACCTACGTCTTCACCCAGTGGCTGTTGAACCTGATCGACCAGCGTAAGCCCGATTACCTGGCGATGGTCATCGACCAGGGTGGGGATGAAGCGGTCTTCCGAAAGGCGATATTCCCCGAATACAAGGCTAACCGGCAGAAACGGCCGGACGACTTTGGCCCGCAGGAAGACCGCATTCTCAAGATCGTTGCTGACGCCGGCATCCCCATCTTCGGCAAAAACGGCTTCGAGGCCGACGACCTGCTGGCCACGATGGCCAAGCGGCTCTGCACGATGGACTTTGAGACGTTCATGGTCTCGAAGGACAAGGACCTGCGTCAGATCGTCGGCCCGTGCGTGAAGATGTATGACGTCGCCGGGGACAAGGTCATCGACGAAGCGACCATGGCCGCCGAGCTGGGGTTCACACCGCGCGAAGCGCTCGAAATCCAGACACTGATGGGCGACAGCACCGACAATGTGCCGGGCATCCCGGGCGTTGGACCCAAGACGGCGTTGGAACTGGTGAAAAAGTACGGGACTGCCGACGCGGTTTTGCAGCACCTGGACGAACTGAAGCCCAAGCAGCGGGAGAACTTCGAGAAGTACGCCGACCGCCTGCCCATTTCGCGGCAACTGGTCACGCTCAAGGACGACGTTGACATGGTGTTCGATCCCGAGGCGTGCCGTTTCCAGGGGCTAAACAAACCGGGGTTGCTGACGCACCTGCGCGAGTTGGGGTTCAACAACCTCATCAAGCGCATCGGTGGAGATGCTGAAGCGGCCGGTTCGTCGCTCGTGGTTTCGCAGGCCAAACCCGCTCGGTCTGTGAAACCACAAGCGAGAGACGATGGTCCATCCCTTTTCTCCGATGGTCTGTTCGGACCTGACACGACATCGCTGGTCCCCGATCCCAACGGTCCACAGACGTGCGCCGATTGTGCTTATGCCCTGGTCGACACCGCGGAAAAGTTCACTGACTTCCTGCGCGATCTGTCCAGCCAATCGCGCTTCGCGTTCGACACCGAGACCGACGACCTCGGTGCGATGCGCAGCAACCTGGTCGGCATGAGCTTCAGTTGGGTCGCGACCACGGGCTATTACGTGCCGGTGAAGGGGCCGATTGGGTGCAGCATCCTCGACCGCGGGCGTGTGCTCGAGGCGCTCAAGCCGATCCTTGAGAACCCTTCGATCAAGAAGGTCGGGCATAACATCAAGTACGACCTGATGGTCATGCAGCGGGCGGGCATCGACTTCCAAGGCATCGAGATGGACACGATGATCGCGTCGTTTCTCATCGATGCCAGCCGAATGCAGTACGGCATTGATCGGCTGGCGCTGGACCTGCTGAACATCCAGAAAGTCCCCACGATCGAACTGCTGGGCAAGGGCAAGACCCAGCGGACGATGGACTGCGTCGAACTCGACAAGATCAGCCGCTACGCCAGTGAGGACGCTGACATCGCGTGGCGGTTATTCGAGTTCCTCAGCAAGCGACTGGAGGACCTGCCGACCATCAAAAAGCTCGGCGACGAACTGGAAACGCCGCTGATCGAAGTGCTCGCGACCATGGAGACCAACGGCATCGCCGTCGACCCCGCGGTCCTTAGTGAACAGAGCAAGGTGCTTGGTGAGCGAATCGAACTGCTTCGCGAGCGCATCCACACTGAGGCCGGTGGTGAGTTCAACCCCGATTCGCCCAAGCAGTTGGCCGAGGTGCTCTTTACGCGTCTGGGCCTCAAGACCGGCAAGAAGACCAAGACCGGGTACAGCACCGATGTGCAGGTGCTCGAAAAGCTCGCAACCGAGCACCCCGTGCCGCGGATGATCCTCGATTACCGCAGCATGATGAAGCTGAAGAACACGTACCTCGACAATCTGACAGCGTACATCAACCCGGAAACGAAGCGCATCCACACGCACTTCAACCAGACTGGCGCTGGCACGGGTAGACTCAGCAGCAGCGATCCAAATTTGCAGAACATCCCTATTCGCACGGATGAGGGTCGGCGCATTCGCCTGGCGTTCGTGCCGGGTGATCCGATCAACAACGTGTTATTGACGGCTGACTACAGTCAGATCGAGCTGCGCATCCTGGCCCACTTCACGGAAGAACCGGGCTTGATCAAGGCATTCGCTGCCGACGAAGACATCCACCGTGCCGTGGCCGCCGAGGTGTTTGGCGTGCCGTTGGCGGACGTCTCGCGCGAACAGCGGAACAGCGCCAAGACGATCAACTTCGGCATTATCTACGGCGTCAGCGCGTTCGGGTTGGCACAACGCATCGAAGGCTTGACCGTCTCGTCGGCGGGAGAACTGATCACCGCGTACCACAAGCGGTTCCCTGGCATCAATGAGTTCTTCAAGAAGTGCGTCGCCGAGGCGCATGAAAAGGGATACGTCGAGACCATCGGTGGCCGCCGTCGCCCGATCCCCGACATCACCAGTGGAGTGCTGGCCCAGCGCAACTACGCCGAACGCGCCGCGATCAACAGTGTCGTGCAAGGCAGCGCCGCCGACCTGATCAAACAAGCCATGCTTAACGTGTATCGTCGCATGATCAAGGACAACAGCCCCAGCAAAATGCTCCTGCAGGTCCACGACGAACTCGTCTTCGAAACCCCCGCGCAATTCGCTGAAAGCGAAGCGGCCATGGTCAGGGACGAGATGACCCGCGCGATGACGCTCAAGGTGCCGTTGAAGGTCGAGGCGGGCTGGGGGAAGAACTGGCAGGAAGTGAAGTAGCCTTTGACCGGCGGTGTTGGTGTATCCCCCGCGCGAGCACGACCAGCGAATAGACAAAGGCTGCGCCGACCAAAGCAACGCATTGAAGGATCGGTAAGAACACGAAAACGATGCCGTTCAGTGGGTCGGACGGTCCCCAGTACATCGTATGGTAAACCGCCAAATTGCCTACGACGGCGATAATTCCCGAGCCGACCAATACCAGCACACTGACCAACTTGCTCGTTCGATACCCATGAGCGGCGACCGCCATCGCCATGTAAAGTACGGCGATCCACACCAGGAAACCGTTCAGTTGGTACCGAGACGCATCGAGCAACGCGAACGCCGTCAGAATCGCGCCGATCGCGTTGATTCCCAGCGAAATCCAAGCCAACGGGATGACTCGCCGCTGGGCAGGCACTTGGTAGTCAAGGATGACCGGTGATGCGTCCATGTTTTGGGTTAGCGGAGTGTCGAAAGCGATCACGGCAGCAACGATTTCACCGTCACCGCTAGCCGTTTTCCTTTCACGGCCAGCAGTTCGACCTTTTCCTTACCACTGACGACGACGCGCTTGCCGTACAGCCCGCGGTCTGGCTGCGGATCCGTATGGACCTCCGCACATCGGTCCAGGAGGTTGATGATGACGTACTGCGGGATGTTGGCCGTCGCGTAGAGACGTTGTTTGGTCGTGCGATCGAACTGCAGAGAACTGTCCGCGACTTCGATCACGCAGGTGACATCAGTACCGGTCGGAAGCCGTTTGCGATAGTCGTTCCTCGTGCCGATGAGAATCGCAGCATCGGGTTCGGATTCGCTGTCCGCAGCGATGGTGATCGGTGATTGGCTCTGCATGTGGCAACCCAGTCGCGCTAATTTGACGCCGAGATCGCCAAACGTTTTCACTGTCCAGACATGGCCGACGCCGATCGTCATCGGATCTTCACCCGTCTTGCTGCGATCCTTGCGAAGGATCTGACCGTCGATCAACTCGTAGGGTGCCCCGTCGGGGAGAACACCGGCCTGAATCGCATGGTGATATCGTTCAACGGTCCACGGAAACGTGAGCAGTGCAGGCGCGATGGTTGGCCGTGTCGAAAGAGAGGTGGGTTTGTAAACCATCGCAAACGTCATTCTAAAGCCGTGGAAATGGTAAGCAACGAGAAACTTAGATTGCTTTGTGCATCGTGGACCTCGTATTGTCTGGACATCTTGGAACTCGAAGACCCCAGCTTTCCCTTCAAGCCCGAGCCTGATCGCCGGCCGTCCATGCCCGAACCGTTGCCAGTGCGGTTGGTGGCGGTGGCGGACGTGACACTGCCGACGATGGCGGGGATTGACGACAAGCTCGACGCGTTCTACGTCGAGCTGTTGGGGTTTGGGCGGTCGGAGGATCGGAACCAGATCGTCTACCACGCCGACAACCACGACCTGCGGTTTCAGGTGGTCGCTGAGCTTCCGGTCCCACATCCGACCATGAGGCCGACGGGCATCGCGGTGCCGTTGCTAAGTGAGACGATCGCGCGGTTGCTCGCAGCCGAGATCGAGTACACGCACCAGCGGGGGATGTTTGTGGGAATGGAGAGCCTGCTGCTGCTCGACCCGGCGGGGAACTGGATCGAGATCACTGACATGCGGGCGGTCGCTTGACGAATCGGTAGAATCTCAACCGCACGCATGTTTCAGGGCAAGCCCATCATCGGCCTCGCGGGTGGCATCGCCAGTGGCAAGAGTTTCGTCGCGAACCTGTTTGGCCAGTGCGGCTGCACGGTGATCAATTCCGATGATCTTGTTCACGCGGCCTATGTCGACCCCGCCGTTCTGGCAACTGTCCGGCAGCGGTGGGGCAATGGCGTGTTGCGGGTCGATGGGTCGATCGACCGCAAGGCGCTGGGCAAGATTGTCTTTCAAAGTCCCTCCGATCGGGCCGATTTACAGGCGCTGACGCACCCGATTGTCGACCAGATCAGACAGCGGACAATGCAGGCGAATATCGCCGATGCACTTGCCTTCGTCTGGGATTCACCCCTATTGTTTGAGACAGGACTAAACGACCGATGCGACGTGGTGGTTTTCGTGGATGTCCCGCAGGCCGAGCGTGCGAAACGGGCTGCTT
>JBBRHE010000095.1:0-13216 GCA_038223165.1 Tepidisphaerales bacterium
AGATGAACACGTTGAGCATGAAGACCAGCGTGTCCCACACGGCAAACCCGCGCAAGCGCGAGCGAGCCGAGAGCAGGCGCGACGTCTGCCGTGAGACATAAATGCCCGCCGTCACCGCAGCCAGCACACCACTGACGTGAATCCATTCTGCGGGGAGATACGCGATGAACGGTGCCATCAGTGAGATGGCCCCTTCGATCATCGGGTCGCGTAACCGCTGGCGGACCTTGATGACGATCAGCCCCGCGAGCAGGCCGATCGCGACGCCTCCGATCGCGACCCAGATGAAGTTCCACGCCGCCGTGCCCAGAAGAAACGTGCCCCCCGCCGCCATAATTGCCAGGCGATACGCGACGAGCGCGGTCGCGTCGTTGACGAGGCTTTCCCCTTCCAGGATGGTGACGATGCGCTTGGGCATGCGCAACCGAGTGGTGATCGCCGTCGCCGCGATGGCATCGGGTGGGCTGATGATCGCCCCGAGCGCAAACGCCGCCGGCCACGAGAACCCCATGTACGTGTGCGCGACCGCAGCGACTGCGCACATCGTCACCAGCACCAGGCCCACTGCCAGCAGGATGATCGCCCGTTTGTTCGCGACGAAATCGCGCCAACTGGTCATCATGCCTGCGTAGAACAACAACGGTGGCAAAAACAGCAGGAAAACCAGCTCAGGTGGCAGCGAGATGTCGACCGACCTGCCGACCAGCCGTTCCCACGGTGTAAACCCGATCGCCAGCCCGCCAAGCGTCAACAGGATCGGGTACGGCACCCGCATCCGATTCGCCAACCACGCCAGCGCCGCCGCCGCGATCAGCAGACCGATCAGGATTTCAATCGTGTGAGCATGCATGAGTCGGCTTACGAAGATAGGCGATGAACACGCGCCGGTCGAGTGATCTGGAATCGCGAGCCGAAATCATGCCAGCACCGCCCACCTTAGCTTCGCGCTTCGACTCCGCGGGTTCTGTCGTTGCTCGGCTTCGGTCGCGACGATCGGATCGGACGGCGCTTCGCTGAACGTCCCGTCGCGCAACAGCTGGCGGAACGTGTGCTTCACCCTGCGATCTTCACCACTGTGGAACGAGATGATCGCGACGCGCCCACCCGGTTTGACGATTTGCGGAATGACGGTCAGCAACCGTTCCAGGTTCGGAACTTCGCGGTTAACAAGCATGCGTAGCGCCTGAAACGTTCGAGCCGCGGGGTGCAGTTTCGCGCCCGCGGCCCGTTGCAGTGTGAAATCGCGGGCCTCGCAGACGATCGCGGTCAGGTCTTGCGTGGTTTCAATCGGTTTAATCTTCCGCCGTTCAACGATCAGCGGTGCGATCTTGTCGGCGTCGTCCTCGTCGCCCAGTTCCAGCAGGGCCTCGCGAATCTCCTGCTCGGTCAGTCGTGCCAGTAACTGGGCCGCTGTCTCTTTGCGAGACGGGTCCATCCGCATGTCTAACGGTCCTGGCTTGCGATACGAAAACCCTCGCTCGGGGTCGTCGATCTGCGGTGACGCGACACCCAAATCGGCCAGCAACGCATCGACGCGCTCGACCCCTTCCCCCACCAACAAACGTGGCAACGCCGCAAAATTCACGTTGTGGATGACGAAGTTCCCGTTCCGCACCCACGACAGATGCTGCCGGGCAAACTCAATGTTCCGCGGATCAAAATCCGTCGCGATCAACCGCCCACCCGGTGTGATGCGCTCGAGCATCATCCGGGAATGCCCACCGAGCCCCAGTGTGCAATCGACGACCGTCTGCCCCGGCATCAAGTCCAACGACCCCATCACCGCCTCGGCCAACACCGGCACATGACGAAAATCGCGCGACTCCCGGAGATTTGCAGAATCGGACATCAACCCGATCGTACGCGGAGCGGTCGGTGACCGAAATACGGCAACCGTGGCACTTTTGTAGCACGCGAATTGCCGGGGGGGCGTTCCGGGTAGGCTCCCGACCAGTCAGACCATTCATTTGGGATTGCAATGTCGTTCGCCAACCGTGTCGTACCCCAATCCTTCAAGAAGTCCATTCGATTCGCGTTACGTGGCATCGAGAAGGCACGGTCACGCGTCACCCGTGGCTGGGGCCGACGAAACCTGTATGACCTGGCATCCTCCGAGCGCGTTGGCGTCGTCTTTACCGCGCCATCAGACATGCGCATCGACGAACGGCTGTTCCTCTACGCGTTCGTGCGCGGCCTGCGTCCGGCGCGCGTGCTGGAGATCGGGGTGCTCAACGGCGGGGGTGGCAGCATCATGGCCAACGCGATGCAGGAGAACGATTTCGGGCAGATCGTCGGGCTCGATCCCTTCCCCGACCTGACCGTCCGGCCCGAGAGTCTTCACGGCCGCTATCGAGTTATCTCCAAACCCTCGCCCGACGGCATCCCCGAGGCGCGCGAACTGGCGGGTGGACTTTTCGACTTCGTCCTCGTCGATGGCCTGCATCGTTACGACCAGGTCGTCCGCGACATCGACGGACTGTTGCCACACCTGACGGATGGTGCGTACGTGCTGTTCCACGACGCATTTCACTACGGTGTGGGCACCGCGATCGCCGAAGCGGTGGCGCGGACACCGGGGCTGATCGACTGTGGATACGTCTGCCGTACCGCCAACCCCCGCGCGGATGCGAAGACGCCGTACAACGGTTTTCGATTGCTGCGATGGGCCAGCACGCCGATCGTCGACGTCTACCAGGCCGCCGTCCCCATCTACGAACACAACGGCCGCACCGCCCCACCGCTAATGCAAGCCATGCTGAACCATGACGTGTGGTACTGCCGAAAAGTCGAGCCGTGCGAGCAATGCCGGCTAGAGCGCAGCGAGCATCTGGCAAAATCTTCACCCGCTAACGAATGACGTCTTACGTCTCCAGGATCGGAAATTAGGGACGATTTCTGAGGCAGAACGGACCAAAGCCAACTCGCGCTTGCAGGCGACAACCGCCATCAAAACAAACTGGTCGCCTCCACAGTGGGCAAGTGGAACACTTGAGGGGGTTTTGTATCGCCCTTACCACCCGCGCATGAAAAAGGCCGCACGGTGGAGGGTTAGAGTCCGTGCGGCCTGGCGGAGGAGGAAACGAGGCTTGGAGGGAAGTGGTCGTTGCAACGATCGCTGTGGCACCCGGTGTTGCGTGCATCTGTCACGCGTCACCTTCCACCTCGGCTATTAAGCGACCAGCTTCTCCTTGTTTTGTTTCTTCGCTTGCTCCTTACCCGTTATGTCTGACCCACTGATTCGCGACTCGCTGGACCGACCCTGCCAGGCCGCCCCACCCTTGGGGACCGACACGATGCTGTTCCAACCGAGTTTGGACTGTTCGACCCCGTTGGCCGCGTAGTCCGTGTACCACTTGCCGTCGGCGCAGTAGCGGAAGCGATGATCGCCGGAGTTGATCTCGGCGGTCGTCGTCCACCAACCGTTGCCGTCGTGCTGCATCACCAATGAACTACGATCCCACTGGTTGAAGTCACCGGCGATCCGAACATCTGACGCATCAGGACGATAGAACCGAAACTCAACTCGACCATCGTCCGTTAGTCTTGTCATCCTGAGCGTCCTTTCGCTATGATCAAGAACAAAGGTCGTGCCACACGCCGGAACGTAAAATTTCTTCGAAGCGCAGCCAGCCTTCCCGCTGAAAAACCTGTGGTTTTCCGTTGAAATCGACGATTTATCCGTAAGCTATGCTGCGTGGGACGCGTACGCAGTTTTTGCCGGTGTCTACCCGGTCGCCGCGCGATTGGCCAAAGATGTGGCAAACCATGGGATCGATGCATAGCGACTGCGCAGACCGCCACCGAACTGAGCATTCATCGGAATGATGTTTCCTTCACACGCCTTCAACGCACACTGGATGACGTCGACGATCACCGTCGTCCTTATCGTATTGTGCGTGGGATGCGGGGGTGCAAAGCGGGAGAATGTCACTGTCGGCTCGATGAAAGCGATCGACCTCAGTGAGGGTGTGGTCGCGACGAACATCACCGGGCCCGTGCGACTGATCGGCGCACGGAACGAGTGGTTAAGCACGACGCTGCACGTCAACTCGTGGCGTGGTGGGCGTGGCGCGAGATTGCGTGTGGTCACGATCGACAACGCGGCGCAGATTCCCGCAGAGTCGTTTTCGGTCTATCAGGTTGTCTCGGTTCCTGTCGATCCTAACCGTGCAGCCTTTGTCCGCCAGACTGGACAGACGAGCACTGGCACCGACGCGCCGCGTGCCCTGCTGCCGATTTCAATGGTCGATGGGGAGTTCGACCTATCGCAACTGCGCGACCCAGACAGCGCGATCGGTGGCACCGGCCGAGTCGCGGACGGTAGCAAGCCGGTGCAACTCTGGATCGACCTGCACATTCCCCCCACGACGCCAGGCGGGTCGTACAACCTCGCGATCGACCTCCTCGAACGCCCGCGCGGTAAGCCCGTTGCGTCACTCCCTGTCTCGCTGGACGTGTACGACTTTGTCTTACCGGACCAGCGGCATCTTGATCTGGTTGCGCAACTAAACTTCTCATCACTGACCACCCATTACGCAGACGCGTTTGCCAACGTCAGCCCGCGATTGATCAACCGGACCGATTCCCGCTACCTGCGGCCGGTGCGCACACTGGACAAGCTCATCCACCTCGCCCAATCGCATCGGACGAGCCTGTTCGTCCCGGAAATACAACCGACCGTGAAATGGCCGTCAGGGGAGGCCCCGAACTTTGACTGGAACGACTTCGACTCGCTCGTCACACCGTGGTTAACCGGTGAAGGCTTTGCCGACCGTGTGCCGTTGGGCTTCTGGCCCGTTCCAGGGTCGGAGTATTCGACGAAACTCGATCGGCGATGGGAGATTCAGTATTGGGCCGCCGCTGCCTCGCATTTCGAGCAAAAGGATTGGCTAACCCGCGCCGCGGCGGTGCTCGAACCGACCTCAACCGCACGCGTGAACGCCGCCGACAGTGTTCGCCTGTCGACACAGGCTGCGACGATCCTCGCTGCAAATGGGCGGTTGCGGGTGGTCCTGCCGCTCGAGCAAGATCAGGTACAGTTTGCGACACCGAGCACGTTCAACCAGTTGCCTTTGACCGACATGGGTCGCCGAATGACCGTCGCGGCGCCCGGTGCGGTGTATGCGCCTCCGATCCAGTCGTGGCCGCGCGGTGTCGAAGCGCCACAGTCTTGGTTGCGCACCGACGTTGCCGGTCTCGTTCCCAGCATCGGTTCCGGTGGTGGTGAGCGCGACGTGCGCGCCTGGGCGTGGCTGGCGTTTTTGCGACAGTCAAAACTGGTCCTCTGGAATGACCCTCTGCCCACCGACGCCAACCCTCGCAAGCTCGCCGACCCGAACGACCTCGTCTGGTTTTATCCCGGGGAATGGTTCGGGCGTAGTGAACCGGTGCCCAGTGTCGCGCTCAAGTGGCTGCGTCACGCCCAACAAGATTTCGAATATCTCTACCTCGCCGAACAGCGTGGCGAGCAGATCAACACCCGTTTGCTCGCTCAACTGATCACCAAACCAGTCCAGGTCCAACCCAACCAATCACCCGACCCCGTTTACACATTGCTCGGTGGAACGACCGACCCCACCGCGTGGGAAGGCGCGATGGAGATCGTCGCCCGCAGCATTCTGTTGCGAACACCGGGCAAACTGCCGGATTTGGAAGTGCAGCATCAACTCTACCTGGAAACGCTCCGCTGGCTCGAACCGCAGCAACGGCCGATCCTGGTAGGTCGCACGACGCAGTGGCTGCTCGACACGCTCTCGACAGGTGGCAGCAATTGGGTCGACCTCCGCTGCGGCATCGACATCTACAACACCGGTGCCGAAAGCCCGACGACCAATAACCTGAAATGGACCGGCATCGGAGCTGGTTGGCGCGTATCACCGAAACTGGTTGCGGTCCCGGCGTTGGCGCCGCACACGATCCGCAGGGCCACGCTTGAAGCCCGGGTCAACCTCGACGAACTGGGTCAAGGCACCCGTGAGCCACTCACTGCGAGCCTTGTCCTGGGAACGAGTGGCAGGCAGACCGAGTTGCAACTGGTCGTGCCCGCCGCCGCCGTCGAACCGCGCGACGAGCGCATCGCGATTGATGGGTCGCTTGCCGACTGGCGCGAAGCGGACGAGATTGCCACCGGTCCACTCGTCAAAATGTTCGACCGACCGACGCTTCAGAAGCAGGAACTGGCGCGGATGTCGACGTCCACCCACCTCTACGCCAATTGGACGAACGACAGCTTGTTTTTGGCGTTCCGCCTGCTGGGGGTGGACGTCGAGCCCGGCCGGGCTGCCCGCAACTTTGTTGATTACGAGTTGCGCCGCGCCTGGGGTGAAGACGTCTGCGAAGTACTGGTGCAACCCGTCTACGCAGACAACAGTGTCGGCCCGGTGTTCAACGTAACGTGCAAACCCAACGGGACGACGTGGGTCGAGCGCAAGACCGACCCAAGGTTGAATCTCGACCCGTGGATGCCCGTCGAAGGCACGCGCGTGCAGTACGCCGGCAGTGTCGACGACGCCCGCATCTGGCGCGGTGAGCTCTCTATCCCCTGGACTGCCATCTCCGAAACCGGCAAGGGCCGCCCCGTTCTGCTGCGATTCAACTTCTCGGCGCACAACCCCACCACCGGTGAAAGCGGCAGTTGGGCCGGCCCGGTCGACTTCGGGCGGGACGAGAACTTCATGGGGTTGCTGCACGTGCGGGATCGCACTCGGTGACCGTAATACGGGCGTCTCGCCCGTGAAGCGACGGTACTCCACCGTGTTGGGCCGTACTCGGTCCGAGCTTAAGATCGCATGCGACCTTCGCTGTTCGATGAGCCGAAACGTGGTAGTCATGGCTTGGCTGGCGCGATTGTTTTCTCAGATGGAGTACCATCCGACGTGCCTGAGTACCGGCTCCATGGGCAGGATGCCCATGCCACGGTAAACGCTGACGCCTCGGCGTGCTTGGCGCGACACCTACAACGCGAATTGTCTGACGTCACTTCGCTTGCGATTCACCGATCTTCACGTCAGGGTGGTGATACACATACGCCGGCAGCCACGTTGCGACGAGCAGGCCGATGATGGTCGCGACCAGCAAGGTGTTGACAATGACGATCCCCACGGTCCGCCAACGCGATCGCGCGCGGGACGGGGTCGTTAGGGTCGCCTGCGGAACGGTGACGGCGGCTACGGTCATGCCCATCCTTCTCCCACCGGGACAAGCGGCTGTCAACGCCAATCGCTTTTCCACACGGTCGATCCCCGATACCTTTTGCGCTCTCACGGAGGATCACTCGCATGGCCAACTCGTTCACTTATGGCGTCTGCTACTACCCCGAACACTGGGACGCCAGCCGTCACCCGCCCGACATCGCCCGCATCGCCAACGCGGGGTTCAACACGATCCGCATTGGCGAAGGGGCCTGGAGCTACTGGGAGCCGCGCGAGGGGCAGTTTCAGTTTGACCTGTTCGACAACGTGATCGACCTGTGCCGCAAGCATGGGTTAAAAGTCATCATGGGCACGCCGACGTATGCCGGCCCCGCCTGGGTCGCGACGAACTACCCTGAGGTGCTTCGCTGGAACTACGAGCGCACTCCGATGGCGCACGGTAGCCGGCGCAACTACAACTACACGTCGGCCAAGTACCTGGACCTGTCCGACCGTCTCGTCACATCGCTGGCGAAGCATTACAGCGGCGAAAAGCAGATCGTCGCGTGGCAGCTCGACAACGAGTTTAACTGTCACATGGACACCAGCTACGCCCCCAGCGACACGCTTGCGTTTCGCAAGTGGTGCGCCGCGCGCTACCGAACGCTGGACACGCTCAACGATGCCTGGGGCACGCGGTTCTGGAGCCAGACGTACGACTCTTGGGAACAGATCGACCTGCCCCATCCTACGGCTACCTATTTGAACCCGCATCAACTGCTCGACGAAGTGCGGTTCATCAGCGACACCGTCGTCGCGTTCGCCAAACGACAGGCCGACATCCTCCGGGCGCACAGCAAACGCTGGCAGATTACCCACAACGGTCTGTTCGGAAATGTTGACGGGCCGAAGCTCGCTGAGCAGCTCGACTTCTTCAGTCACGACCAATACCCCCACTTCAGCAAGCCCGATGAATGGTGGAGCTACGCGTTTTCACTGCAACAGGCGCGCAGCCTCTCGTTCCCCTACGCCATCATGGAACAACAGTCCGGTCCGGGCGGACAACTGGAATACCTGCTGCGCACCCCGCGGCCCGGGCAGCAACGCCTCTACGCGTGGCAGACGGTCGCCCACGGCGCCAACGCCGTGCTGTATTTCCGCTGGCGCACCGTTCCCTACGGTGCCGAACAACATTGGCACGGCCTGCTCGACCAGGACGATCGAAACAACCGTCGCTTGTCTGAAGCAGTCACAACCGGGAAGGAATTCACCCAACTTCCCGAAGACTTCCTGCGAGCCGAGCCCGTGAAGGCCGTCGCCGTTCTGCGTGACTTCGATAACGAGACGAACGAACGTCGGATTAACACTTACACGAAGGAAGGCAACTGGGAATCCGCCCGCTGGATTCACGAGGTGTCGCGCCGACACATCCCGGTCGACCAAGTCTGGTCCGGCACCGATCTGAAGGGCTACAAACTGCTGATCGTTCCCCACCCGCGCATTGCGACGAAACAACTGGTCAAAAAGCTGACCGATTTTGTCACTGCAGGTGGGACATTGGTTCTCGGCGCTCAGGCGGGCCTGAACGACGACCGCTTACACATCGTCGAAGCGCCGCTGCCAGGCCTCTTCCGCAAACTCGCAGGCATAGAAATTGAGGACTGGACGACACTGGACGGCAAGGAAACGCGCGACGCCCGGCTGTCGACCGGCGCAGCCCTTCCCTTCAACACCTTCGTCGAACGTTTGCGCCCCCTGACCGCCAAACCGATCGCCTGGTGGACCGGTAGCGACGCCCTGCTCGGTGAAACGCCCGCGGTGACGGTGAACACGGTTGGCAAAGGGCGCGTGTTTTACATCGGTGGTTACGCGACGAGCGACGCGATCGCGGCGATGTTTGCCCACTTGGCCGACGAACTCGATCTGGCGCCACCCGTTCAGGCCTCGCAGGACGTGGAAGTGCTGGTGCGCGGTTCTGGGAAGAAGCGATACCTCGTCCTGATGAACCACTCCGCCGGCGCACAGCGTGTGCATAGTGTGCCGGCGTCGAAGAAAATCACGGGTGATGGCGACCTCTCGAAAACGGGTGAACTGCGCTTGCCGCCGTATGGGGTGACGGTGTTGGCTATCAGTTAATGCGTGTGTATTTTCGTTGAGTGGGACAGGACGTCACGCTGAAAGAAACATGCTATCGACGACAGTCGTTCCACTTACGGCAACAGCACCGTGATCGGCACCACCAGTGGAAAGAGTCTCCCGTTGCGTTCGTAAATGAGCGAAACGGTGTTCTGCTGCAGCACGATGTGTTCGCGCAAATCGCGGAAGCGGGCGTAGGGCATGCCGTCGATGCTCGAAAGGCGGTCCCCCACTTTCAGGCCCGCGCGGGCGGCGCCACTACGCGGCAGGACGGCGATAACCTTACCGCTCTGGCGTTCTACGTAATACCCGGGACCGTAAATCGACGGCACGCGGATCGGGGTAATGTCCTTGCGCGTGAAGCGCACCCGGCCATTACGCTGGTCGAGCGTGATCGCAAAGTGGCGCAGGTAGTCACCCCCGATAATCGGATCGCGACCGATTCCTAAATCGACGATCGGTTGCCTTACGACGTGCCAACCAATGTGCAGGTCGTCGGTCAACCGCGCTCGATCCCCTTGCCCGTGACCGTGGTAATACGCGAAAGATGGGCCGGGGTAAGCCTTCTCGGCACCGGGGTAGAGCTTGCGGGCCGAGTCGGGCAGCGAAAGTCCACCGTCATAGCCGGTGTCGAGCAACACCCAGACGGTCTTTTCCCCGATCTTCATCTCAACCAACGGCCGACCAAGCGGCCCGACGCGCAGCGGCAGCACATCCTGCCCGTTGGGGTCGGGCAAGCTGCCCTCTTCAATGACGAGCTTGGCGTTCGGATAATCCAACGTCACCAGTGCGTCGCGAAACAACGGTGTGCCGATCGCGCCACTGATGGGGTCACCGGCGCTGGCGAGCACCGACACGTCCTGCACGACTGCTTCCACGTCAACGAACGACGCATTGCCAAGATCGATGCTGCCAAGGCGCGCGATCCCACGAGGCCGGCGCACGTTGCCACCCGCGTCGACCGAGCGCAACTGTGTCCGTCGGACCTTCGCACCGGCGCGATCGGCCAAGGCAGGCGAAATGAGCGTCGCGTAGGCACCTGTGTCGATGATCAGATCCGTTGGTCGCCCGTCGACCTTCACCTCAACGTATGGCGGCCCGAGCCGACTCGCTGACATCGGCACGGCCACACCCCCTTCCGGAATCGCCACGCGCACCGGTGTCGCGCGGATGGGTGGCTGCGCCGCGCAACCGGCGAGGCTGATCAGCGCGATCAAGAGGAAGATGCGATGAAGGAACGAGGTCATACAAATAAGACTGGGAGCAAAATTCCTGGCGGGAGGGATTTTACTCCCGCAGGGTTTCCAGGTCGGCAAAAAACTCCGGGTAGGTCTTATTCACACAGGCAGGGTCGTTGATCTTCACGCCTGGCACGACCGTTCCGATGACCGCGAACGCCATCGCCATGCGGTGGTCGTCGTAGGTATCGATGGCAGCAGACTTGAGGGTCGCTGGTGGGTCGATGATGAGTGCATCGGCCTCGATGTCCACCTCAACGCCGAGCTTGGTCAACTCGTTGCGAAGAGCCGCCAGGCGGTCGGTCTCCTTCACGCGAAGGGTGTGCAGGCCGCGGATAACGGTTTGGCCGCGCGCCAACGCCGCGACGGTCGCGAGCGTCATGGCGGCGTCGGGCATGGCCGACAGGTCGGTGTCGATGCCGCGCAGGTTGCCCGTGCCGGTGATCGTGATGAAATCGGGACCGTAGACGAGGTCGGCACCCATCTCGTGAAGCACATCGGCAAACCCGACGTCCCCCTGCAGGCTGCGCCGGCCGAGACCTTCGATCGTCACCTTCGCGCCCTTGCGCACCGCAGCAGCGGCGAGGAAGTAGGTCGCGTTGCTGGCGTCGGGTTCGATCGCGTACGCGGTCGGGTGATAATGGCCTTGCGGGACGACGATCTGCGTCGGCTCACCGGTGTCGGGGTCGCGGATCAGTTCCGGAGTAACACCGAACAGGTCCATCAACCGCATCGTCATCGTGATATAAGGCCAACTCGTCTGCCGCCCGCGCAGACCGACGCGCACCTCTTGCTTCGCGTGCGGCGCGACCATCAGGATCGCTGAAAGATACTGGCTCGACACTTCGCTGCCATAGAAAATCGTCCCACCGGGCAGGCCGTCAGCGATCACCTGCACGGGTGGGAAGCCGTCGGCCTCGGGAGAGTGTTGCGTCGTTACACCGAGCGTTTTCAGCAACCCAGTTAGCGCCGCGATCGGTCGCTGGCGCATACGGGCGATACCGTCGAGCGTGTAAGTGCCCTTGCCGAGTGAACAGAGCGCCGTCAGGAAGCGAATCGTCGTCCCACTGTTGCCGCAGAACAGCTCGGCCGCGGGGGATGGAATCGTACCTCCCAACCCACCCACGCGCACCGTGCGGGCGGTTTCGTCTAGGTCGAGCTTAAAGCCCAGTTTCCGCAACCCGTCGATCATGACGAGCGTGTCGTCGGCGAACAGGACGTTGGACAGCACACAATCCCCGGTCGCCAGCGCGGCGAGCACCATCGCGCGGTTCGTCAGGCTCTTAGACCCAGGCGGCGCGAGCGTGGTGACAAACGGCTTGGCAAACGGTGTGAGCGACTGTTGGGTCATGACAGACACCAACCTACGGAATTTGAGGGTAAAGGGCAAAGCAACATCGCTATCAGGCAAATCTGCGTCTGCTCAGATCTCGATAACTTTCCCCGCCCCGTGGCTGAAGGCTTCGAAGATGCGCGTCACTTGCCAGGCGTGGGTCAGGTGGCAGCGGTCCAATGGGCGATTTTCGAGGATAGCGTTGGCGAACTCGGTGACCTCACCGTAATAGCCGAGCAGGAAGATGCCCTTGTTGTACAGTTGCCCGAGTGAAAACTCCGGTTGCCAGACGGCAGACGTCTTGGCCGGTTCACCAACATAAAACGAAGGGGACGCGCCATAGGGCCGGTCGGCGGCGTCGCGGTGGTAGGTGACGGTGAGGTTGTTGTCGACGACGACGTGCCCACCCCGCTCTGAAAGCAGCATCGTGCGTTCCATCCCCCCGTTGTTGGCGGTGCCATTGGGCATCAGCAGTGTAGCGACCCTGCCATCGTCATAACTGAATGTCGCGACCCCCGGGCCGGTCGGCGTCCGTTCGTAGTACAACCGATTCGGCATGCCCATCAGATAGAGCAGCAGCGAGACAGGATGGCACAGGTGGTCGAGGAAGCCCACTACCGATGTCAGGTTCTCACCATCGCGATAGCGCCGCAGTTCGTCGAGCGTGGGAATCGGTTGCGGATACTGCAGCGTCGCAAGGATGGCCCGGCCAAACGCGTCGGAGTGAATCAGCTCGCGCGCCTTCACGTTGGCGGGGAAGAACATCTTCTTGAAGCCCACCATTACGTTCAGCCGAACACCAGCGGCTTTCTGCAGCATCTCGATCTCAGTGGTGCTGGCTGCGGGTGGCTTTTCCGTCCAGACGTGCTTCCCAGCCTTCAAACAGTCCGCAGCGATACTCGGATAACGCGGGCGGCCCTTCTCGTCATAGTTGGTGACGATGAAGACGGCGTCGAGGTCCGATTCCTTCGCGAGCATCTCCTGATAGTCGGTATAGCTGCGCAGCGCCCCGAACTGCCGCGCGAACGCAGCGGCCTTGTTCGCGTCGAGGTCGCACGTGGCGACAAGTTCCACCGGCGCAAACTGAAATGTCGGGAAGACGTTGCGAAACGCGTGCGACCCGCAGCCGATGAACCCGACGCGAATTTTGGGCGCGTCCGACAACCCACCGCGAATGTCCAGGTTAGCCGACATGGTTTACTCCCCTTCCGATTCGCCGGCGGTCTCGGGCAGGAAGTCGCGAAGACCGGTCGAGTAGGTGACGACCATATCCGCATCGACGTTCCCCACGCTCAGGGCGTTGTGGAACACGCCCGCTGAAATGACCAGCGTGTCACCGGCGTTGAGCGTGACCTTCTCATCCCCCACGCTGTGGATTA
>JBBRHE010000096.1:0-13163 GCA_038223165.1 Tepidisphaerales bacterium
GCGACTCGCCGACGTTCCCGAACCGCTCACGCATGCCGGCATGGCGGTCGATGGTGACACGATCTGGTTCGCAGGTGGTTTCCTGGGTGACAACCCGGGCCCGAGCACGAACCACGTCTGGAAGTACAGCATCTCCCAGAACCGCTTTACCGCCGGTCCCTCGCTGCCTGCCGTTCGCACGGGTGGCGCACTGGTGATCGTCGGTCGCGCGCTCCACTACATCAGTGGTGGTGTGCGCCTGGGCACCGAGTGGATCACGTACGACTCTCCGGACCATTGGACTTACGACCTTTCCAAAAACGACGGTTGGAAGAACGCCCCTGCGATCACCAACCCGCGCAATCACATGGCCGGTGTCGCGATCGGCACCAAGATCTACGTCATGGGCGGTCAGCACCTCCAGGACGAGGTCAGTGGCAACCAATCACAGGTCGACATCTACGACACGGTCGCCAAGACCTGGTCGCGCGGGCGTGATATCCCGATCGAGCTTGGTCACGTGCAAAGCTCCATCGCCGTCCGCGCCGGTCGGATTGTCGTCGCCGGTGGGCTTACGACCGGTCGGCAGACGGTCAGCAACGTCTTCGAGTACGACCCTGTCACCAACTCATGGACCGCGCTGCTCAGCCTTCCCGAAGGCCGTCAGTCGCCGATCATCGGTTACATCAATGGCAAGCTGGTTGTCTCGACGGGCCTCAAGGCCGACTTCAACACCTCCGGCACGACGTGGGTCGGCTCGATCGCCGACCGCTGGGAAGCCGGTGTCTCGGTCCCCAAAAGCCTCGGTGAGGTCGCGGTCGGCGTGATCGGGGACCGCATCGTCGTCGTCGGTGAAGGCAACAATGGCACGTTCGTCTACGACCCCACGCTCGGCGAGTGGACGACCAACTACCGACCCGTGCGCCCCTACGTTGGTCATCACCATGCCGCCGAGGTGATCGGTAGCCGGTTGTACCTCTTCGGTGGCATCGGTGGGGGCAGTGAAGGAAAGGTCCAGTTCTTCGACCTCACGACCAACACGTGGGGCACCGGCACGTCGATGCCCTTCGCCGCTGCCAGCAGTTCGTCTGCGGTCATCAACGGGCTCGTCTACGTCGCCGGTGGCATCGTCGGTAACACCACGACCAACCGCGTCGCTGTCTACAACCCCACGACCAACCGGTGGACCGAACTGGCAACCATGCCCGTCGGTGTCAACCACGCCGCCAGCGCGACCGATGGCAAGCGCCTCTTCGTCTTCGGTGGGCGGACGGGTGGTAACATGGTGGGCAACGGTTTCAATTACACGCAGATCTACGACCCTGCCACCAACAAGTGGACGAGCAGCGCGACGTCCTCCAGCATCGCGCCGTTGCCTCAGGCGCGTGGTGGCACGGGCAAGGCGGTCTACTATCAAGGTGAGTTCTTCATCCTCGGTGGTGAGACTCTGACTGGCGCCGGCGCCACGAGCGCCGGTGTCTACGCCCGTGTCGATGTCTACAACCCCACGACCAACGGCTGGCGCCGCGCCGCCGACATGCCCACTGCCAGACACGGCATCTTCCCCGTATTAAGGAATGGCCGACTCTACGTCTTCGGTGGTGGCATCAAGGCCGGCTTCTCGCAAAGCGCGATCACGCAGATCCTGAACCTCGACTGACCGATCGATTCCGACCGTTCGCAGCTGAAATAATTGCTGCGAACGGCCTTCTTTCCTTAACGTGATCATCGGCCGAGGATTACGTTTCCGAACGTCTCTGCAAACCGACATATAAACGACCGCGAACCGACATATAAACGACAACAAACGACACGAAACGACGGCCATCCATGTGACGTCGGTTTGGGAGAAAGCCTGCAAATAGCTCACAGCGTCCTCTCCCACCGAGATGTCATCCCGAAGCGAGCGGTAGCGACCTGAGAGATCAGGGTTGCGGACACACTCAGGTCCGTCGAGATCCCTCGAGTTGCTACCGCGCCTCTCGGGATGACATGGCCTTGGGATGATCCGCAGCGTGGGAATTGGACACGCGCGACCCGTGTATTCACTTGTCAAAGAGCATCGCAGACGGCTTACGCCGCCTGCGCACAACATCGTCCTATCCTCTCCAGCACCGGTGCGCGCCAGAGCACCCTGGAGCGCACATTCTGTTGAAACATCTCGATTTTCTTGAAGAAGTTCGTAGAGAAAACTTCGGATTGCTTGCCCGGCCGGTGCGCGCCGCGACGCCACGCTGCGCACTTTTGTGAATTTAGAGTTCCACTGCCTGAAACAGTTTGTGCCGGTACCCACTACCGATGTTGATGGCGCGGATAGCGCCAACCGTCACATCCCCTGGTAAGTGACTGTGACCACAGAAGAGGGTATCGACATTGGGGAATTTCTGCAGGGTCTGTCCGATTCGTTCACTACCGAGGTAGGCCTTGGCGAAATCCCACTGCGCGGACTTTGGTGGGGGCAGCAGTTCTCGAAACGGGACGTGATGGACCGCAGCGATCAAACGCCGGGCGTGTGTGTTCGCGGCACAGGCGCTTTCCAGCCGCGCGAGACATTCGTTCAAAAATGTCTCATCCGATCGACCAAGCTTTACGAACTTTCCATCGTTCCACCGCGCCACAACGTTTAGCAGCTCGGCTGTCACGTCACCACCCGCCAAGAGCGCGTCGTACCTACCAAGATGTTTGGCGGCGCCGGGGGACACCTTCTCGGCGTAGAACCGCTTGGGAATGCCCAGGTTTGCCTGCGCGAACGAGTAGTCGTACCACCCCACCGACCCCACAATCGCGACGTCACCCGTGACGAACGGATCGGTCTCAAGCCACTGCCAACCGAGGGCGCGCACGCGATTGGGCAACTCTTCCATAAAGATCGAATAACTGTCCGCCCGGCCAGTCCATAACTCATGATTGCCCGCGACGAAAAGCTTTGGGCCTGCAAACGTGAACCGTGATAAACACTGCTCGATGACATCCCCATCAGCGACCCCCGTGTCCCCCACGACGAGCAGAGCATCCCCACCCGCGATGTTCATCGAATCGATGAGATCGTCGGCCAACGGTCGCGAGACCGGGTGGTTGTAGTGAATGTCAGCCGTGACGAGGAGACGCATCCAGGTGGATTGTAGGACGGAAAACTCGACGCGTGAAACGAGCGATCTCCCCCCTCTCCCGGGCGTACCGCCAGTACGCGGGGAAGAGGGAACCGGAGCACGCGATTCGGATCGTGGGAATGATGGTTGATCTCGCCTTTTAGTTTCTAACCCCCGCGACTATCATTCGGTGTTCGCGTGTCTTAAGTAGGAGCCGGATGTCGCCGCTGGTCGTTGAAAACGTCACGAAGAACTTCCGCCAGGGGGACCGTGACGTGACGGCGTTGCGCGGTATCTCACTGACAGTCCCGCGTGGTCAGTTTCTGGCCATCATGGGGGCCAGTGGGTCGGGAAAGAGCACACTGTTGCACCTGATGGCCGGTCTGACAACCGCGACGAACGGGAAGGTGCTCGTGGACGGGACCGACCTGACAACGATGAACGACAAGACGCTGACCCTCTTCCGCCGAGAGCGGATCGGGCTGGTGTTTCAGTCGTTCAACCTGATCCCGACACTCAGCGCCGAAGAAAACATCGCGCTACCGCTGATGCTTGGCGGGCGGTTGACGAACGAGCACAAGAACAAGATTGACGAACTGTTGAGTACGCTGGGTTTGGGGTCGCGTCGACATCATCGACCAGACGCAATGAGCGGTGGTGAACAGCAGCGCGTCGCGATCGGCAGAGCACTCGTCAGTGACCCTGCGGTTATCCTCGCCGACGAGCCGACCGGCAATCTCGACAGCGCCAACAGTCGAGGCGTGTGCGAGTTGCTTCGCGATCTGTCGGTCATCCACAACAAGACCATCGTCATGGTGACCCACGAGCCGACCGTGGCAGCCTACGCCCAGGAGGTCGCTGTGATTCGTGACGGCAACCTCGTCGACCGCTTCAGCACCGAAGGCATGGAAGGTGGGACGGGGTTGGCACGGAAATATCAGGAAACGTTGAAATAATAAGGATGCAGTTTGAAGGCTGAAGGCTGAAAAAAAGATGAAGCGCGATTCACTTCATCCTTCATCCTTCTTTTTCATCCTTACCCCCTCCATGGTTCTCACCAAGCTAGTCCTCGCCCAGTTCTCGACCCGTAAGGTTCGCACTGCGCTGACGGTTCTGGCGATCCTTTTCTCGGTCGCGCTTGTTGTTGCCGTCACCAGTGGGTACGCGTCGGCCCAGACGGCCGCTGAGGGGTTTCTTGCAAAATTCATGGGGGCTTCGGACGCGCAGATCACCAAGCAGAACGACCCGCGCGGTGGTGTTGACGAACAGGTCGTGCGCGACCTTCGGACCGACCCGGACGTGCAGTCCGTCATTGGACGGCTCGAAAGTGAATCGCAATTGCTCGACAAGGAGGGCACACCGATCAAGTCGCGCGAAGCGATTGTGACCGGCATCCGCCGACCAGAGGATCGCGAAGTCGACCAACTGAATGTGACAGCGGGCAAGTGGTTCAACCGTTCGGACGGCACCGACGTCGTCGTCGACCAGGCTGCGGCGGACGCGCTGAAGGTGAAGGTCGGTGACACATTCAAACTGCCCAGCCCGCGCGGCCCACTGGACGTGAGCGTTGTCGGCATCATCCGTAAGCCGGGCTTACTCGCGATGCACACCCCGACGATTTACGTGCCTCTTGAAACATTGCAGAAGCACGTGTCACCGAATAATCCGGACAAGGTCAGCCGGGCATCCATCATCCTGAAACGCGGCGTTGACGCTCGCGAATTCGCAGATCGCTGGAAGACCAAGCTCCAAGCCGTCGACCCGACCTTGCGCCTGCGACTGACCAGCGACCAGCGGCAGGAAATGAGCAAGAACCTTGCCGGCATGAAGATGCTCAGCTACCTGGGTGGGCTGGTATCGATGGTCGCAGCGACGTTTATCGTCTTCTCGACGCTGTCGATGGGAGTGACCGAACGCCAGCGAACACTCGCGATGATGCGCGCGATCGGCGCGGTGCGGTCGCAGGTCGCACGGCTGGTGGTCGTCGAGGCGCTGCTGTTATCTTTCATCGCGGTGGCGATCGGTGTGCCCGTCGGCATCCTATTCGTAAAGATTCTGACCGTGCTGCCTCGATTCAAATGGATTTTTGAAGAGACCGGTGTGACTGTCGACCGCGGGGGGATTTTGCTCGGTGGGATCGGGTCGATCGTCGCTGCGGTGCTCGCGAGCCTGCTGCCGGCATGGCAGGCGACACGCGTCGACCCCTTGGCCGCGATGACGCCGTTGGCATCACCGAAACTGTCACGCTTCCCGACCCGCGCAACGATCTTCGGGCTGATCCTGATTGCGCTCGACCCGCTGTTGTTGTACGGCCCCGTGCAGCGTGTGCTCGAAATGCTTGGCTTCACCGACGCGCCCCAGCAGGCGAAAGTCGTGGCGTTCTTAGGTCACTTCATCCTGGGCCTTCCGGGCGTGATGATCGGGTTCTTCCTGCTGGCGCCGGCGTTCGTCTGGACGATCGAAAAGCTCTTGGGCCCACTGATCGCCGCGATGTTTGGATTGCGGTATGCCCTGCTGCGCCAACAACTCAGTGGTGGCCTGTGGCGCGCCGCAGGGACGTGTGCGTCGCTGATGGTCGGGCTGGCGATCCTGATCGTCCTTCAGACGCAGGGCAAGACGATGCTGAATGGTTGGAAGCTGCCGGACAAGTTTCCGGATGTTTTCATCTTCAGCCCCAGCGCGCTGGGCCCGGACGATCAAACGAAACTGCGCCAGACGCCTGGCATCAAATCGAAAGAAGTGATGCCGCTGGCCATCGCGTCGCCGCAGTTGGGGGGTGGCATGTTCGCGCTGGCGAGCATGGCGATGTTGCCCGACGCGACCATGTTCTTCGGTATGGACCCCGACCTCGCGCTCAAGATGATGGAACTGGAGTTCCGCGACAATTCCGGTCGACCCTTGAACCGTGACGAGCAGGCGGCGATGGTCGAATATGCAACCGAAAAGCTGAAGCTGGGCCGGCACATCATCGTGACGGATGAGTTTCGGCAGTTGAAGGGAGTTAAGGTTGGTGACAAGCTGCCGTTGCGCACGTCACGCCATGGGATGGTCGATTATACGATCTGCGGAATCGTCTGGTCGCCGGGCATCGACGTCATGGCCAGCCGGTTCGACCTCGGTCGCCAGCTCGAGCAGCGCACCGCAGCGAGCGTGTTCGGGTCACTGGCCGACATCAAGGAAGACTTCGGTGTGACCGACGCCTACCTGTTCGCAGCCAACCTCGAGTTTTTCACTGAGCGCGATCAAGTTGTTAAAGACCTCCGAACTCGCCTGGCAAAGGACAACATTGTCGTCAGTGACGTGCGGCAGATCAAAAAGGGCATCCAGGATGGTGTGAACAACATGCTGCTGTTAGTCAGCACCGTCGCGTTCGCAGCGATGGGGGTGGCATCACTCGGTGTGACCAACACGATCATGGCGAGCGTGCGTACGCGGCGGTGGCAGTTTGGCGTGCTGCGCGCAATCGGTGTCACGCGGTCGCAACTGCTGCGCATGGTCGTCGCAGAATCGATGCTGCTGGGCATTGTCGGCGTCTGCCTCGGCATCGCTGCGGGGCTGGAGATGGCGATCAGCGCCAAGGCGTTCAGTCAACTGACCATCGGCTATGCCCCACCGACCGTCATCCCATGGGGCATCATCGTGCTGGGCTCGGCCATCGTGATGGCGATCTCGATCGTCGCCAGCCTTTGGCCGGCCATCAGCACGGCGCGGACGCAACCGTTAGATTTGCTGTCGGCCGGGCGGGCGAGCGCCTAGACATTTGCGGGGACAGGCAGCTTATCCACCAGCAATTGAACGTCCCCAGCGTTCGAGGACTTCATCGCCACTTCAAACACACCCAACGGCGACGCATAGTGTTCGACCGTCACCGAATCGCCCAGCAACTCGCGACCCACCGCTTCGATGTCCACCTTCACCGCGGTGAAGGTTTCTGACGTGTTGGGGGCCAGCAGCCGGTCGTTGATGCGGATGAGAATCTCACCCGTCGCGAACGAGAGCTTGCCGTCGAACTCGGGAGCCCGTTGCAGCAACGATGCGATGTTCAGTGTCGCGCCGATCGCCTGCTTGAGCCTATCGCGGAACGTGCCGGCGACCGGTTGCTTGCGCGTGTAGAGCAACCCCAGTTTCCCACCCTCGCGGTCGGCGTAGATGTTGGCTTCGTGGCTGACGAGCACCGTGCCCGGGCCGTCCGGAACGTGCGCGTAGTCGGCCACGTCGATCAACATGTGATCGGCGATCGCTTGATTCTGAATCCAGTGATGAAACACCGGCACGAACGTTTCCCCGTGAATTTCGTTCGAGGTGGCAAAGAGTTTTACGGCGATCTTGTGAGCGGTCATGAGGCGTCTTCGTTTCTTCTTCCGTAGGACAGACAGTCTTGTCTGTCTCTCCCCTCGTCCTCATTTTGCGAAGACAGGAGGAGAACGGGGGGAGAGACAGGCAGGAATGCCTGTCCTACTTAAATGCTAGTTTGGATTCTCCGGTGGCTTGATGATCTTGCTCATCTGCTCGCGCACCTTCGCGTGGCACTTGTGGGCCGCGTCGATGAAGAGGTTGGTCTCTTCGATCAGCTTATGGGCCGTGTCGGTCGTGTAACGGGTGTCGGGGCCGTTCTCGTGGCGGTTGAAGAAATAATTGCTGAACTGGTCCAGGTGGAACCGGTCGCGGAACAGGGCCGTCTCGACGAACCGCGTACGGAACTCGCGAACGATCGTGTCGTTGTCGGTTGGCACGTCCAGCCATTGCTCCTGCACCAGCGTCTTGGCCGCAGTGATCATCGCGCCGTACGCCATGTGGTCGGCGGACTTGTAGTCGGCGTCGTCCAGCTTCAGCGTCGCTTCAAATGCCTCACTCTCGGCTTGCGCGAAACCGAACTCGGACAGCGACACGACCTCACCCGCGCATTCACCGACACCAATGTCACCGATGCTGTACGAGCGTGGGTCACCCCAGTCGGTGTAAAAATCCGGGTTTTCCGTGTGGGGTGGCACTTTCGTGAAACCGTCGACGATGACCTTCAATTCCTTCTTGCCGATGCGCTGGCACCAGCCCTGGAACGTTTCCTCACCCTGCCGCTCGGCGGTGTAACGCTCGGTGAGTGCGCCGACCAGCTTCGGGATCGCTTTGCTCGGCACACTGCCCATGGCCAGCGCGTAGCTGCCACCATTCTTGCTCCACTGCCCACCAAGCATGACCTGGAAGTGCGGGACGGTGAAGCCACCAATGTTGCGGCTGTTGCCATAGAAACCGAGATCGGCAACGTGGTGCTGACCGCAACTGTTAAAACAACCGGACACCTTGATGCGCAGGTTCTTCACCGGCTTTTCCATCGTCACCGCAGTCGTCGCGAGGCGCGTCCGCAGTTCACCAGCCAGGCCCCGACTCGACGCGATGCCCAGCTTGCAAGTATCCGTTCCCGGGCACGCGGTAACGTCAACGATCGATCCCGCGCCCGGTTGGGCCAAACCGACGGCTTTGAGTTCGCTATAAAGCGCATCTAGCTTTTCACGATGCACCCAACGAAGCACGACGTTCTGCTCAACCGTCGTGCGGGCGTTGCCATTCGCGTAGCGTTCACTGATGTCCGCCAGCGCCCGCGATTGCGTCGGCGTGAAATCGCCGAGCGGCAGCGTGACGGTGACGACGGCGTAGCCCGCCTGCCGCTGGTAGTAGACGTTCGTGTCGGCCCATGCGTCGAACTCGGGCGACTTCTTGCCAACCGTCAGTTGCACGGTCTTCAGGGGTTCACCGACCTCTTCAAACTTCTCTATCGTGTCGAAGTGTTTGCGCCAGGTCGGGTCTTCCGGCATGATCTTGCGCTCTTCGAGCACCAGCCGCTTGAATTCCTCGATGCCGAGCTTCTGCACGAGGAATTTCAACCGTGCTCGGTTGCGGTTCTTCTTCTCTCCCAGCCGCGCAAACACACGGCCCATCGCGCGCGACAGGTGGAACAGGTCTTCCTCGCTCACGAACTCGTCGAACAGTTTGGCCTGGTGCGGCACCGCGCCCAGCCCACCAGCAACGTACAACGCGAACCCACGGACGGTCTTGCCGTCGACTTGGCGCACCGCAGCGATGCCGCCCATGTCGTGGATGCTGACCAGCGCGCACGCTTCATCCGCGCACCCGCTGAACGCAATCTTGAACTTGCGCCCGAAGTCCTGCGTGTCCGGGTGACCCAGCAGATACATCGCCAATGCCTTTGCGTACGGCGTGACATCGAACGCCTCGGTGTGGCAGACACCCGCCAAGGGGCAGGCCGTCACGTTACGCACGCTATTGCCACACGCTTCGCGAGTCGTGATGCCGACGGCGGCCAACCGCCGAAAGATCTCGGGCGTGTCCTCGATGTGGATGAAGTGCAACTGAAAGTCCTGCCGTGTCGTGACGTGCAAGATGTTGTCGCTGTATTCCTCGGCCAGGTTCGCCAGCTCGCGGAATTGTGTCGGGGTTACACCGCCATAGGGAATCTTCAACCGCAGCATGCCCGGCGCGTCCCAGAACGTGTCGGGACCCTTGGTGAGCGCCGAATAGTCGAGCTTTTGCGTCTTAAGACCATCGTGACGCTGACCGTTGTCGTACCGCTGACCGTAGGCGCCACGGCGTAAGCGTTGTTCAGCGAAGACTTTCTCATCCACCTTGCCGGTCTTGCGCAGCGCGATCAACGCCTCGAACGAGTCGATCTCGCGCGCCATGTCAGCGGGCACGCGATCGCCTAACGCTTCTTTCCAATTCGACGCTGTCATGAATCACTCCGGGAGGACAACAACTTCTAGCCTATAAACCTATAGAGGAATGGGAGAATGGGGTCAAGCGCCTCAGGGATTTGCACGAAGCGTCACCATTCTGTTCAATGATAGGCGGATCTAAAGGAGCATGAATGAAGCTGCAGTTGGTTCGACACTTGTGGGGTATCGATCTGTCGTGGGAAGTTGCTTTCCCCAAGATCAAGGCCGAGGGGTTTAGCGCGATCGAATGCCCATTACCGTCGCCGGAAGAGGCGACACGGTTCGTCGGCCTGCTGAAAGAGCATGGTTTTGACTACGTCGCGATGGCGTTCTCGGGTGGGGCTGACGTGAAGGCGCACTTGGCATCCTATCGCCAGCAACTCGATCGGGCCCAGCGGCTCGGCGCGATCAAGCTGAATTGTCATAGCGGCGTCGATGGCTGGTCATCAGCCGAGGCCGATGCGTACTTTAAGGAAGCGTTGACCATCGAAGCGTCCTCCGGGCTGACGGTCGCGCACGAAACGCACCGTGGCCGTCAACTGTTCAACCCTTGGCAGACACGCGACCTATTGGATCGTCACCCGAACCTCAAACTCTGCGCCGACTTTTCCCACTGGGTGGTTGTCGCCGAACGATTGTTGACTGGTTGCGACGACATCATCGCGCTGGCTGCGAGTCGCACGGTCCACCTGCACAGCCGGGTCGGGTACGAGCAAGGTCCACAGGTTCCTGACCCCCGCGCGCCGGAATATGAACCCGCGTTGCTCGCGCACGAAAAATGGTGGGACATGATCTGGGCGTCGCAACGGAAGGCCGGCATGAAAATCAGCACACTGACCCCCGAGTTTGGCCCGCCGGGCTACATGCACACCCTGCCGTACACGAACGTACCGGTGTCGAACCTCTGGCAAATCTGCAAATGGATGGCGGACCGTCAGTCGGCGCGTTTTACGAAACAGAGCTAAAACAGAGAGACTCCAACGCAGAGGCGCTGAGGTAGGAACGCAGAGAAACGCGGAGTTAAAACAAAGGAGGATGGGCTATCATGTTAAGCCCATCCTAATCTCGGACGTAAGGTTGCACGAACAATCGTTGTCATCCCGAGCGGAGCCGTAGGCGACGGGAGGGATCTCGATCGGGCAGAACCGCTTGAAAGGTCGAGATCCCTCAGGTCGCTACCGCTCGCATCGGGATGACACGCTACGTCTAGGATGAAGATGCTTTAGCCCATCCTTCTTTTATTTCTCTGTGTTCCTCTGCGTTCTTCTCTCTGCGCCTCTGCGTTAAATCAGATCGGGATGGACGCTAAGCCGCGGCGTACTCTTCTTCTTTGATGTGGCCCTGTGAATCGACCTGGTCAAACTTCACCGCGACGCGCTTGCTCACGCCCTGCTCCTGCATCGTCACACCGTACAGTGTGTCGGCGATCTGCATGGTGCGCTTGCTGTGGGTGATGATGATGAACTGGCTGTAGGCCAAAAATTCCTGAACAATCAGATTGAATCGGCCGTTGTTGGCTTCGTCCAGCGCGGCGTCCACTTCGTCCAGGATGCAGAACGGGCTGGGCTTGCTCTTGAAAATGCTCATGAGCAGCGCAACGCACGTCATCGTCTTTTCGCCACCAGACAACTGGCTGATCGTCACAGGTTTTTTGCCGGGTGGATGCGCCAGGATTTCAATGCCTGCATCGAGCGGATCGATGCGCTTCATGATCGGCAGTTGCGTCTGACCATCGGGGCCGATCGTGCCGACGTGGCCGGCCTTGTCTTCCAGTTCCGTCTCCAGAACGATGTCGGCCTTGCCACCACCAAACAGCTTGCGGAACATGCCCTGGAAGTGCTCGCGGACGGTGTTGAAAGTCTGCTCGAAGCGGATGGACGATTCCTTGTTGATCGTGTCGATCAGCTCTTCCAGTTGCCGCTTGCTGTCGGTCAGATCGGTCACCTGCGTGGCGAGGAACTTTTCGCGTTCCTCGAGATTGGTCAGCTCGTCGAGCGAGTCGAGGTTGACGTTGCCGAGCCGGCCGATCTTTTCCTTCAGTTCCTTGATCTCGTTGGACACTTCCAGCCAGTTCATCTCGCCGGGCTGGTAGCCTTCGCCACCATTCTCGCCGTAGCTGGCATACTTGGCGGGCAGGTCGAGCTGCAGTTCTTCCAGTGTGCGCGCGACGAGCGATTCGAGGCGCACGCGCTGCTCGCCGGCCTTGATCTGCACCGCGTGCAGTTCACTTTCGATCGATGCATGCTCACCGCGCAGTGATTCGACCCGGCCGGTCAGTTCGCGAACGATGTCGCCGAGTGATTTCACCTGAGCGACGAGCGTTTCGATCTGACCGGACAGTTCAGTCTGCTTTGCTGAGAGCGTCTTCTCGTTCTGCTGGGCGGCTTGCAGTTCGCGTTCGACGTTCGGGCGTTTGGTGGTGACCGATTCCATCGACTTCGTCACGCGTTCCAACTGCTGAGTCAGTTCCGACACGGCAGCGGTCAGCCGCTCGACTTGCTGGCGGCTGTTAAGCTGCTTTTCCTGAACCTGGCCCGCGGCGACCCGACTGGCGGTGAGGTCTTCACTGGCGGCGCGCAGCATCTCGGCGATCTCGCGCTGCCGGTCGGCCGAGGCGTCGACGAACGATTGGCTGGTCGCCTGCTTCTGTTCCCACGTCGTCCGCAGTTCGACGAGGGTGAGCTCTTCGCTCTTCAGTTTGCCCGTCTGATCGAGCATGACCTGCAATTCGCGATCGAGCAGTGGCTGTTCTCGCTTCAGCGCGTTCTGCTTGTCGTTGTTCTGCGCGAGGGCACTGTTCAACTCGACCTTTTGCGTGTTGGCCGCGTAGAGCGCCGTGCGGAGCGTGTTCTGCTCCTCTTCCAACGCCTTGGCCGACGCGTTGCCCTCGGCGATCTGGGCGGCGAGCGTCGCGATGCGCCCGTCGACGTCCTTGATCTGCTGGTCGAGCGATTCGAGCTCGGCGTGACGAGACAAGAGCCCCATCCCGGCAGTCAACGGCCCGGCGCGAAGCGTGCCGTCGGATTCGATGACCTCACCGAGCTTGGTGACGTAACGCCAACCTGCAGCACCATGCGTGTGAAGGTCCGCTGCAACAGTCAGATCATCAACGACGACAGTTTTTCCAAGCAGATGTCGCGCGACGGCGGCGTTTGCTTCGTCGAAACGAACGAGGTCGATCGCCAGCCGCAGGCGATGCGGATGCTGGTTCCAGTCGTAGGCTTCATCCGCCGTACCACGGGCGGCCCGCCCGTGATTCTCTTCTGCGGAAGACACGGGCGAGCCGCCCGTGGTACGGGAAACCAATTCATCCGCCGAGAGGATGCTCACACGACCTTCGAGATCGCCAAGCTTTTCACCCGCGGCG